>CAXUJE010000140.1:0-11773 GCA_964251035.1 uncultured Acetobacteraceae bacterium
CCTCAAGCACGTCGCCGCTTTCCCGGACCTCGAACCGTTGAACGCCGGGCTGCGCGTCACCGCGGCCCGCCTGGGCGCGGCGCGGGACTGGGACGTGTTCCTCGGCGGCACGGCGGACCACGTTCTTGCAGCGTTTCCGGGCGATGCCCGGCTCCGCGCCCTGCTCGCGGCGGCGGGGCGGCGGCGGAAGGCGGCCTATGTCGAGCTGCGCGCCTACCTGGCGAGCGCGGCTTTCCGCGAGCTGCAGATCGGCCTGGCCTGCGCGTCCGTGCTGCGGCCATGGGAGCGTGAAGCGACGCCTGATCCACGGTTGCAGCAGGACACGGCGCCGTTCGCCGCCGGGGCGTTGGCGCATCAGTTGAGGCACGTGCGCCATGCCGGCCGGGACCTCGCGGCGCTCCCGCTTCCGGCGCTGCATGAGCTGCGCAAAAAGTGCAAGCGGCTGCGCTACGCGGCGGAGTTCTTCCTGCCGCTGTTCCCCGAGAAGCCGGCGCGCCATTTCGTCAAGCGCCTGTCGGCCCTGCAGGAAGAACTGGGCACCCTGAACGACGGGGCGACGGCTGCCGGGCTGATGGCGCAACTGGGCCGGGCGGAGCGCAGCCATGCGGCCGGGCTGATCGAAGGGTTCGTCACGGCCGCCGACACGTCGTCCCGGGCGCGCGTCGGCCATGCCTGGAAGCGGTTCCGCAAGGCGGAGCCATTTTGGCCATGAATCAAGCCGCTGGGGCTGCGGGCTGCCTGGGAATTGCTGCAAGAGCGAAGGTTGCGTGCAGGGCGGCTGCGCCCTTATTTTGCCATGATGCCGGGTCCAGGCGGCGGACCCGGCAGCACAGGATCGAAAGGCGGCGAATTCCGCCTGGTCAGAACGGGATGACAGCATGAGCAGCACGGCAAACGGGTCGGTCACCATGACCCTGGACGGCTCCAACAAATCGTTCTCGCTGCCGGTGCGGCCCGGCACGCTCGGCCCGTCGGTGGCCGATGTCAGCAAGCTCTACGGCAACCTGGGGCTTTTCACCTATGACCCCGGCTACGGCATGACCGCGTCGTGCGAAAGCAAGATCACCTACATCGATGGCGACGAGGGCGTGCTGCTGCACCGCGGCTACCCCATCGACCAGTTGGCGGAGCACTCCAACTTCATCGAGGTCGCCTACTTGCTGCTGAACGGCGACCTGCCGAATGCCGAGCAGCGGCACGAGTTCGAGTACGGCGTCATGCGCCATACCATGCTGCACGAGCAGTTGCGCCGCTTCTACGACGGCTTCCGCCGCGACGCGCATCCCATGGCGGTGCTGTGCGGCGTCGTGGGCGCGCTGTCGGCGTTCTACCACGACAGCCTCGACATCAACGACCCCGAGCACCGCCGCATCAGCGCGTTCCGGCTGATTGCCAAGCTGCCGACCATCGCCGCGTGGGCCTACAAGTACTCCATCGGCCAGCCGTTCATGTATCCGCGCAACGACCTCGGCTATGCCGAGAACTTCCTGTACATGATGAACGCCGTGCCGGCGGAGCCGTACCACGTCAGCCCGGTGCTGGCGCGCGCCATGGACCGCATCTTCATCCTGCACGCCGACCACGAGCAGAACGCCTCCACCAGCACGGTGCGGCTGGCCGGTTCCACCGGCGCCAACCCGTTCGCCTGCATCGCCGCCGGGATCGCCAGCCTATGGGGTCCCGCGCATGGCGGCGCCAACGAGGCCGTGCTGAAGATGCTCGGCGAGATCGGCCACAAGGACAACATCCCGGCCTTCATTGAGAAGGTGAAGGACAAGGACAGCCACGTCCGCCTGATGGGCTTCGGGCACCGGGTGTATAAGAACTACGATCCCCGCGCCAAGATCATGGAGCGCACCTGCCACGAGGTCCTGGCGGAGCTGGGCATCAAGGACGACCCGCTGCTCGACCTTGCCATGGAGTTGGAGCGGATCGCGCTGCATGACGACTACTTCATCAGCAAGAAGCTGTATCCGAACGTCGATTTCTATTCGGGCATCATCCTGAAGGCGATGGGCTTCCCGACCAGCATGTTCACCGTGCTGTTCGCGGTCGCCCGCACCGTCGGCTGGATCAGCCAGTGGAAAGAGATGATCGAGGACCCGTCCCAGCGCATCGGCCGCCCGCGGCAGCTTTACACCGGCGCGACCCAGCGGGACTTCGTGCCTCTCGACGCCCGCAGGTGATCACGGCCGCCCGGCCTCGGCCGGGCGGTCCCTGAGCGCCGCGAGGGCGCGGTCCGGCCAGTCGGTGATCAGGCCGTCCACGCCCCAGCCGATCAGCCGGACCATGTCGTCGCGGGCATTCACCGTCCAGGGAATGACAAGCAGGCCGAGGCCGTGCGCCTCCGCCATCTGGTCCTCGGTCAGGTCCTCATGCTCCGGCGCCCAGGTGCCGCCGCCCTCCTGGGCGACAGCGCCCGGCACGGCGTCCATGCTTGCCACGTCCCGCCCGAGCCAGAGCGCCGCGTCCGCCACGGTGCGGGCGTCCGTCAGCCAGCCGCGGGCGACGCCGGGCCGGATGCGGCGCGCATGGCGCGGCGCCCGCCAGTCGAAGGACTGCACGGTGATCCGGTCCAGCGCCGCGGCGGCGCCCGCGACGTGCAGGACGCGCTCGACCATTTCCTCGGCGGGCACGGTCCAGTCGGGATGCGTGGGCGTCGATTTCAGCTCGACGTTCCACCGGGTCTCGCCACCCAGCGCCAGGACCTGATCGAGCGTCGGGATGCGGGCGCCGTCCCGTGCGGCCTGCTGCGGAAAGCGTTCGGCGTAGTCCGTGCCGGGGCGGATGCGGCCCACGTCGTACTCCGCAAGCTGCGCCAGCGTCAGCTCCCGCAGCAGCGGGCCGCGGGCCGGCAGCCAGGTCCCGGCGCGGTCCCGCGTGGTGTCCGGGTTCAACGCCGGGTCATGGTGGACGACCACGGCACCGTCGCGGGTCACGCCCACGTCGATCTCGATGGTATGGAGGCCGAGCGCGATGGCGGCGCGCAGGCCCTCCAGGGTGTTCTCGGGGAACAGGGCGCGGGCGCCGCGATGGCCTTGCAGGTCGAACATGCCCACCGCTCTGGCCCCGGCCTGCCCCGGCGTCAAGGCGTTGCGTGCGGGCCAGGATCGGGCAAACTGACGAGATGAGCGGGGATAGGAGGAGCGGGGCGAAGCCTGACCGGGTGCTGGGCGTGCTGGGCGGCATGGGGCCGCTGGCCAGCGCGCAGTTCATGCTGCGGCTTACCCTGCTGACCCCGGCAGAGCGCGACCAGGACCATGTGCCGGCGGTGCTGTGGTCCGATCCCCGGGTGCCTGACCGCTCGGCGGCATGGGACGGCGCCGGGCCGGATGCGTTGCCGATGCTGGCCCGCGGCCTACGCGGACTGGCGGCGGCGGGGTGCGGCGCAGTGGCGATCCCGTGCAACACCGCGCATGGCTGGATCGACGGGATGCGCGCGGCGACGGCACTGCCGATCCTGCACATCGTCGATGCGGCGGCGGCCGACCTGCGGCGCCAAGGGACCGCCCCGGGCCTGGTGGGCGTGATGGGCACCGCTGCCACGCTGGCGATGCGGCTGTATCAAGACCGCCTCGCCGCCGCCGGCTGGCCGTGCGTCGAGCCGACAAGCAGGGAGATGGCGCAGCTTGTGCTTCCGGCCATCGCCGCCGTGAAGGCCAACCGGGTCAGCGACGCCTACGCGCCATTGGCGGAAGCCGTGCTGGCCTTGCGGGCGCGCGGCGCGCGGGCAGTCGTCTTGGGATGCACGGAAATCCCGCTTGGCATCCAGGCCGGGCCTCATAACGCCTTGGGGGTGCCGCTCGTCGATACGATCGACGCTTTGGCGCGCGCTTCGATCGCCTGGGCGCGCGGCGTCGATTGAACTGGCCGAAGCTGGCTGCGGCCCCACTCGCCAAGGGCAGTGGGCTGGCCTACGGCCAAGCCCGCACGTTCAGCCCACCGTCATCAAAGCGGCCCGGGCGGCAGGCAATCAGGCGTGGGCGGCGGCCGACACGTCCGGGGTGAACTGGCCAAGAAGCTCGGGGAGCGTCGCCTTGCCCATGTCGACGGCGGCGGTTCCACCCGCCAGCAACACGGTGACGTCCGTGATCCCGATGAAGCCGAGGATCTGCTTCAGGTAGCTGCTGGCCACGTTGTACGCCTCCGTCTGCGATCCCGGAGCATAGACGCCGCCAGAGGCGAGAATGGCGGTCGCCTTCTTGCCTTTCACCAGTCCCTCGTAGCTCGACGTGAAGGTGACGCCGAGCCGGACGATCTGATCGATATAGGCCTTCAGCACCGCGGGGATCGAGAAGTTGTACATCGAGGTGCCGATGACGACGCGGTCAGCCGCCATCAGCTCGGCGATGAGTTCGTCAGAAATCTTCAAAGCTTCCTTCATTTCCGGCGAGTGCTGCTCCGCCGGCGTGTAGGCGCCAGCGATCCACGGGAGGCCGACGAAAGTCAGATGGGTTTCCATCAAGTCGCGCACGACCACGGTTCCGCCGGGATGGTCCGCTTTCCAGTCCTCGATGAACTTGGCGGTGAGCTTGCGGGAAACGGAGCGCTCGCCGCGCGGGCTGGTCTCGATCGCGAGGAGGCTGGGCATGGAGGACCTGCTTTCAGTGATTCTGGAATGTGTCAGATTGCCTTGGAAGCGCAACGCGGCATCAGGCGCAAACTGATGCCAGCACCAGGATGTATTTTGACGTTACGGCCTCGACAAGTTTGGGCCACCGGCGTTCAAGCGGCAACTCGCCGGGACCATGGCGGGTCCTAGAGACACATAAGCCGGTCTTGATGTCCAAGGCCTTGGATGGTTCCGGGTGCGCCGGCTAGCCACGACGTGCCGCTGGTCGGGCTAGTCGCACTCGCAACCGGTGGTTGGGCCAGATTTGGCCTGGATCACGTGGTGATCGATCCATTCGGCCACCAGCCGCCGGGCTTCGTTCAACGACGCCTCTGGATGGTGGATCCGGTATAACGTGGTGCATGCCCGGAACGAGTCAAAGTCCGCATTGCCGTGTACCCGAAGCTCGCGATAGGCCGTCACGACGGCTCGCTCGCAGCGGCGGGCGATGGTGCTGGTGTCACGGCCCAATGAAAACCCCTATTTGCGACTCGTTCGCAGACGCCAGCGCACTGTAGGAGCAGCCGCGACCCGGCGCAAGCACGAGAGCGCAAGGATGGGGGCGCAAGCGCGGCCTACCCGGCCGCCACGATCTGCGCCAGCGCCCGGCCGACCTCGGACGTGCCGGCCTGGCCGCCCATGTCCCGGGTGCGCGGGCCGCCGTCCCGCAGCAGCGTCTCGATGGCGGACACCACCGCCGCCGCGGCGTCCGCCTCCCCCAGGTGCTCCAGCATCATGGCGCCTGACCAGACCTGGCCGATGGGGTTGCAGACGTGCTGCCCGGCGATGTCCGGGGCCGAGCCGTGAACCGGCTCGAACATGCTGGGGTAGGCGCGCTCCGGGTTGATGTTGGCGCTGGGCGCGATGCCGATGCTGCCGGCCACGGCGGGGCCGAGGTCGCTCAGGATGTCGCCGAACAGGTTGCTGCCGACCACCACGTCGAACCAGTCAGGGTGCTGCACGAAGTGGGCGCATAGGATGTCGATGTGGAACTGGTCGGTGGTGACGCCGGGGTACTGCGCGGCCATGGCGCGGAACCGCTCGTCCCAATAGGGCATGGTGATGGTGATGCCGTTCGACTTGGTGGCCGAGGTGAGCTTGCGGCGCGGCCGGGTCATCGCGAGGTCGAAGGCGTATCGCAGGATGCGGTCGGTGCCGGTCCGGGTGAAGACGCTCTGCTGGGTGGCGAACTCGCGCTCGGTGCCCTCGAACAGCCGGCCGCCGAGGCTGGAGTACTCGCCCTCCGTGTTCTCGCGCACCACGTAGAAGTCGATGTCGGCCTCGGTGCGGCCGGCGAGCGGGGTCTTGGCGCCCGGCATCAGCTTGCAGGGGCGGAGGCTGACATACTGGTCGAAGCCGCGGCGGATCGGGATCAGCAGGCCCCACAGCGAGACGTGGTCGGGCACGCCGGGCCAGCCGACCGCGCCCAGGAACACCGCGTCGTGCGCCCGGAGCTGGTCGAGGCCGTCCTCCGGCATCATGGCGCCGGCGCGGGCGTAGCGTTCGCATGACCAGTCGTAGTCCGTGGTCTGCAGCGTGAAGCCGAAGCGCGTGGCGGCGGCGTCGAGCACGCGCAGGCCCTCCGGCACCGTCTCTTTGCCGATGCCGTCGCCAGGAACCGCCGCGATCTTGTAGGTCCGGCCCATGGGTTGGTCTCCCCTATGCTTTGCGCCAGAATGGACGATGGGACCGACGCGGTCTAGGAAGCTCAGGCAAAGAACTCAGGACAGGCCACATGGCGGCGCAGCACATGACGGATTGGGACCGGGACGCCGCGCTGACCACGGCGCGCATCCTGCTGGAGATCAAGGCGGTGAACTTCCGGCCGGAGGAGCCGTACACCTTCACGTCCGGCTGGAAGTCCCCGGTCTATATCGACTGCCGCAAGATCATCTACTTCCCGCGCGCCCGGGCCAAGGTGTGCGAGATGGCGGCCGAAAAGGTCGCACGGCACGTCGGCTACGAGTCGGTCGAGGCCGTGGCGGGGGGCGAGACCGCCGGCATCCCGTTCGCCGCCTGGATCGCCGACCGGCTGATGACGCCCATGGCCTACGTCCGCAAGAAGCCCAAGGGCTTCGGCCGCAACGCGCTGATCGAGGGCGACGTGCCGGAGGGGCTGCGCACCCTGCTGGTCGAGGACCTCACCACCGACGGCGCCTCCAAGATCCAGTTCGCCCAGGCGCTGCGCGACGCCGGGGCGCTGGTAAACCATGCCTTCGTGGTGTTCTTCTACGGCGTGTTCCCCGGCAGCTTCGAGAAGCTCGCCGCCATGGACATCACGCTGCACCACCTCTGTACCTGGTGGGACGTGCTGGAAGCCTGCCGCGACCGGCCGTACTTCGCCGAGCCGGCCTTGGCCGAGGTGCGGCGCTTCCTGGAGAACCCCGTCGCCTGGTCGGCCGCCCACGGCGGCGTGGCCTCGGCCGAAGAGGCGGCGGAGCGCAAGGTGGCCGGGGCAACTGCCAAGACAGTCGAATGATGTTCCAAACGGAGGGGTTTACAGCCTAGAATAGTGGGACAGCCCATAGCAGGTTCCCGCCATGACCCCTCCTCCCTCCGCCGTCCGCGCCAACTCCGCCGCCGGGCGGGACATCGCCCACGCGCTGCACCCCTACACCGACCTTGTGGCCCACCAAGAAGCGGGGCCGATGATCATCAGCCGCGGCGAGGGCGTGCGGGTCTGGGACGAGTCCGGGCGTGACTACATCGAGAGCGTCGCCGGGCTGTGGTGCGCAAGCCTCGGCTTCAGCAACGAGCGCCTGGCGCGCGCCGCCTATGAGCAGATGCAGAAGCTGCCGTTCTACCACGCCTTCACCGCGAAGTCGCACGAGCCGCTGATCGACCTCAGCGAGATGCTGATCGAGCGGGCGCCGGTGCCGATGAGCAAGGTGTTCTTCGCCAACTCCGGCTCGGAAGCGAACGACAGCGCGGTCAAGATGGCCTGGTACTTCAACAACGCCCTGGGGCGTCCCCGCAAGAAGAAGCTGATCGGGCGGATCAAGGGCTACCACGGCGTCACGGTCGCCGCGTCGTCCCTGACGGGCCTGCCGTACAACCACCGCAGCTTCGACCTGCCGCTGCCGGGCTTCCTGCACACGATGACGCCGCACCACTACCACGGCGCCGAACCCGGCGAGAGCGAGGAGGCCTTCGCCACACGCTGCGCCGAGGCACTGGACCAGCTCATCATTGCGGAGGGGCCTGACACCGTGGCCGCGATGTTCGCCGAGCCGATCATGGGCGCGGGCGGGGTGATCGTGCCGCCGCGCACCTATTTCGAGAAGATCCAGGCCGTGCTGCGCCGCCACGACGTGCTGCTGGTGGCGGACGAGGTCATCTGCGGCTTCGGACGGACCGGCAGCTACTGGGGCACCCAGACCTTCGGGATCGAGCCGGACATCATCACCTGCGCCAAGGCGCTGTCGGCCGCCTTCCTGCCGATCTCCGCCGTCATGGTGAACGAGCGGGTGTTCCAGGGCCTGGCGAGCGAGAGCCATGAGATCGGCACCTTTGGCCACGGCTACACCTATTCGGGCCATCCAGTGCCGGCCGCCGTCGCGGTGGAGGCGCTGAAGATCTACGACGAGATCAACATCGTCGATCACGTGCGGACCGTGGGCGAGCACCTGCAATCGGAGCTGCGCCGCCGTTTCGCCGGGCATGAGCTGGTGGGCGAGGTCCGCGGCGTCGGCATGATCGCCGCCATGGAACTCGTGGCGGACCGGGACGCGCGCCGCAACTTCGATCCGAAGCAGAAGGTCGTCGGCCGCCTGACCAAGCTGTGCGAGCAGCATGGGGTGATCGCCCGCGGCCTGTCCAACGACAGCCTGGCGCTCAGCCCGCCGCTGATCATGACCACGGCCGAGATCGACGAGATGCTGGACCGGATCGAACCGGCGCTTGACGAGCTGACGGTGCAGGTGCGGCGGGAGCGGCTGACGGTCGTTTAGAGCATCAGCGCATCAGGTGGGCTCACCTGATCGGTAAACATGCTCGCAAAGACAAGAGCTGGAGCGTGGCCGGTGCATCTACCTGCACCGGTCATGCTCCAGCCGGTCAGCTCACCCGGCTCACGGTGTAGTCCGCGACATCGGCCAGCGCGCGGCGCATCGGGCTGTCTGGGAACGCCGACAAGGCGTCCTTCGCCGTCACGGCAAAACGGGCGGCGCGCGCCAGGGTCGTGCGGATCGCGCCGCTCCGCTGCACCAGCAGCATGGCGCGGTCGAGGTCGGCATCGGTTTGGCTGCTGCCCTCGATGGTGCGGACCCAGAACTCGCGCGCCTCGGCGTCGCCGGCCTGGTAGGCGGCCAGGACCGGCAGGGTGATCTTGCCCTCCCGGAAATCGTCGCCGACCGTCTTGCCCAATGTCACCTGATCGGCCGCGTAGTCCAGCGCGTCATCCACCAACTGGAACGCCATGCCGAGGCTCATGCCGTAATCCGCCAGCGCCGCCTCCTCGGCCGCGGGCCGGTCGGCCACGACCGCGCCGACCTGGCAGGCGGCGGCGAACAGCGCGGCCGTCTTGCCGCGCACCACGTCGAGGTAGCGCTGCTCCGACGTGGACAAGTCGTTCTGCGTCGCAAGCTGCAGCACCTCGCCCTCGGCGATGGTGGCGGCGGCATGCGACAGGATGCCGAGGACCTTGAGCGACCCGTCCTCAACCATCAACTGGAAGGCCCGGGCGAACAGGAAGTCGCCGACCAGGACGGAGGCCTTGTTGCCGAACACGGCGTTGGCGCTGGACAGGCCGCGCCGCAGCAGGCTCTCGTCCACCACGTCGTCATGCAGCAAGGTCGCCGTGTGGATGAACTCGACGCAGGCTGCCAGGTGAACATGACGCGGCCCGGCATAGCCGCACATCCGCGCCGCCGCGAGCGTCAGCAAGGGACGCAGCCGCTTGCCGCCGGCGGCGACGATATGCGCGGCGAGCTGCGGGATCAGCGCCACCGGGCTGTCCATCCGCGACACGATGGTGCGGTTGCAGGCAGCCAGGTCAGCGCCGACCAGCGTCACCAATGTGGACAGGGCATCAGGCTCCGCAGCGCCGCTGATCCCAGGCGCCGGCATTCGGTTCGCGACAACGCCCAAGCTGAACTCCTGATTTACCACGCAGGCTCCATGGCCAGCATATCGGCGGCTTAGAAAATGGATCAAGGCGAGCAATGCGGTCCCTTGTCTCGCCGGGTGTTGTTGTCCAGCATCCCGGCACATCCGTCCAGGCGCCGTCGCCGCGCACAGTCGAAAGCCTTCATGCGAACAGTCCTGATCTCCAACGACCTGGTCCGGCTCAGCTTCCTCGCAGCACTTCTACGGGACGCCGGCATCGAGAGCGTGCTGCTCGATCACCATGTGAGCGCGATGGAGGGCAGCATCGGCGCGATCCCCCGCCGCCTCGCCGTGCTGCCCGAAGACGAGCGCCAGGCACGGCGCGTGCTGAGCGAGGCCGGCGAGACCCGGTGCTAACCACCGAAGGGTGGCTGCTGGACGGGCGCGTCCGCTACGCGCAGCCGCTCGACGGGTATCGGACGGGAATCGAACCCGTGCTGCTGGCGGCGAGCATCCCGGCCCGGGCGGGAGAGCGGGTGCTGGAGGCCGGGACAGGCGCCGGGGCCGGCCTGCTGTGCCTTGCGGCCCGGGTGCCGGGCGTCCTGGGCCTGGGCATCGAGGTGGACCCGGCCATGGCCGAGCTTGCCCGGCAGAACGTCGCGGCGAACGGCATCGACGGAGTTTCAATTGCCATCGCCGATATCGTCGCCTGGGGCGGCGATGAAACTTTCGACCATGCCTTCAGCAACCCGCCCTGGCATGACCCGGCGGACACGCTGCCGCCCCTCGCCCGGCGCCGACTCGCCAAGCATGAGGGCGAGGCGCCATTGGAAGACTGGGTCGCCGCGATGCGCGCGGCCCTGCGGCCCAAAGGCTCGCTGACGATGCTGGTGCCCGCACGCCAGGCCGCGCGGGCGATGGCGGCGTTCAGGGCGGAAGGGTTCGGACGGCTGACCCTGTTCCCGCTCTGGCCGAGGCCAGGCCGTGACGCCAAGCTGACGCTGATCCGCGGGCACGCGGCGCAACGCGGCCCCGGTCGCATTGCCCCGGGCCTGGTGCTGCATGACGACGGACGGTTCAGCGGGCCGGCGCAATCCCTGCTTCGGGACGGCGCGGCGCTGCTGATCTGACGGCGGCTTACGTCTCGATCGTCGGATGCCGCAAATGCCAGAGGCGCTCATGCGCGGCGACGAGGCCCTCGATGCTGCGGCGGCGGTTGCCGTCGGGGTGGGTCGGACGCCGGGTCAGCATGATCTCAAGGATGTTCAGGAGATGCTCGGCGATCTCCAGGTCGGACGTGTCGCAGGCATGGTGAAACGCGACCAGGACCTTGTCCGACAGCCTGCGGGTATGCCGCGGCAGGCCAGTGGGCGTGGTTTCGCGCGCAACGTCCCTTGAGGCGACCGAGTCGTCCACGTCGTCTTCAATGTCGTGTTCCACGTCACGCCTCGCATTGCCGGGTTTCGAAGCTACACGATAATGCGAAAGCGTGTCGATTGGTCAAGTTGCGTCAACCTGCTGAAAAAAGCTTTCTACGGTGGGTTGATCGCAAAGAATCGCGCAAGGCCGTCCCGAGCTGGACGCGAACACCCGTATGAAAATGCCTCGTGTCAGAGTAACGAGCTTCCGATGCTTTCGCTTCAATACGGAACCAGTGCGTTTAGACCGTGAGTTGGATTACACCTTGCGGTTGTTCCGAATCGAGCGCATTGCTGGCGAATGCTTCCTTAATGACGTATTCAACGTGTTCACACGACATGTTCAGAAGCACGAATCCATGAACGTTTGCATGGTTTTACCTTGGGTGGAACATATATCCAACTCTCGAATGTGTCCACTGCCGTGTGTTCACCGGCGGCGTGGCCCGGGCCGGGCCAGCCCTGTCGACGGCAGCGGCAGACAACGTGCCACAAGCCTTGTCACTTCACGCGCAAGATGGCGCTTTCAGTGCCGACGGCGCCTGATGGTGCAGGCGCTGTCATCCCTCCCGTTCCTGGGCGACGTCGACAGGATCGCAGCCAGCCCGGCTGTCATCTGACCGCTGAGGAGTCTCGAAGCGTCGAAGGAGCCAGCACGTGGGCCAACGCTTCATAAAGGCGGCGCGCATGTCTGCCT
>CAXUJE010000140.1:11783-12516 GCA_964251035.1 uncultured Acetobacteraceae bacterium
GTGTCGGTCGTGCCGACACCCTGCCACGGCCGCGCGGCCGAAGGCAGACATGCGCGCCGCCTTTATGAAGCGTTGGCCCACGTGCTGGCTGCCTCCGGCGTTGAGATGGCCGAGAGTGGCAGCTTCTCGGCTTGGATCACCACATATTCCGGGTTGAGACGCTGCGCTCCGCGGCGGGCTGACCGTTTGTGCCAGAAGGCAAAGGCGCCCAAGTCCAAGAAGCCAGCATGGGAGGAACACGGCCGTTCTTGCGCCTATGCAGAGATCTGCATAGGCGCAAGAACTATCTCTTCTGCAGGTCCGACGCTGGGGGCCAGCGCGCCGCCTGTATCTACACCCTTGCCGAAACCTGCAACATGAACGGCATCAACCCGCAAGCCTACCTGACCGACATCCTCGGGCGCATCGCCGACTATCCCATCCATCAGATCGACGCCCTGCTTCCCTGGTTCTGAACACAGTAGCCGAATTCAACGTCAGGCCTGGATCACCAAAGCCGCGGCCTGCGGCTGACGCTTACGCATGTCGCAGGACAAGCTGCCGCTCTACATCGGCTTCTTCCAGTTCGTGCACAATGCGCGCCGACGCGGCAAAGCCCTGCTTGGCGCCCTCGTCACCACCCTCCTCGGCTGATGCAGGCCAACACCCCGGAACCCGACAAGAGATGCCCAGCGCGTCTGGCCGCGCACCGCCTTGAAGGAGAAAATGGGGTCGGCGTGGAATGGCGGACGGC
>CAXUJE010000141.1:0-12499 GCA_964251035.1 uncultured Acetobacteraceae bacterium
CCCGCGCGGCGCGGATTTGCTTGTAGGCATCGGCCACCGCGCGGGAGAGCCAGGCGCTGGCGCCGCCGCTGGTGTCGGGGTGGACCGCCTTCATGGCGCGGCGGTAGGCGGCCGTGATTGCGGCCATATCGTCCTTCGGCGTCACGCCCAGCACCTCGTAGGGGTTAAGGGCCGCGCCGCCCGGGGCGGCCTGCCCTTCTTCGGCCATGCGCTCCCGCCAGTCCGGCACGGCGGCGTCAAGCCAGGCTTCCAGCAGCGCGTGGTCCGTGTCCAGGCCCGCCAGGCGGAGCGCGCCGAGCACGCCGACCAGGACGTGCAGCCTTACCGCGTGCAGCTCGGTGCCCTCCGGCACGCCCTCGTAATCGGCGATGAAGGCGCCGCGCACGGTGCCGTCCGTCTGGATCGCCAGCCGGATGACCTCGCCCTGATCCGCCGTCGTCTGACCAGCGCCCTTCGGCCGCCCGCGCTCGCGCTTGAGCGCCATGTCGGGATCGACGCCGACCCAGCGGCATACCTCACGCATCACGGTGCGCTCGGCTTCCTGCGACACGGAGCAGATCGGCCGCAGCCGCCGCACGGCATCGTCCTCCAGCAGCACCCCACCTGGGGCGGCCTGCACCAGTTCCCACAATGCCAGGGCGCGCGCCTGATCCGCCGCCCACGCTTCGGCCGCAACCTCCGCGATGCGGGCGTAGGCGGCGCCCAGGCCGCCGTGCATCCCGGCTGCCACGCGGTAGATGTATTCGCCCACCTGGCAGGTGCTGTACTTGCGGACCCGGACCCAGCCGGCCGGGGCGGCGCCGTGCGGCACTCCGCCCGAGACCAGGGCCGCCACGAACGGGTGATCCAGCTCGCGCTCCTCGCCCTCCCCGTCCGGCTCCCGCGGCGCGCGGCGCTGCTTCTCATCCGGCGCCGGCCAGAGCGTGTCCAGCTCGCGCACCGACCAGGCAACCACCTCACGGGGCAGGCGCGACTTCCCGGCCGCCCGGATGGCAGCGATCACCGCTTGCTGCGCTGGCGTGGGCAGGGCCTCGAAGCGCCAGGCTTTGCGCACGAGCATGTCCAGCAGGGTCGGGCCGACCAGGTTGCCGTTCTCGGTCCGCACCGGGAGGCCAGGCACCTCGGCCGTCAGCAGGCGGAAATCGTGGCCCTGAGCGGCGGCGGCCCGGCGCTGCTTCTCGGCGGCGAAGGGATCGCGCAAGGGGCGGCCCTGGACGAGCAGCAGGTCCTCGCGCCGGAACTTGACCTGCGCGCGGACCTCGCCCGTGACGGAAAGGACGTGCCTGGAATGGGAAGCCATCGCTTGCTGACCCGTGTGATTGCCCAGCTCCTATCTGCTGGCCACAATAATTCATAGACGACTATGATTATACTGGTCTCACCCAAGCGCGTCCACCATCATCTCGTTTCGTGCATCGTGCGGCTTCAGCAGGACAGCCCCAACGTGCTCAGCGGCAGGCTTGGAACGGGTCGAAAATGACGCACTCCGGCCTGTTGCCGGTCGCGATTGCGACGGCGCAGGCCACGTAAAGCAGGACGACGCCGACAAGGACGGCCCTGGCCAGGAGCAGGGCAAGCCTGTGCAGGAGGTTGTTCAGCCACTCCCAACGGTTGTGATCCGGTGCGGGACGGCCCCGCCAGTCGAAGTCTGCGGCGTCAAAAGGCATCACGGTTTTCCCTTCTTCAGCTTGTCCGCCAGCCCGAACAGGGTCCGGTCCAGCCGCAGCGTGCCCTTCTCGTGCCGCTCCACCATCGCCCGTAGCAGCCCGCCAGGAGACGACTTGACCTGGCCAGCGGCATGGCGGGCGCAGATCACGGCCAGAACCGTGATCGCCGCGTCGCCGCCCAGCGTGATCCACGCCTGGCCCCATGCGTGGGGGGAGATGCCGATGGCGCCGCGGATATCGTAGGCGACCCGGCCTAGCTCATCCCAGCTCGGCCAGGCGCTGGATGTCCAGTCGCGGAAGATGGGCGCGATTTCCAGGATGAACCCCGGCGTGACCACGAACCCCCGCAGCGCGCACGACGGCATGGCGCCTTTCTGGGGAGTCACCCCGATAGTCGTGCCAGTGCCTGCCATCGCTTTCCGGGTTGGCTCAGCCCGTGCTGGTCGCTCCGTTGTGTGCCGACCGGACTGCCCGCGACTACCTTTTTCTTCCCGAGCAATGGGCCTTTCAGGCCCTACTGCGGCTGGTTCGGTTGTATTTGCTTTCGCAATAAAAATTTGGGTTGTAGTTGTAAGGTGGGGCCGGTTTTCCGCCCCCGTGGGGTCGGTTTCCCCGTATTCCACAGCCGCCAAAGCAATGGCCACCTGCTCCCCCACATGGATGTCCAACGCCCGCAACCGGGCCGCGATGGGCACCAGCATCAACGGGTCGCGCTGTTCGCCCCGTCCGCGCCACAGCGCGTCGGCCTTGGCCGCGGCGGCAGGCCAGTCCTCGCCCTCCAGATCCTGCGCCGTTGCCAGGTCCACCAGCGACAGGATGTGGTTGCGCGAGACGGTGATCTCGCGCCGCAGCCGCTTGCCCTCGGCCCGGCGCGCGTCCCACTCGGCCGATACGCGCTCGAACTCGGCCATGTGCTCGCCCAAGGGGGAAAGGTCGAACCCGTATGCCTCCACGATGCGGGCCTCGTGGCCGCTCCCGTTGCGGTGTCCCCAGCGCCGGCCGGTGGGGCTGCGGCGCAGGCGCACGAAGCCGCTGTCCATCGCCGCACGCACCAACGCCTTGCACTGGCTCCGCCCGACGCACAGCCGGTCTTCCAGCTCCACGTCAGACGGCCAGACAAGAGGGCCGGGGCCGCCTTCCCAATCCTGTGGCCGGCTGTGGCTCATGAGGGTGTCGATCAGGTCCACCACACGCCGAGACACGCCCAGCGCCGGCGCCGCGCGCTTGAACGCGGCCAGCACACGGCCCGGCGTCGTGGGAGCGAATGGGGCAGCCCTGGCGGTCTCGGCCCGGAGCTGGGAGAGGGTGATCTTGCGCAGGCCCGTTGGGCGCGGCGCTTTGTGCGTGTCCATGCTCTCGTCCCTGTGTTGGACGAGCCTGCGGGAAGGCACAGCACCACCGTTGAGAGCCTTGACTGCGAAAAAAGCAGCCCTTACTCTCACACTAAGCAATTCGAGTGTTTTCCGACCCGCCAAGGTCGGAGGTGGTTTCTGAGCCAACCGAGAGGCCGCCCTGCCAGGGGCGGCTTTTCTCGTTTCCGGCTCGCTCTCGTGGTTACTGCGGGTTAGCCGGCACTCCTCAAATTCAGATTGCGATTGTCACCGTTTCAGCGGCGCGCGTCTATGCGCCGCGTGACGGTGCGTTCGCGTACCCTTTCAGGGCACGCCTTCACGGCCCGGCTGTCAAGGGCTGTTCAAACTATGTCGTGATAAACTTTGGCTTGCGTGTCGTTGGTGGATGACACTCTAAGGTTCTTTCCTTGCGAACTGTCCAGCTTACTTGGGCCAGAAAACCTGTAGCCGATGTCGAAAACGCAGCATTTCCACCGTTTTCCAGCTTGCGAAGATAACGTTGGCGTACTACGGTGTGTTCGGAACAAAACACGTTTTGGTGCCGTTTTGTGTAGAATAAGCCGAGCCGCCCCGAGCGTCAGCAAGTTGCTTCGCTTTAAGCTGAGCATCGAGCCAATCTGGTCCGTGATGGAAGCGGGGCGGTTGCGGCGCGTCAAGCCGTTTTTCACACGCGGATCAGGCGGCTGCCCGACGACTCGCTCCACCTTCGGCGTGTCCATTCCGCAACAGCGCCCGGCCACAGTGTGCTTTTTCTCTGCCCATGGACGTACAGAGAGAGTTTCCTTCTTTGCCGAACTGCCCTACGGGGGAACAAACCCCCTTGTGGAATCGGAGGAGAAGGAGTGTCGGACGGCTTCGAGGAGGCTGACATCCGCGCGGGCCTCCGCGAGGGCGGGAGCATCCTCAGCGCGTTCATTGTCGGTCGTTCGGCCGGTGCGTGGAACGACATCGAGTATGTCGCCTACCTGCGCACGAACTGGCGGCGCGGCTACCATATCCTCCAGATCCGGCGAAAACGCGGTGACAAGATCTACATGTCCTCTGGGCTGGGCCGGCTCGTCTGGCTGCTGCGGCAGGAGTTCGGCTTCAAGGACCCCCTCATTCTCTACGAAGCGGGAAGCGACGCCCTACAACGGTTCGCGGGGCTGCGCCCGCGGGATCGTGGCCGGCCGCAGGACGATGGGCCGCCCCGCGCGGCCCCACCCAGGCCGCCTTGGGAGTGGCCGGTCATCTATCCTACAGACGACGCCGGCCCTGAACCCGCACCGCCGGACAAACCGGAAGAAGACTAACCCCTTCCCAACCCGAAGGGTGGGGCCGTGAGCGCCCTGGCGCTCACCGCCGCCCTGCAACTCGCCGCTTCCTGTGCGCCGCAGGTCGCGCCGGAAACCTGGCGTTCGGTCGTCAACACGGAGTCGGGCTTCAACGGCCCTGTCATCGGCTTCAACACCTTCGCCATCGGCGACAACACCTCCGGCCGCTCCTATGCGCCTGCGTCGCTCGCGCAAGCCGTCTCGCTCGCGTCCGCGCTGGTTGCCGCCGGGCACTCCGTCGATCTCGGGGTCGCGCAGATCAACTTCGCCGCCGGGCATCTCCAGCGCCGGGGCCTGCCGCTCGCCGCCGCCTTCGACCCGTGCACGGGCTTCCGCGTCGGCGGCGCGGTGCTGGCGGACTGCTACCGGCGCGTGGCCGGCGCCGACGAGCAGGCGCGCATTCACGCTGCGTTGGGCTGCTACAACGGAGACAGGACGGGCGCCTATGCGCGCCGCGTGCTCGCGAGCGCCGAGCGGGTCGTTCCGGCGATCCGCCTTGCCGGGCAGGCTGCGGCGCCCGCGGCAGGTCCGGCGCCCTCGGCAGTGCGCCCGCTTTCTCCTCCATCTCCTCCGCCCTGCGCCCCGTCCTGGGCCGCTTGGGCGCTCGCAGAGTGCAGCGCGAGGCAGGCGGCCCTCCCTCCCGCGTCACCGCCTGCGGAGGGCGCCCCCTCCGCACCTGCCAAGACCGTCACGAAGGAACCTGGAGAATGAAGGACATCAAGGACAAGCTGATACAAGCAAGGCTCCTAACGGCCGTGGCGGTGCTGAGCACCGCGCCGGTCGCCCTCGCCCTGGCCCAGGGCGCCGACCCTCTCGGCGCGCAGAACGTGGCGAACTCCGCCATCGCGACCATCAAGGTGATCGCCGCCCTCGGCGTCGCGTGGGGGTTCTTCCGGCTGTTCACCGGGCGCCACACGATTGAGGGGCTCACCATGATCGCCGTGGGCGCGCTCGGCATCGGCAAGAGCACGGCTATCGCCGGGCTGCTCGGCCTCACGTAGGCGACGGGCACGCGATGCAGCCCGCGCAGCCGCACGACGAGCCTCTCGACGTGGAGGAGTTCGACGCCGCCGCGACTCGCCCCAACCTGCTGTGCGGGCTGCCCTACAACCTCGCCACCATTATCGGTGCTGCGGGCGTCGGCTTCGTCATGCTGTGGGACACGGGGCATCAGATCAACGACCTGATCGCCGACGCCGTGGTGGTGGTCGCCCTGCTCATGGTCGGGTCCGCGGCGCGGGTCATGCTGCGGCTTGACTATCACGGCTGGGGCAACTTCCTGGCCTGGCTGCAACTCGACTTCTGGTGCCTCGACACGCGCGAGCACGGCGGCGCGCGCCTAGCGACGCTGCCGCTGCGGTCCTCATACCGCGTGACGGAGGTGTGCAATGCTTGTTGAGCGCGTCGCCGATTGGGCCGGCTACGCGGGCGGCCAGGAGCGCGCCAGCGACGCCTACTTTCCCTACATCGACCACACCGGCGACCATACGCTGCTGCTCGCCAACGACGCCAAGATGGGCGTCCTGCGCCTCAAGGGCGCCCCGTTCTCCCTGGCCCTCAACCGCCAGCGCAACGGCCACAAGCGGCGCTTGGTCGCGTTCCTGAATGCCGTCGCCGACGAGAACGTGCGGGTCTTCATCCATGCCGTGAAGCACGACGCGGACCTGCCGCCGACGAGCCACGGCGAAGCCAGGGTGCCCTATGCCCGGCAGCTCCTCGATGACTACCACGCGACCATCGCCGACGAACTGGCCGTGGTGGACTGGTTCATCACCGTCATCGTCGAGCCGCGCCGGCCGCCGTTCGCCAACGTCGCGGACAAGGCGCGCGCCGCCCTTGCGACGCTGGGCATGGTGAGCCGCCGGACCCTCGTTGACCCGTCGCTTGACGTGCAGCTTGAGGACGCGATGCGCCTCGGCCTGGCGACCCTGGCGCCGTTCGGGCCGACCCGCCTCGGCATCCGGGAGCAGCACGATCCCGTCACCGGCGAGCTGACGGGCGAGTTCAGCGCGATCGGCGAGTTCCTCTACCTGCTGCGGACGACGCAGTTCGAGCCGCAGCCGCTTGCCGACGTGCTCGGCTTCCTCGGCGCCGGCATCGCCGCGGTGGATGTGACGGCCGCCGCAGGGACGAAGCTGCTGCGGATCGACCACGGCGCGAGCGGCTCGCCGTCCTCGGTGTCCTGGGCCGCCATGGTGGGCCTGGCAACCTACCCGCGCCAGCTCGACCAAGCGCGCCTCGACGGCCTGCTCGAATTGCAGGGCCGCTTCGTCCTCACCCTCGCCGTCCGCTTCGAGAGCCGTGCACAGTCGCAGGACCGCATCGCCGCCCTGCAACGCCGCCTCATCGCGGCCGGCGACCGGGCGGTGAGCGACATCGCGGGCCTGGACGACGCCATGGACGAGATCGCGGGCGGGCGGGCCGAGACCGGCCTCAGCCGCTGGTCGCTGGCGCTGCACGGCAGCACGCCGACCGAGGTGGACCGGCTGGCGTCGGCCACGCGCACGATCCTCGTCAACGCGCAAGCCAAGGTGACGCTGGAAAGCACCGGCCGGCTGAGCAGCTTCCTGGCGCAGCTCCCCGGCGCCCCGGACACGACGTGGATCAGGCCCGCCCGCTGCAACACGCGCCAGCTCTCGACGCTCGCGACGCTCGCCGGCTATGCGCGCGGCCCCACCACGCCGCGGTGGGACCACCATCTGCTGCGCCTGCTCACGCCGGCCGGGACGGCATACGACCATGACCTGTTCGTCGGCGATGTCGGCCACGGCGTCACCATCGCGCCCAACGGAGCGGGCAAGACGGTTTGGGTGGGGACCTGCATCGCGGCCGTGGACGCGGCCGTGAGCCGCAAAGGGGGCACGCAGATCGTCCTCGACGTGGACGAGAGCAACGCCGCCACTATCCTCATGCTGGAAGGGCGTTACTCCAGCATCCAGGTGGGCAAGTCCGGCTTCGCGCCGCTCAAGGGGTTGCCTGACACGCCGCGCGTGCGCTGGTTTCTGCGCAACCTGGTCGCGGGCGTGGTGCAGACGGAAGGGGCGCCGGCCCCCACCGCGGAGGAACGCGCCGGCATCCGCGAGGGCGTGGACTTCGTGATGGGCGAGATGACGCCGCACGAGCGCGGCTTCTCGGTGATCCGCAGCTTCATGGGCGGCTACGGCGAGGACGACAGCGCCGGCGCCCGCCTGGAGCCGTGGTGCGCGGGTCAGGAGCTGGGCTGGGTGTTCGACGGCGACGAGCATACGATCGACTTCAACCACCGCTTGGTCGGCCTGGACCTCACCGCCGTCATGGACGACGCGCGCATCATGCCGCCGCTGGCGATGGCGGTGCTGTGGATGGCGTCGGATGTGATGGATGGCCGCCGCGTCGTCATCTGGTGCGAGGAGGCGCCGGCCTACATGCCGACGCCGGCGTTTGCCAAGCCGTTCAAGGGCATCGCGCTGCGAGCGCGCAAGCGCAACGCGAGCTTCAACGCCATCGCCCAGCAGGTTCCCGACATGCTCGGCAACGAGGCCGGGCGCGCGCTGGTCAAGCAGGCCCGGCAGTTCATCCTGTTCCCGAACGACAAGGCCGAGGAGCACGACTACTGCCAGGGCCTCGGGCTGACGCCCGCCGAGTTCCATGGGGTCCGCGAAGGGATGTTCACGCGGCCCTACCACACGGTCCTGGTGAAGCGGCAGGACGGGCAAAGCGAGGTCCTACGCTTCGACCTGTCGAGCTTGCCGCAGCACCTGAACATCCTTTCGGGCACCCCCAAGCGCGTGGCGCTGCTGCGCCAGTGCCTGGCCGGGCAGGGCGGCGACACGGGCCGCGCCTTTGCCGAGTTCCAAGCCCGCATCCATGAAACCGCAGCATAGGAGCCGACCCATGAAGCGCATCCTGCTCGCCTCCGCCGCCTGCCTGGGCCTCGCCTTCGGCGCCGCCGGCCCGGCCCATGCCTTGTTCGGCGAGGGTGACATCGTGTTCGACCCGACCGCGGTGGCGCGGCTGGCGGATCAGATCCGTCAGATGGAACAGCAATACGAGGTCATGAAGCAGCAGTACGGTCAACTCGTGCAGACCTACGACGTGCTGAAGCACCCCAACCAAGTCCTGCAAATCGCCAAGGGCATGGCGCAGCAACAGATTCAAAGCCCCGGCTCCGCGCCCGCCAACATCCCCGGCCTGTCGTTCGGGTCCCAGCTCTCGGCCGGCGCGCAGCGGTTCCTGGGCCAGAACAGGTACTACCAGCCCCAGGGCGACGACTTCGCTTCTCAGGAAATGCAGCGCCGGGCACAGGCGACGGCCAACGTCCAAGCCGAAGCGCAGACCGGCATGGAGCGGGCGGATGAGCGCATCGCCTACCTCAACCAGTTGCAGCAGAGCATCCAGGACCAGCCAGACGTGACCGCGGTGGCGGCTGTCGGGGCGCGGGTCAGCAGCGAGCACCTGTTCCTGCAAAATGAGGCCAACAACGTGTCCCGCCTCCAACTCATCCAGCAGACCCAGTTGCGGGTGGACCAGCAGCGCGCCGCCGAGCACGACCGCCAAAGCGCCGAGGACTGGACGAGCCAGTCAACCGCCGCTGCCGCCGCGGCGGGGGTCGCCCAATGACCCGCGCCGCCATCTGCGTTGCCGTGGGCGTCTCGCTTGTAGCGGCCCTCGCCGGCTCGTCAGCACGCGCCGGCCGGGCCTCACTGCACGACATCCCTTGGTATGTGGCGCACCCCGCGGCGCGGCGTGCGACGCTGGATGTATGCCACAGCGATCATCGCTTCTCCCATGACGCGGACTGCGCCAACGCCGACACGGCGGAGACGCGCGCTTGGACGGAGGAGCGGAGACGCGCGGCCGGCGACATACTGAGCGACCCCAACTACTGGGCGGGCAATCCCCTTGGGCGGGGCGCCGTCCTCACAAACTGTGCCCGGCAGCAGTCCTTCTACGATCCTAAGACCTGCGCCGCTGCCCGCCAGGGCGAAGCTCTAAGTCGGGGACGTTAGGCCATGGCGATCAGCACCACGAACATCGTCGGCTTCAGCTACGTGACGTTGGCGCAGAAGAGTATTGACACCATCACGAGCACGATGAACGCCGTCATCGGCAAAGAACTGACATACGTGGTGCCGACGCTCAAGGCCGCCGCAGTGATGTTCATCCTGCGCCAGTTCTTCCTCATCCATACCGGCTATCTGTCGAAAGAGCGGTTCTTCTCGTCCATCTTCCGCGTGCTCGTGGTCGTCTATCTCATCACCAGCTCGGGACAGTACGTGCAGCGCATCGAGCAGCCGATCTTCAACAACGTGCCCCAGGCGATCAGCTCCGCAGTCCTCTCCGCGTCAGGCACCCCGACCACAAGCACCATGAGCGTCGCGCAGCAGTTCGATGCAGTGTCCGCCATGGCCGACGCCGTGACCGGCCTCGTGCAGGCGCGGGCGACGGTGTGGAGCCCGTCGAGCTACGGCCGCGTGATCGCGGCGTGGATCGCCAACGGCTCCATGCAGACTGTGCTCGGCATCATCGCGTGGGTCTGGCTGCAAGGTCAGCGGGCGCTCGGCATCGTGCTCTGCTTCGGCCCCTACCTGCTGATCTTCGAGCTGTTCGACCGCACGCGCGGCTTCGTTGACCAGTGGATCGGCAAGCTCGTCGGCGTGCTGTCGTTCGGCCTGGGGACGGGCGTCGTCCTCGCCTACCAGATGACCGACCTCCTCCAGGTCCTGACCTCAGCCTCCGCCAACATGCCGACAAGCGACGACGCCGCGACCTCGGTCCTGTTCCACGTCCTTTCCAACATCGTCCAGGACGCCTTCACCATGCTGGCGCTCCCCGGCCTTTGCGCGTTCGGCGCGGGCGTCGCTGCTTCCTTTGCCTCGCCCGTTCTTTCGACCATTGCGGGTGCCGGCGGCGGGTGGGCACGGGGCGCAACCCGGGCCGCCGCTGCCCGCCTCGCCGCCGCAACCAGCCGCAGCGCAGCCAAGGGCGCTGGCAACTCAGCTTCCCGCATCTAGGAACCTTCGTGCCATGCCCCCTCGCCGTGTTCTCGCCCTGATGCTGGTCCTCGCCGCCGCGGGCTGCGCCGAGCAGCACCAGCTCGCGGCCTGCCGCGGGCCGGTGATGGCCCTGAACGCAGCCGTCTGGCAGCCGACGCCCGCCGACCTCGCCGCCCTTGAGCGGCTGTGCCCTTCGGACGGGGAGGCACGCTGATGCCGGACGTGGACGCCGCGACCCGCGCCAAGCGCGACGAACGCTCCAACGCCGTGCGTGCGCAGCACGCCGCCCTCAAGCGCCGCAAGTGGATGGACACCCGCGCGCGGGACGTTGCCATCCTCGGCCTCGGCGCCCTGTCCGCCTGGGCGATTTACAGCAACACCAAGCTCGCCGCCCTCGTCGCCAAGCGGCCGGTCGTTTACGCCGCGTTCCAAGGGCAAGGCGAGATCGTCGCGTCCGACCATTACGAGGAGGTCGCGCCGGCCGGACGGCAAGAGCAGGACGTGCAGAACGCCTTGTGGACCTACGTCCAGGCGCGCGAGTGCTACGGCTCGACGGCCTTTGTCCGGCAGGCCTACATCGCGCAAGCCATGTCGGAGCTGCGCGTCGGCAGCCAGGTGCGCGCGCAGTTCGCGCTCTCAAACCCCCTGGCGCCGCAGCACCTTTACGGGGAGCACCACCTGACGGTGCAGTGCGACCTCGTGGACCCGCCCACCCCGGTCGGCAGCGACGGCGACCAATACCTGTTCCGCTTCCACCGCGCCGAGGACGAGGGCCGGATGACGCTCGCCGACATCGACGCGGCGCCGGTCTACACCGTCACCGTGCGCTACCGGACGGGCATCTACCCGGCCGACGACAAGCGCCGCGCCTGGCTGGACCGCGTGACGTTCAACGCGGCGGGCGTCCAGGTCCTCGACTATCCCGGCGCACGTCCCGAGAACGCGCGCCCGATCCTGCCGCAACGCGCGGCCGTCACGGAGCGTCGGCCATGACGAACCCCGCCCTGCTGGCCGCGGCGACCGCGCTCGCCTCGCTCGCGGCCGTGCCCGCCGCCCTCGCCACCGTCGATCCGCCGAATTCAAGCGACCTCGACAAGCGAATGCGGACCGTCACCTACGACCCGGACAACCCGGTGCTGCTGCCGGCCTCGCCCGGCGTCTCGCTGCGCCTCATCCTCGGCGGCGACGAGCACGTCGAGCGCGTCATCGTGTCTGACCAGACCATCATCTCGCCCGATCCCGACGAGGACGAAGCGCCGCCCCGCTCCGGGATCGCGGGCGCCCTTGATGGCGTCAACTCGGCGCTCACGACCAAGCCGGGGCAAGGCGGCGGTGATCAGCAGAAAAAGGCGCCGGTGTGCGACGCGAACCTGTGCGTCGATATCATGGGCAACTTCATCTACATCAAACCCAAGCGGCCCCTGTCGCGCCAGCCGATGTTCGTCCAGACCAGCCGCATGGACCCGATCACGGCGCGCAAGGTCATGGTCCCCTACGCCTTCGAGCTGGTCGCGGACGACCCCGACGCCAAGCCGGTCGTCGCCAACGCGAGCTTCAAGGACCGCGGCCCGGCCGAGGGCATGTGGAGCGTCACCTTCACCTTTCCGGCCCGCGAGCGGGCGGAGCGCCAGGCCGAAGCCCGCAAGGCCGCTGCGGCGCGCTTCGCGTTTGAGCGCGAGCGCCGGGCCATGCTGCCGCCGCCGGTGCCGGGGCCAGCCGCGAGCGACAACCACCGCTACGGCTACAAGGGCAGCGCGGCCGTCAAGCCGGACGACGGCTGGGACGACGGGCGCACGACCTTCCTGCGTTTCAACGGCAACCGGCGCCTGCCGAACATCTACGAGAAGGGGCCGGACGGCAAGCCGACCCTCGCGCGCTGGGCCACCGAGCCGGACGCGACCGGGGCCACGCTGCGCGTGGCGGGAACCGAGACGGTGTGGACGCTGCGCGACGGGGACGAGGCCGGCTGCGTCATCAACGGCGGGCACGACCCCGACGGGCGAACTGCGCCGACTGTCTCGCCCTTCGCGGGCGCCGGCCGGTGAGGGGCCTGTTCCGCGGCGATGCGGCGGCCGACGAGACCGCCCCGCCCCCCGCAGCCGGCGGGTGGAGCGGGATGCCGGGCACCCTCAAGCTCGGCCTGCTCGGCCTCACCGTCCTCGGCATCGTCGGCGTGATGGTGCTGCCGGACC
>CAXUJE010000142.1:0-12455 GCA_964251035.1 uncultured Acetobacteraceae bacterium
GCTCGCCGCACCCGGGCGGGCGCCCCGGGGGGCGGCGAAGGCCGCGAAGGCATCGAGGTCGGCGCGGTAGGCAGCGATGGTGTTGCGCGCGGCCCCGCGCTCGGCGGCCATCATTTCCAGGAACGCCTCGACCTGCCGGTCCATCCCCAAGCGTCAGCGCGGCTGGAAACGGTCATTCGGCAGGACGTGCTGCACCTGCTCGGTCCGCGGCGCCGGCGGAAAGGCCCCGAGCAGCAAGCCGCCCACCACAACGACCAGCAAGACAGCGGCGACGATCAGCAGAACCCGGTTCATATCCGTACCTTACAAGGCCATTCTTGGCCGCATCGTTAATTCCTGTGCTAACCTCCGCCGTTATGACGCGCAACATCGCGCTCGGCAGGTCCGGGCTGAACGCCGCCCGTGCCGGGTCCCCCCGCGCTGAGTCTGCCGTCCGGCGCCTCTCGCCCCGACTCGCCGGGCGCAGCATCGTGCTGGTCGGCCTGATGGGCGCCGGCAAGACCAGCATTGGCCGCCGCATGGCCGCCCGCCTCGGCCTGCCGTTCCGCGACGCCGACGCGGAGATCGAGTTGGCTGCCGGGTGCAGCATCGCCGAGCTGTTCAGCCGCTATGGGGAGCGCGCCTTCCGCGATGGGGAGCGCCGGGTGATCCGCCGGCTGCTGAACGGCGGTCCGCTGGTCCTGGCCACCGGCGGCGGCGCGTTCATGGACCCCAACACCCGCGCCGCGATCCGGGACGGCGCCGTCTCGGTCTGGCTGCGCTGCCGGCTCGCCACCCTGCTGCGCCGCGTCGCCGCCCGCAGCCACCGCCCGCTCTTGAACGCCGGCGACCCGGCGGAGATCCTTGGCCGATTGATGGAGCAGCGCCATCCTATCTATGCCGAGGCCGACATCACCGTCGATTGCGGCGATGAACCGCTGGAGTACACCATGAGCAAGGTCTTGCAGGCGCTCGATGATTGGCGGGAGCCGCGGCGGCTGCCGGTGGCGCTGAGCATGGCGCCCTACGAGGTCGTGATCGGCGACGGCCTCTTGGCCCGTGCTGGGGCGTTGCTGGCGCCGGTGATGCCGCAGCGCCGGGCGGTCGTAGTGACGGACGAGACCGTGGCGGCGCTGCATTTGCCGGCGCTGCTGGACGGGCTGGCGCAGACCGGGATCGCGGCGCAGCAGATCGTCGTGCCGCCGGGCGAGGCGTCCAAGAGCATGGCGGGCTACGCCCGGGTGGTGGACGGGCTGCTGGACGCGGGCGTCGAGCGGCGGACGGCGGTGAGCGCGCTCGGCGGCGGCGTGGGGGGCGACCTCGCCGGGTTCGCGGCGGCGGCGACGCGGCGCGGCCTGCCATTCATCCAGGCGCCGACGACGCTGCTCGCCCAGGTGGACAGCAGCGTCGGCGGCAAGACCGGGATCAACACGGCGAAGGGCAAGAACCTGCTCGGCGCCTTCCACCAGCCGCGGCTGGTGCTGGCCGACACCGGCACGCTGGGCACGCTGAACGGGCGCGAGCTGCGGGCCGGCTATGCGGAGGTGGTGAAGGCCGGGCTGATCGGCGACCCTGTGTTCTTTGAATGGTGCGAGGAGCACGGCACGGCGCTGGCCCACGGCGACCGGGACATCCAGGCCGAGGCCATCCTGCGCGCCTGCGCCTTCAAGGCCGCCGTGGTGGGCGACGACGAGCGGGAGGAGCGCCCGGCGGACGGGCGCGCCCTCTTGAACCTCGGCCACACCTTCGGGCACGCACTGGAGGCGGAGGTCGGCTACGGCGGCGCGCTGCTGCATGGGGAGGCGGTGGCGATCGGCCTGGGGCTGGCGTTCCGGCTGTCGGCGCAGTTGGGCCTGTGCGGGCCGGACGACGCGGCGCGGGTAGCGGCGCATCTCGCCGCCGTGGGCCTGCCGAGCGAGATCGGCATGCTGAACCGCCGCTTCTCCGCCGCGCGCCTGGTCGGCCACATGCGCCGCGACAAAAAGATGCGCGACGGCGCGCTGCACTTCGTGCTGGCCCGCGGGATCGGGCAGGCGTTCACCAGCTCGGACGTGCCGGCCGGGGCGGTGCTGGACCTGCTGCGGGCGGAGGGGTGCGAGGCATAGCGACGCCTCGCCGCCCTTACGAAGCCGGTGCGGACGGCTGCACCGTGACGGCGAACGTCACGCCGCGGTCATTCGGCTCCAACGCGATGCCGAAGTGGTCCGGCCCGACGTGGCCGGGATGGGGAGCATACGAAACCGTTGCCTGCCGCTCGGCATTGATCAGGGCCGCCGCCGCGCGGCCGTGCTCGGGCTGGCTCGTCACCAAAGCCGCGTCGAGCACGATCTGCAGGTCGGGTTTGAAGAGGGTGAAGCTGCACGCCTGTCCGCTGTTGCCGACCGTTATCTCGGCATTGACCGAGGCCTGGCCCAGGATGAAGGATTTCTTGACCTGGCACGGCCCGCTCACGGCTTGCGGCTGCAACGGGCCTTGGTCGTTCCTGGCCAGGCCGGCGCAGGACGCGCAGCATGGCGGGATCAGGAGCGGAAGGGCGGTCCAGCGGCTCATGCGGTCGGCGGCGGGCATCAGTTGCCCCGCATGTACCGGATGATGTCAACGAGGCCGGTCAGGGAAACGGGCATCACCAGCAGGCAGAAGGCCAGAAGGACGATGATCCAGGTCGCGGCGTTGTCATCGGGCGTTCCGCGGCCCGGCGGCTTGTCCCCTTTTGGAAAGTCCGTGCCGTCGAATGGCATGCGTTTTCCCCTTAGCCCGCAGAGATGGCTTTGCTATTGACCTAGGGTGTCCAAGGCCTGCTGTCCATCCGGACGGGCAGCGTGCCGAATACGCCCGCTACGCCCGATCGAGCAGGCCCAGCACCGCCAGCGCGAACGACCCCGGCGCTTCCTGCGGCAGGTTATGGCCCACGCCCGGCACTACCTGCCGCGTGTAGGGACCGGTGAAATGGCGGGCGTCCCGCTCCGACTGCGCCGCCGGGGCTACGCCGTCATCGTCGCCGTGCAACGCCACGGTCGGCACGGCGATGGCGGGTTGCCGGGCCAGCCGCTGCTCGATCTCGGCCAGCGCCGGATCGCCAGGGGCCAGGCCGAAGCGGTGCCGGTAGGAATGCACCACCACGTCCACGAAATCCGGGTTGTCGAACGAGGCCGCGCTCCGCTCGAAGGTCGTGTCGCCGAAGGCCCAGCTTGGCGACCACAGCCGCCATAGCAGCCGGCAGAACGCCCGGCGGTCCGCTGCAAGCCCGGTCCGGCCGCGCTCCCCGTGCAGGTAGTATTGATACCAAAGCCGATGCTCCTGCTCCGGCGCGGCCGGCTTGGCGGAGGCGGCGATGTCCTGGATGTTGTAGCCGCCGACCGAAACCAGGCCGTGCGCCCGCTCCGGCCACAGCGCCGCGACGACGCAGGCGGCGCGCCCGCCCCAGTCGTAGCCCGCCAGCACGGCCGGCCCCAAGGCCAGCGCGTCCAGCAGCCCCAGCAGGTCCGCCCCCAGCGCCGCCTGCTCGCCGGAGCGCGGCGTCGCGTCCGACAGGAAGCGCGTCGGCCCGAAGCCGCGCAGATACGGCACGACCACCCGGCACCCCGCCTGCGCCAGCACCGGGGCCACGCCGTCGAACGCCCGGATGTCATAGGGGAACCCGTGCAGCAGCACGACGGGAGCGCCATCGGGCGGTCCGGCGTCCTCGTAGGCGATCTGCAGGGTGGCGGTCGCAACGGTTTGCATGGCGTCGAGGCCTACGAGAGCAGTTGAGGCTTGGCGGCGTCTTAAGGTTGGGCGGTTCTCAGCGTGAACGCCGCGCCGGCGATGATGCCGACCGCAAGGTCAACAACGTTGCCGCGCAGGATGGACGCTTGGAACTCGCCGATCCAGCCAGGCCGGTGCGGGAGGTAGACGGGTGGCGCCATGCGCTTGCTCCCAACAGGTTGTCCGTCGCAGCTTAACGCCGGGAACCGCCGGGACTCCAGCACCTTCTTGATCCCCAGAATGCACGTTCTTTAGGCATTTGGTGGCTTTCGGGGCGACCGACCGGTCAGTGCAGCGCTGGTTTGCCGACGTGCTTGGTGGCATATGGCTTGCTCTCCCTTGCGGGACCACACGGGATAGCGCCACCGATGACCCACCCCACCGGCTGCCGCTGCGGCGGCACGCACTTGAGCTGCGACGGGCCGGAGGCGCTCGCTGCCGCCGCCGTCCGGGTCGCGGCGGAACGGGCGGCGTTCGGGGGCGAGGCCGGGCGGCGGCGCGTCATGGAGGCATTGGGCGCGGGCGTCGTGGCGGCGGCGATGGACCGGGTTCTGCCGGTCTTCCGTGCGCAGGACGCCATGGCGGAGGCCATGGCACAGCCCGTGGCGGCCCCGGAAAAGAAAGATCTCAAGGTCGGCTTCATCGGCATCACCTGCGCGACCCCGATCATCATGGCGGCGCCGATGGGCTTCTACGCCAGCCATGGCCTGAACGTGGAGGTCGTGCGGACGGCCGGCTGGGCGGTGGTCCGCGACAAGTCGCTGAACGGCGAGTACGACGCGGCGCACATGCTCAGCCCGATGCCGCTGGCGATCTCGATGGGCGCCGGTTCGAACCCGATCCCGTGGAGCGTGGCGGCGATCGAGAACATCAACGGCCAGGCGATCACGTTGGCGAACAAGCACAAGGAGCGGCGCGATCCCCGGGACTGGAAGGGCTTCAAGCTCGGCATCCCGTTCGACTACTCGATGCACGCCTACTTGCTGCGCTACTACCTGGCGGAGGCCGGGCTTGATCCTGACCGCGACGTGCAGCTCCGCGTCATTCCGCCGCCGGAGATGGTGGCCAACCTGCGAGCGGAGAACATCGACGGCTTCCTGGGGCCGGACCCGTTCAACCAACGTGCGGTGTATGACGGCGTGGGCTTCATCCACCTGCTGACGCGGGAGCTGTGGGACGGCCATCCCTGCTGCGCCTTCGCCGTGCCGCGCCGGATGGTGACGGAGGCGCCGAACACTTATGGGGCGCTGCTCCGTTCGGTGATCGAGGCCGCGGCCCATGCCAACAAGGCGGAGAACCGCAAGGAGATCGCCGACGTGCTGGCCGGGCAGAACTACCTGAACCAGCCGGCGACGGTGGTGGAGCAGGCGCTGACCGGCATCTATGCCGACGGCCTCGGCACCGTGAAGCGGCAGCCGGACCGGGTGAGCTTCGAGCCGTTCCCCTATCAGAGCATGGCGCTCTGGATCATGACGCAGATGAAGCGCTGGGGGCAGGTGCGCGGCGACATCCGTTGGCGCGACGTGGCGGAGCAGGTGTACCTGGCGACCGACACCGGGGCCATGATGCGGAACTTGGGCGAGACGCCGCCCGCCAGCGCCTACCGGTCGCACAGCATCATGGGCAAGGCCTTCGACCCGGCCGACCCGGACGGCTACGTCGCGGGCTTCGCGATCCGGCGGGCCTGATGGCGTTGCGCGTCCGCTCCACCCTGCTGCTGCTGCTGATCCTCGCGGTGCTGCTGGGCGGCTGGCAGATCGCCGCGACGCCCGCCGCCTCGACCGGCCCGGCGCTCGATCCCGAATATGCCAAGCTGCTCGGCGCCTCGGCGCAGGGAGGCCAGCAGACCCCCATGCCGCGGCCATCCGACATTGCGGCGCGCGCCTGGCACCACCTGCGCGACCCGTTCTATGTCCATGGCGCCAACGACCAGGGCCTCGGCATCCAGCTCGGCTGGTCGCTGCTGCGGGTGCTGACCGGGTTCGGCCTCGCGGCGCTCGTCGCGGTCCCGCTCGGCTTCCTGATCGGCATGAGTCCCGTGCTGCACGGCGCGCTCGATCCCATCATCCAGGTGCTGCGGCCGGTCAGTCCGCTCGCCTGGATGCCGCTCGCGCTCTACACCATCCGGGACAGCGGCACCTCGGCCATCTTCGTCATCTTCATCTGCGCGATCTGGCCGATGCTGCTGAACACCTCCTTCGGGGTCGCGTCCGTGCGGCGGGAATGGCTGAACGTGGCCCGCACGCTGGAGGCCGGGCCGTGGCGCACCGCGTTCGCCGTGATCCTCCCCGCCGCCGCGCCCACCATCATGACGGGCGCCCGCATCAGCATCGGCATCGCCTGGCTGGTGATCGTCGCCGCCGAGATGCTGGTGGGCGGCACGGGGATCGGCTACTTCGTGTGGAACCAATGGAACAACCTCGCCATCGCCGACATCGTGGTGGCGATCCTGGTGATCGGGCTGGTGGGCATGGCGCTGGATCAACTGCTCGGCCGCGCCGCCCGGGCAGTCGCGTGGCGGGAGTAGCGCCGTGCCGCGCCCCTGGCTGAGCATCGAGGGCATTGCCCGGCGCTACGACGGACGCCCGGTGTTCCGCGACGTGTGGTTCGGCGTCGAACGCGGCGAGTTCGTGGCGCTGATCGGCCATTCCGGCTGCGGCAAGACGACGATCCTCAACATCCTGGCCGGGCTGGAGGCGCCGGACGCCGGCACGGTGGTGATGGACGGGCGGGAGGTCGCCGGCCCGGCGCTCGACCGCGCCGTGATCTTCCAGTCGCACGCGCTGCTGCCGTGGCTTTCGGCGCTCGGCAACGTGGCCTTCGCCGTGCGCAGCCGCCACCGGGACTGGCCGCGGGCCAAGGTTCAGGACCACGCGCGGCGGGTGCTGGACCTCGTGGGCCTGGCGGAAGCGGCGGGGCGCAAGCCCGCGGAGCTGTCGGGCGGCATGAAGCAGCGGGTCGGCATCGCCCGGGCGCTCGCCATCGAGCCGTCGCTGCTGCTGATGGACGAGCCGTTCAGCGCGCTGGACGCGCTGACCCGCGGCACCCTTCAAGATGAGGTTCTTCGGCTGGTGTCCGACGCCGGGCAGACCGCGTTCATGATCACGCATGACGTGGACGAGGCGATCCTGCTGGCCGACCGCATCCTGCTGATGACCAACGGCCCCGACGCGCGGGTGGCGGAGGTCGTGGTCAACACCTTGCCCCGCCCGCGCGACCGGCAGACGATCCACCGCACGCCGGGCCACCACGCGCTGCGCAACCACATCGTGGACTTCCTGGTGGCCCGTTCCCGCACCTTGGCAGGCAGCAGGCCGGAGGGCTGGGACGGCCGCCGCGTGCCGGAGGTCCGCCCTGCCGTTTCCAACATCGAGGAGACCATCAGTTGAACGACGCGAAGACCGCCCTGGGCCTGAAGATCCGCGGCATCAAGAAGCAGAAGGGCTGGACCTGGGCGGAGGTCGCGGGGAAGCTCGGCTACGCCCCGGTGTGGACCTGCGCTGCCTGCCTCGGCCAGATGAGCATGACGCCGGAGACGGCGGAGAAGGCCGCCACCCTGTTCGGCCTATCGGAGGAGGAGGCGGCATTGCTGGCCGAGGCGCCATACCGCGGCTCGCTGCCCACCGCGGTGCCGACCGACCCGCTGATCTACCGGTTCTACGAGCTGGTTTCGGTGTACGGCACGACGTGGAAGGAGATGATCCACGAGGAGTTCGGCGACGGCATCATGAGCGCCATCGACTTCGACATGACGCTGGAGCGTCAGCCCGACCAGAAGGGGGACCGGGTGAAGATGACGATGTCGGGGAAGTTCCTGCCGTATAAACGGTACTAAGCAGCCTGGGGCCATGTTGCACGGCGCAACGCGGCACACGCATTCCGCCGTTCCAATCCCGATGTGCCCGGCGTGAGTCATCGGAGCTAGTTGCGTACACGGTCAGTTGACCGCGCGCCGGCGTACATCCGCGTATGTTCCCGCAAAGAAGCAACAAACAAGACAAAAAGCTTCGCCGGGAGGCTTCGCATGGCCACGACCTACCAGTACACGACTCTGCAGGACGGCACCGCCCAAGTGACCGAGCCGAATGACGTCAACAACGCGGGTCAGGTTATCGGCAGCTACGAAGAGGTGTTGCCGACTCCTACAACCGTCGGCAGCCCCAATTTGAGCTTCCTTTACGCGAACGGCCAATACAGCACGATCTCCGCGCCAGGGTCGGCCTTCACGATCGTGCTTGGGTCCAACGACGTTGGCCAGCTTGTCGGCGTCAACAGCTCGGGCGGGTTCGTTGCCACGGACGGCGCCTTTGCAGCCATTGGCATCCCGGGCGCCCGGTACACCCAGCCGTATAACATCAACGATCAGGGCCAGATCGTCGGCTTCTACGGCGATGCGACCGGCGAGCACGGCTTCCTCGACGACAAGGGCGTTTTCACCACCATCGACGTGCCGGGCTACGGGACCGAGGTTTACGGCATCAATGCCCAAGGCCAGGTCGTCGGCGAGTACCTGGACTCCGGCACCCACGGCCACGGCTTCATCTACGACCATGGCACCTACACTTTCGGCATCGACGTTCCCGGCGCGACCGACACGTTTCCGGTCGCGATCAACGACGCTGGGGTGATCGCCGGGTCCTACTTCGATGCGACCGGCGGGCACGGCTTCCTCGACGACCACGGCGTCTTCACCACCATCGACGTTCCGGGCGCGGGCTCGACCTCAATCACCGGCATGAACAACGAAGGCCAACTGGTCGGCACGTTCAGCACAGGCCCGAACTCCCCCATAGGCGGCTTCCTCGCGACTCCCGCACCCGCCGCCATCACGGTCGGCTCCGGCTCCGACACGCTGGTGCTCTCGATTGCCGAGGACGCCTACAAGGGCGACGCCCAGTTCACCGTGGGTGTCGATGGCCAGCAGGTCGGCGGCACGCTGACCGCCGCCTCCCCGCACGGCATCGGACAGACCGACACCGTGACCGTGCTCGGCGATTGGGCGCCGGGCGGCCACAGCGTGACGGTCAACTTCCTCAACGACGCGTATGACGGCAGCCCGGCCCTCGACCGCAACCTCTACCTCGACGCCGCCACCTACGATGGCGTTCCTGTCGCCAACGTGGCGCAGGAACTCAATGCGGCCGGTCCCGTCAGCTTCGGCGTCACCGACAACACTCCCGTTCCTTCGGCGGCCGGCTCCAACACCACCATCGGCACCGGCTCCGACGCGCTGGTGCTGCAGGTTTCGCAGGACGCCTACAACGGCCCCGCCCAATACGCCATCAGCATCGACGGCCAGCAGCAGGGCGGCGTGCTGACCGCGAGCGCCCTGCATAGCAGCGGGCATTCCGACACCGTGACGGTGCTGGGCGACTTCGCCGCTGGCACCCACACCGCCACGGTCGATTTCCTCAACGACGCCTACGGCGGCACGCCGGCGACCGACCGCAACCTCTACCTCGACGATGCCACCTTCGACGGCACCAGCGTTCCCGGCGCCACCCTGGCGCTGGACGTGGCCGGCCCGCAAAGCATCGTTTTCGTCAGCGGACAAACGATGTAGGCGGTCCACCCGGACTCCGCATGCGCCCGCAGTGCAGCAGGGGATGAGGAAGGCCTACCCGGTGGACACCGCCCAGGGGAACGCTTCAGCGGCGCCCCCGTCCCCGCAGCGCCACCAGCAGCAGCGTGCCCAGCGCCGCGATGTCGAACAGCCCAATCGGCACCCGGCGCGCAGCCGAATGGGCGATCACCGTCTGCACCGGCGTTGGCGGCGGCACGGCCGGGGCAGCGCCCACCGTCTCCTTACGCGCGGCGAAGGCCTCGGCGCTGCCGTGGTAGCTCGCCCAGACCTTGGTGAACTCCGCCCCCAGCAGGAAGATCTGCGACGAGTAGTAGATCCACAGCAGCACGATCACCAAGGCGCCCGCGGCGCCGTAGCTGGTCGCCACCGAGCTGCTGCCGATATACAGCCCGATCAGCGTCTTGCCGACGGTGAACAGGAACGCGGTCGCCACCGCCCCCACCGCCACGTCCTTCCAGCGCAGTTGGCGGTCCGGCAGGATCTTGTAGATCGCCGCGAACAGCGCCGAGACCATCAGGAACGAAACCGCGAAGTTGACGAGGTGCAGGATCGTGTCCATCCCCGGGACGATGCGGTTCAAGGTGCTGCCGAGCGCCGTCAAGGCCGCGCTGACCACCAGCGACACCAGCAGCAGGAAGCCGAGCGTCGCCACCAGTCCCAGGCCCGCCGCCCGCGCCTTCAAGAAGCCGGTCACGCCGGTTGCCGCCTGCGCCTTCCAGATCAGGTTCAGCGACGCCTGCATCTCGCTGAACACACCGGTCGCGGTGATCAGCAGGGTGACGACGCCGATCACCGTGGCCCAGATGCCGCTCGACCTGTTGCCGGCGCTGGCGATCATGGTCTGCACCGCCTCCGCCGCCTGGTCGCCCATCATGCCGCGGAGCTGCCCGACCATGGCCCCCTGCGCCGCATCCTCGCCAAAGGCCAGCCCGGCGATCGCGATGCAGATGACCAGGATCGGGGCGATCGAGAAGATCGTGTAGTAGGCGATGGCCGCGCCGCGGCTTAGCGCCTCGTCCTCGACGTAGTCGGCCACGGTCTCCTGCAGCATCGGCCAAATCCTGCCCAGCATGGCGCCCGTCCCCGGTTGAGTGCCGCGGCCCCATGCCCCGGCTGCCGTTCAGGACCGGCAACGATCAGGCCGGCCAACGGTTGCAGGCTACTTGGCCCCGCCGGATGCCACCAGCGGGCAGCCACCCCCCTCCATCGGTCGGAACGCCAATTCGGGCGGGATGGTGGACACCAACGTGTAAAGGTCCCAGCGCGAGGCAGACTCTGCCGGCGGTTTCACGCGGAACACGTACATCGCGTGCACCGCCCTTCCGTCCGGGCGCACCGTGACGGTGCCGAACAGCGGGTCTTCAATGGGTGCGTGGCGCATGGCGTCCACCACCCGCTCGCCCTCGATGCTGCCGGCGCGCTGCGCTGCGCGCAGGTAGGCCAGAACGGAGGAGTAAACGCCGGCCTGGTTCTCGGTCGGCACCCGGCCGGGCATCCGCTCGGCGAAGCGCCGGGCGAAGGCGCGGGTGGCGTCGTTGAGGTCCCAATAGAACGCCTCGGTCAGCAGCAAGCCCTGCGCCGCCTCGGTCCCCAGCGCGTCCACGTCGGTGATCTGCGTGAACAGCCCGGTGAGCGTCGCGGTCCGCGTCACGCCGAACTCGGCCGCCTGCTTCGCCGCGTTGATGAAGTCGAGGCCCGTCGAGGCGAAGGCGATCACCTTCGCCCCGGACGACTGCGCCTGGAGCAAGTACGAGGAGAAGTCCGTCGTGCCCAGCGGGTGCCTGACCGACCCGGCGACCTTGCCGCCCAGGCGGGCCAGCGCCTCCGTCGTGTCCCGCTCCAGCGCCGCGCCCAGCGCGTAGTCGAAGCTTACGAAATAGAACGGCCCCACATCCTTCAACGCCCGCGCCGCGCTGTTGCCAAAGGCCCAGGTGTCGAAGGTCCACTGCACCGTGGTGGGCGCGCAGAACTTGCCCGTGAGGTCCGACGTGCCGACGTTGGTGGCGATGAAGGCCCGGTGCCGCTCCCGCAGCACGTCGTTGACCGCGAGGCCCACGGACGAGTTCACCGCGTCCGCCACCGCCACGACACCCTCCCGGTCCACCCAGGACCGCACGATGGCGCTGCCGATGTCCGGCTTGTTCTGGTGGTCGCCATAGACGATCTCGACGCGCACGCCCGGCACTTCGCGCATGAAGTCCTCGGCCGCGAGCTGCGCCGCCACGACCGACCCGCGGCCGGACTGGTCGCCGAACGGGCCGGACTGGTCGTTCAGCACGCCGATCTTGAGGGGATTGGGAAGCTGCGCCCAGGCGGGCTGTGCTGCGAGCAGGGCGGTGGCCAGCATCCCGCCCAGGATCGCAAGTGTCAGGCGCATGGCGGCAAATCCCTCCCGGCGCTTGGCGTGCGCCCTGCGGGCCTTATACCCGCAGGCGCTCGGGAATGGATAGGCCAAGCTGGGTCGGCACATCCCAAACCTCGCGGATCGCCCGCACCGGACGGAAGCCGGCGCGCAGGTAGCCCGGCAACGCCCGCGGGTGGTCGGCGGTGCAGGTGTTCACCGTCAGCGCCCGCGCGCCCTCGGCAAACGCCGCATCGACCGCCGCCCGCAGGAACGCGGTGCCAAGTCCCAACCCAGTCGCATCCGGCGTCAGGCCGAAGTAGCTGAGGTTGATCGCCGGGCTTTGCCGCCGGTCCAGCTCGAAGAACCCGGCCGGCTCGCCACCCCGGTAGAGCACGGTGATGGACACCGCCGGGTCGCGCAACAGGGCTTCCAGCGCCACGTCCGAAAGCGACCGACGCAACCACCAGAGGTAAGGACCGCCGACGGTGCCGTAGAGGTAGCGGTAGAACGGCACGGTGCAGGCCGCGAGCGTCACGAGGCTGCACGTCTCCGGCAACCGCCGCGGCGGATCGGCCGGGCGCTGGTCCATGCGAAGGAACGTGACGGTGACGACCGCCCGGCTGGTCGGCTGCAAGTCCTGGTCTCCGTTCAGTCGTCCAGGAAGCTGCGCAGCTTGCGGCTGCGGCTCGGGTGCTTGAGCTTGCGCAGCGCCTTCGCCTCGATCTGGCGGATGCGCTCGCGGGTCACGTTGAACTGCTGGCCGACCTCCTCCAGCGTGTGGTCGGTGTTCATGCCGATGCCGAA
>CAXUJE010000143.1:0-12366 GCA_964251035.1 uncultured Acetobacteraceae bacterium
CCATTGCCCCCTGAGAACGGAACCGCCGCCCATGAACCTGCATTTGGTGTCCGACGCGACCGGGGAGACGCTGAACAGCATCGCCCGCGCGACCGTCTCGCAGTTCGAGCACGCCTCGATCGTCTACCACCGCTGGAGCCTGATCCGGACCCGCTTCCAACTGCACCGCGTGCTGGAAGGGATCGAGGCCGAACCTGGCCCCGTGCTGTCCACCGTCATCGACAAGGCGCTGCGCAACGACCTGGAAACCACGTGCCTGCGGCTCGGCGTGTCGGTGCTGAACGTGCTGGAGCCGGTGCTGGACATGCTGCAGGAGCATATCGGCACGCAGGCGCAGTCCCGGCCAGGGCGGCAATACGTGCTGGACGCCGACTACTTCCGCCGGATCGACGCGATGCACTACGTGCTGGCGCATGACGACGGCCAGGCGCAGGCGGGGATCGCCTCGGCCGACGTGGTGCTGGTCGGCGTGTCACGCAGCAGCAAGACGCCGACCTCGTTCTACCTGGCCAACCGCGGGATCAAGGCGGCCAACGTGCCGCTGGTGCCGGGCACGCCGGACCCGCCGGGGCTGGCAACGCCGATCTGCCCGGTGATCGGCCTGACGCTCGACCCGCCGGCATTGATAGAAATCCGGCGCCACCGCCTGAAGCTGATCGCCGCCGGCAACGACACCGGCCGGGTGCGGCAGGACGCCAGCGACTACGTCGATGTCGAGGCGGTGCGCGGCGAGCTGCTGTGGGCGCGGCGCCTGTGCACCCGCCGCGGCTGGCCGGTGATCGACGTGACCCGGCGCTCCATCGAGGAAACCGCGGCCACCGTGCTCCAGCTCATGGACGCCTGGCACGAACGGCGACGACGGGAAGCGGCGGCTGCTTCTGCCCCCGTCCCGCCCGTGCCGCTTCCGCCTACGCCGTGATGCAGGTGTCGACCATGCAGGCCGGGGCGCCCCCTTTGGTCCTGGCCAGCCAATCCGCGGCGCGCTCCGCGCTGCTGCAAGCAGCCGGGCTGCGGTTCGAGGCGCGTCCGGCCCGGGTGGACGAGGCGGCGGTGAAGCAGGCCTGCCGGGCGGAGGGCGCGGACGCCGCCGAGACCGCGCTGACGCTGGCCGCCCTCAAGGCGCAGCGCATCCGCGATCCCCACGCATTGGTGATCGGCGCCGACCAGATCCTGGTCTGCGGCGACGCCTGGTTCGACAAGCCGGACGGCCTCGACGGCGCGCGGGCGCAGCTTCGGGCGCTGCGCGGCCGGTCGCATCGCCTGGCCACCGCCGTGGCCTGCCTGCGCGGCGGGCGGGAGGTGTGGCGTCACGTCGCCGAACCCCGCCTCCGCATGCGCGCGTTCAGCGATGCGTTCCTGGAGGATTACCTGGCCGCCGAGGGCGACGCGGTGCTGTCCTGCGTCGGCGCCTACCGCCTGGAGGGGCTTGGCGTGCACCTGTTCGACGCGGTGCAGGGCGAGCATGCCGCGGTCCTCGGCCTGCCGCTGCTGCCGCTGCTCGGGTTCCTGCGCCAGCATGGCGTCTTGGCGGGGTAGCGGCCAGGTTTGCCGGGCTGAACCCTGTGCGGTAGGGTTTGCCAGATGGTTCCAACGAAAATGGGGGGTGAGGGATGGCGGTGAGCAAGGTCTATCCGGACGCGGCGGCGGCGCTGGCCGGGGTGCTGCGGGACGGCATGGTGATCATGGCCGGCGGCTTCGGCCTGTGCGGCATCCCGCAGGCGCTGATCGAGGCGATCCGGGACAGCGGCGTGCGGGATCTCACCTGCATCTCGAACAACGCGGGCGTGGACGACGCCGGGCTGGGCCTGCTGCTGCAGACCCGGCAAATCCGCAAGATGATCTCTTCCTATGTCGGCGAGAACCAGACCTTCGCCAAGCAGTACCTCGCCGGCGAGCTGGAGATCGAGTTTAACCCGCAAGGGACGCTTGCGGAGCGCATCCGCGCGGGCGGCGCCGGCATCCCCGCCTTCTACACCCGCACCGGCGTCGGCACCGCCATCGCGGAGGGCAAGGACGAGCGTGAGTTCGACGGCCACCGCTACATCATGGAGCGCGGCCTGCACGCGGACCTCGCCCTCGTGCACGCCTGGCGCGGCGACACGGAGGGCAACCTGGTGTACCGGATGACGGCGCGGAACTTCAACCCGATCATGGCGACCGCGGCCAAGATGGTGGTGGCGCAGGTGGAGGAACTGGTGGAGCCGGGCGCGCTCGACGGCGACCACGTCGTGACGCCGGGCATCTTCGTGAAGCGCATCGTCCACGTGCCGGAGGTTGCGAAGCGGATCGAGCAGCGCACGACGCGCAAGCGTGCGGAGGCAGCACCCGCGGCCGCCGGCGCCGAATCCCTGCCGGCATAGGAGGCGACAATGCCTTGGACCCGAGACGAAATGGCGGCCCGCGCAGCGCGGGAACTGCAGGATGGCATGTACGTGAACCTGGGGATCGGCATCCCGACCCTGGTCGCCAACCACATCCCCCCCGGTATCAGCATCCAACTGCACAGCGAGAACGGCATGCTCGGCATCGGCCCGTTCCCGTTCGAGGGGGAGGAGGACCCTGACCTGATCAACGCCGGCAAGCAGACCGTGACCATGCTGCCGACCACAAGCTTCTTCGACAGCGCGGCGTCGTTCGCGCTGGTACGCGGCGGCCACATCGCGATCTCCATCCTGGGCGCGCTGCAGGTGGCGGAGAACGGCGACCTGGCGAACTGGATGATCCCCGGCAAGATGGTCAAGGGCATGGGCGGCGCCATGGACCTGGTGGCTGGCGTGCCGCGTGTCGTCGTGCTGATGGAGCACACCGCTGGCGGCAAGCCGAAGCTGCTGCGCGCCTGTTCCTTGCCGCTGACGGGGGCCGGCGTGGTGAACTTGGTGGTGACGGAACTCGGCGTGTTCGACGTGGGGCGGCCTGGCTTGACGCTGGTCGACGTGGCGCCGGGCGTCACGGTGGAGGAGATCCGCGGCAAGACCGAAGCGCCGTTTGCGGTGCATCAGGACCTCAAGGCCGCGTAGGCTCTTGATGTCGGGCGCAGGCCGGTTTATTACCCGCGCCTTCCGCAGCCGGGCTTGCCTTGCCCGGCGCCGGCGGGGCTGTAGCTCAGTTGGGAGAGCGCCTGAATGGCATTCAGGAGGTCAGCGGTTCGATCCCGCTCAGCTCCACCATCAACCCTTTCGAATGCTTGCGTTTTTCCCCGGGATGGTTAGCAAAGTCTTTCGTGCTGATCTTATGTCCGCACGATGTCCGTGCATGACGCGTCCCGGCCTCGCACGATTGTCGGGTTCCTGACCAGCCGTCGTCCAACCAGACGGCTAAATGACGCGCCCGCTAAATCGAGTGATATATTCGGCGCAGCGACGAGGCCGGGACGACGTGAGGTGCGATGCCTGCGCCCGTGGCTTCAGACGAACGGGTGCTTGTGCGTGCTCCGATATTCAATGGCGCACCCCGCGGCTTTGGTGCACAATTCCAATCGCTGACGTAGGCCGGTAGCTGAGGTCGCTCTCAGGCGACGCGCTGTGATACTGGCCTGCCGAGCCGGGTCATCCGGTTCGCACCGAGCAGGCAGCACGAGCTTCGGTTTTCTGAGAACCTGTTTGAGTGACTTCAACTTGCGGCGGCATGAACTGGCATGGGGTTGAGCAGGGCTTCCACGCCGGACAGGGCGGCCGCGAACGCGATGCGTGCGGCCGAGACATCAAGGCGTCCGGCGCGGTCGCGCAGCAGCCCGCCCCAGCGCGCAAGCCAGCCGAAGCTGCGCTCGACGACCCAGCGGCGCTCAAGCACGACAAAGCCTTTCTGGTCTGGGCCGCGCTCGACCACACGGTGGCGCATGCCGTGCCGGTTCGACCATTCCTGGCAGCGTCCGGCGACAAAGGCGCCGTCGAGCACGGCCTCGCGCAGGCTGGGCCATTCCGCCTTGCCGTCGTCGAGCGCGGGAAGCGTGTCGCGCTCCTGGGTGGACGCCGGGACCACGGCGACAGCAAGCCAGGTTCCGTCGGCATCGACCAAGGCGACGCGCTTGCGGCCCAGCACCTTCTGGCGGCGTCATACCCACTTGGGCCACGAACTGGGATGCATTTCACCGATTGCGTGTCAATGATGCCCAGGCTGGGTTCGGGCTTCTTGCCCACAAGCACGACGCCGCAAGCAGGCCACGTCGCACAGCAGCCGGCCAAACAACCCCAGCTCCAGCCATCTGCGGAACCAGCCGTAGATGGTCTGTTCGCAATCGCCAAAAGGGATGATGTTCGCCATCTGGACCGGTTGGGACGACGTAGCGGATCTCTACCTTGCCGTCGGTGACGATCACGCGGTCGACGAGGAGTTCGAGCAGGGCTCGCTTCCGGTCGAAGTCTGATGTTGACCCGCCTTGGTGGAGTGTTGGCGGGCTTGGGTGACTACGTTTGGGCTTGGGCCACCTCCGCTGTTGCTTCGTAGGCCATCGGCGAGCGGTAGCCCAGGCTGAAATCGAGGCGGACCGGGTTGTACCAACCTTCGATAAAACTGAAGCAAGCCATGCGAGCCTTGGCTTGTGAAGCGAACCGACGGCGCTCCAGCGGCTCGCATACCAGCGTGGCGAAGAAGCTCTCGCACATGGCATTATCATAGGCGTCGCCCACTGATCCCATGGACGGTCGCACGCCGGCCTCTTTGCAGCGCTTGCCGAACGCCAGCGACGTGTATTGAGATCCCTGGTCGGAATGGTGAATGACGTTGCTCGGTCGCCGCTGACTGACTGCCATTTCGAGCGCGGCCATCACCAACTCGGCGCGCAGATGGTTGGCCATGGACCAACCCACGACCTTGCGGCTCCAGGCGTCCAGCACCACGGCCAAATACAGGAACCCCGCCGCTGTTGGCACATACGTATGTCTGCGACCCAAAGCTGGTTCGGCGCCGCCACCGTGAAGTCACGGTCCACCAAGTCCGGGGCCGGCCTGGCCTCCTCGTCCCGCCGCGTGGTGGTCACGCCAGCCCGGCGGCGGCTCGCACCCACAAGACCCGCGGCGCGCACCAAGCGTGCGACCCGCTTGCGGCCGTGCTTCCTCCCCGCCCGCCTTCAGCTCCGCGTGCACGCGCGGCGATCCGTATGTCTCGCGCGATCCGGCATGGATGGCCTGCACCCGCTTAAACAGCGCCGTATCGGCCTGAGCGTGGGCAGACGGAGGGCGGTTCCGCCAAGCATAGTAGCCCGCCTCGGACACACCCAGGATGCGGGCCATGGTGGCGATGGGGAAGGTGGCCTGGTTCGCGCTCATGAACCGGAAGAGCCGGACGGCACGGCCCCGGTCTCCCTTGCAAACCAGGCTGCTGCTCGAGAGAGGATGTCGCGCTCCACCCGCAACTGCTTGTTCTCGCGGCGCAGCCGGGCCAACTCGTCGCGCTCTGTCGTGGACAAAGCCTCGCCTGCAAGGGCCGGGGCGTCATCCTTTTCCCGGCTGCCCTCCTGGCGACCTGCCGCAGCAACCCATTTGCGGATCGTTTCTGCAGTTGGTTCGAACTCGCGGGCAAGGCTTGCCGGGTCGCGCCCAGCACGGGCTAGGTCAATGATCTGCTGTCTGAACTCCGGCGAATACGGGGGACGGGTGATCGGCATGGAAGCAACCTCCTGCAAAAGCATGAAAGGCTCCACCAAGGCGGGTCAACATCATACCTCGACATCAGCGGCAGCCCGTCGCACCTGCGCTACCTGATGAAGCGGCTGCGCCGCAAGCTGCCTGGGGCGCCCATACTCGTGGGCCTGTGGCCGTCCGAGGACGACGCGTTCAGGGACGAGCGGGTGAGGACGGTGATCGGCGCCGACTACTACTCGACCTCGCTGCGCGAGTGCGTGGACTCCTGCATCGAAGCGGCCCAGGCAGCCAGCAACGAGGCGGGCGGCCCTGCGGTTCCGGCACGCTCCGGCCAACGCACCGCATTCCAAGCCAGGGCTTCATGATCAGCATCCGCGACGGGATTTCGCCGGGATCGTCGACGAGGTTGCCCCGCCGCAGAGGGGTCTCGACCGGGTGGCGCAGCATAGGCGGGCAAACTGGATGCCGCCCGGGCCGCCTCGCGGCCAGGCTGGCCCTCGTCGGTTTTTAGAAACGGGCGAGCACGTAGCCGATGCCGGCAGCGATCAAGAGCGACGCCACGGGATGCTGCATCACGAGGCCGCCCACGACGTTGCGGGGCGCCGAGGCAGCCTTGCGTGCGGACGTCTTGGCGAAGCTCCGGTTTTTCCGAAGCCGGCGGGAGGGATGCTTCGGTGCGCCCCTCGCCGGCACGGGCGCCTCGCTGGCGAGGTCGGCATAGACGTCCCGCATCTTGCTGCCGAGCTTGTCGGCTTGGCTCTCGTCCATGTCTCGTTCCCTGGCAAAAGCACCCACCTGCGTCGGCGGGGTGCATGCAGGAGCGCTAACGCCCGGGACATCGATGGTTCCGGGTCTCCACGCCAGTGGGCTGTCGAACCGAAGCCGCCCCGCGCAGCCGTTCCGGACCGGAACCGGGCAGCGGTGGGACGCTTATGGCCGACACAGGGCAACAGTGCTGGAACCCGCACCATCAGTTCGCCTGACCCCGCAATCCATAAGGACCATTCCATGCCGACAGCCGTGATCTTCGACGTCGATGGCACCTTGATCGACTCCGTGGACCTGCATGCGCAGTCCTGGCAGGACGCCTTCCGCGAGTATGGCCGCGACGTCCCGCTCGACGACATCCGCATGCAGATCGGCAAGGACGGCGACGAGTTGATGCCGGTGTTCCTCAGCGAGGACGACATCGAGGCCTTCGGCGAGAAGCTGGAAGAGCGCCGGGGTGCGATCCTGAAGGAGCGCTACCTGCCGAAGGTCGAGGCGTTCCCTGGCGTGCGGGACCTGATCGAGCATCTCCGGGCCCAGGAGCTGCGCATCGCCCTGGCGTCGTCGGCCAAGGAGGACGAGCTCGAAACCTACAAGGAGGTGGCGGACATCGAGGACCTGGTCGACGTGCAGACCTCGTCCGACGATGCGGAGAACAGCAAGCCGAACCCCGACATTTTCCTTGCGGCCTTGGAGAAGCTGGGCAACCCGGACCCGCAGAACGTCATCGTCGTCGGCGACACCCCCTACGACGCCGAGGCGGCATCCCAGGCCGGCCTGCGCACGATCGGACTGCTGTGCGGCGGCTTCCCGGAAGACGGCTTGTGGGAAGCCGGCTGCATCGCCGTCTACCGCGACCCGGCCGACCTGCTCGCCCAACACGACCGCTCGCCGTTGTCCGATGACGAGGAGCCTGCGTCCTGATCCCGCGTGTTGCTTGGACTGCAACAGCTCTGCTGTGCGCTGGCTGCTCCTTGGCGACGGCCACGCCGCCGCAGGTGGAAGTGGCCGCCGTCGAGTTGCGCGGCGTCGGGCTGCTCGACCAGACCCTGGGCGTAACCTTGTGCATCAGCAATCCCAACGCTTCGGAACTGGCATTCCGGCGCATCCAGGCCGCGGTGGACGCGGCAGGCAGCCCATTGGCAGAGGGGACCAGCGAAGCGCCTGTGCGCCTGCCTCCCCGCTCATCGACGCTGGTGCCGTTCATCGTCGCGAGTACAGTGCGCAACCTTGGTCCTCAACTCCTTGACGTCCTCGCCACCGGATCGGTCGAGTATCGGGTGTATGGGTCAATCACGCTGGAGACCCTGGGCATCACCGTGCCGTTCAGCCGCAGCGGGCGGCTCGGGCTGCTGACAGCTGGGCGGGAGCTTCTGGCCGACGCCATTGCGCCTGCCGGTCTTCGCTGCACGCCAAGCCTCTAAAGCTTGTGCCCACCTCACGCGACGGCGCAAGAGCTTGGCTGCATCACATCCTGCCAATGCAGCGGTGGACAAAGCGTATATCCAGGCCGAAGACGCGCAGGTCTCGCGTGCTCCCTATACGCCGGTTGGGGGCAATTGGCTGAGCATGCACGCGCTCCCTGTTTGCAAGTGGTCACAACGCATGGCCCGCGACCTGGCAGCTAGGCACCCCGCACATGCTGACGCTTTACAAAAGCGGCTCACAAGTTGGCTCAGCCGCCCCGCCGCCCTGTCCTTCCAACGCCACCACAGCGCCCTCGTTCGGCCCGAGGCGGAGAGCGTCGCTCACGTGGCAGCCCACCTGGCCGTCGAGCGTGCTGGACAGCAGAAGGCGGCCGCCGGCGCCGTGCAACGCGCATTCCTGCGGCTCGTGCCCGAGATTGAGCGCCACGAGCAGGGTGCGCGCTCCGAACTGGCGCTGGTATGACAGCACGGACCCAGACGCCCAGACGTTGCCGATGGACCCGACCGACAAGGCCGGCTCCGCCCGGCGCAGCCGCAGCAAGGCTCGGTAGAGCGCCAGCAGCGAGCGAGGGTCGCGCTCCTGCCCGGCCACCGTAATGCCCGTCCCCGCCGGGCCGAGCGGCAGCCACGGCTCGCCGGTGGTGAAGCCGCCCTTTGGGCCGCACTCCCACGGCATGGGCGTGCGCACGGGGTCGCGGCCCAGCCCCAAGCCGGGCACGCAGCGCTCCCACGGGTCCTGCACCAGCGCGGGCGGGATCGGCACGTCCACCATGCCGATCTCCTCGCCCTGGTAGATGGTCGGCGTGCCGCGCAGCGTCAGCAGCAGGAGGGCGGCCACGCGGGCCTGGGCCGAGCCGACGCGGCTGGCCAGGCGGGACCGGTCGTGGTTGCCCAGCACCCAGTTCGGCCAGGCACCGGGAGGCAGCGCCGCTTCGTATTGCCCGATCAGCGCGGCGATGGCGGCCGGGGTCCAGGGGGTGGAAAGCAGGTGGAAGTTGAACGGCAACTGGAAGCCGGGCGCCTCCGGGCGCCCGTAGTAGGCCATCATGCGGGGGATCGGCAGGTAGGCTTCCCCGATCAACACCCGGCCGCCGTACTCGTCCGCGACCCGGCGCATGGCCGCGACCGCGTCCTGCACCTCCGGCTGGTCCATGGTGTGAGCGCGGACGACGCGCCGCGCCGGGGACTGGCCTTCGCGCCAGTCCGGGTTGGGCGGGTTGTCGCGCAGCGCCTCGTCCTCAAACAGGTGGTGGACCGCATCGACCCGGAACCCGTCCACCCCGCGGTCGAGCCAGAACCGCAGCACGTCCAGCATGGCTCGGCGGACCTGCGGGTTGCGCCAGTTCAGGTCGGGCTGGCTGGGAAGGTAGGCGTGGTAGTAGTGTTGGCTCGTCGCCTCGTCCAAGGTCCAGGCCGGGCCGCCGAACTCGCTGAGCCAGTTGCTGGGCGGCTCGCCGCCCGGCTTGCCGTCCCGCCACACGTACCAGTCCCGCTTGGGGTTGTCGCGACCGGACCGGCTTTGCCCGAACCAGGGGTGCCGGTCCGAGCTGTGGTTCGGCACGTAGTCCAGGACGACCTTGAGGTTACGCGCATGCGCGGCGGCCAGCATAGCGTCGAAGTCGGCGAGGGTGCCGAAACGCGGATCAATGCCGCAGTAGTCGGACACGTCGTAGCCGAAATCGACCATGGGCGAGGGGTAGATCGGCGAGATCCAGATGGCGTCCACGCCCAGTTCCGTGAGGTAGTCGAGGCGGGCGCTGATCCCGGCCAAGTCGCCAACGCCGTCGCCATTTGAGTCCTGGAAAGAGCGAGGGTAGATCTGGTAGATCGTGCCAGCCTGCCACCAGGCGGGCGAGCCGGATGGCCCGTCCGGCCCGGCCCCTCCCATCAGGCGACGCCCGCACCCCCGGTGACGCCATACACTTCGCCGCTGATGTAGCTGCCTTCCTGCGAGGCGAGGAGGACATAGACGGGCGCGATCTCCACAGGCTGGCCCGGGCGCCCGAACCCGCTCTGCTCTCCGAACGTCTCCACCTTTTCCGGCGGCTGCCCGCCGCTGGCCTGCAGCGCCGTCCAGAACGGGCCGGGCGCCACGACGTTGGCCCGGATGCCTTTCTCCAGCAACTGCTTGGACAGCGCCTTGGTGTAGGCGACGATGCCCGCCTTTGTCGTGGCGTAGTCCAGCAAGGTGCCCGACGGATCGTAGGCCTGGACGGACGCGGTGGTGATGATTGCGGACCCCGGCAGCAGGTGCGGCACGGCTTCCTGGGTGATCCAGTGCATGGCGTAGAGGTTGGTCTTCATGGTGGTGTCGAAGTCCTTCGAGGTGACCTTGTCGATCGACTCGCGGCTTTGCTGGTGCCCGGCGTTGATCACCAGGATGTCGAGGCCGCCAAGCCCGGACACGGTTTCGGCCACCATCTGGCGGCACCAGGCCTCGTTTGTGACGTCGCCGGGCAACGCCACGGCCTTGCGGCCGGCCGCTTCGATCAGCGCGATCACCTCCTTCGCGTCGGCCTCCTCGGTGCCGAGATAGGAGATCGCCACGTCGGCGCCTTCCCGCGCAAAGGCGATGGCGGCGGCGCGGCCGATGCCGGAGTCGCCGCCGGTGACCAGGGCCTTGCGGCCCAGCAGCTTGCCGCTGCCCTGGTAGCTGTGTTCCCCATGATCGGGCACCGGGTCCATCTTGGCGGCCAGGCCGGGGACGGGCTGCGGCTGGCGCGGGAAAGGCGGTCGCGGGTACTGGCTGCGCGGATCCTGCATGCTGGGGCGGTCGGCCATCGGCGTGGTTCCTGGTTGGGTGGGTCGGGCGGCATCTGCCGCGGCTGCCTACGTGCCGGCCGCGCCTGCGTTCCATGCGGCGCGCACCGGCGCCCATCACGCTGCGGTCAACGCAATCGGGCCCGTTCCCGACAGGTCACCCCGCGGGTGCGCGCCGCTGTGGGAAGACGCTGAAGCGCCGCGTTGCCGGCCGGAGGGCAACGTGCCTTCGCCATCCGTGGTGGCCGCGCGAGGCCGAACAGCAGCGGGCTACCAGTCGCGGCGCGTCGTTGCGGCCCGGTCGGATCTTTGGACCGCCCGAAAGTGGAGTTTCGGGCCTGTTGGATCGGCACCCGGCCGAGATGCCTCTTCTTGGAAGCTCGCTTGGAAGACCCACGGTGCAGATTGACGCAATGTGGCACAAGCGTGGTCGTGCTATGCCAGCAAGTATGCGTCGAACCGCGACATGCGCTTGGCTAAACGCGGGTGTCGCCCAACCCATCGCACCAAGCCGACCCAGGCCCGCGAGGCGTGGAAGGCCTGGGCTGGGCTGCTTGCCCAGTCCTGCTCGTTGATCGGGAGCAGCCCGAACTCGATACGCAGGCGGCGCACGTGCTCCGCCGCGAAGCCGTCCAGATGCACCCCGGCTTCGGACCGATACTTGACGACGTACCAGTCCCAGGGTCCGTGACCTCGACCGAACCGTGGCGGCACGACATGCACAGCCCCGACACCACTAGGGCGACGCCGCCAGCGTATTCACCCCCGCGGACGCTGTGGCCCACGATGGAGGGACTCTCCGCCGTCAGCTCGCCTTGGAAGCTGAGACCACCCACGACGGCCTGGTGAAAGGCATCCTTGCATGGCGCGCCCCGCGTTCCGCTCCGGCCCAGGATTGCACCTTGCCGCTGTTGCTGCCGGGCCGAAAGATTCCACTACCGCTGCCGGCAAACGGGTTCCATCCCTGCGTGACTGCCCTGGGCAGCTTGACACGAGGTCAGCAAGAAAGAGGTGGACAGAAAGATGTACATCGGTTGAGTGTCGATCGTTAACCGATTGGGCGGGCGTATGATAGTCGTCGTGGGCCATGCCAAGGGCGGCGTGGCCAAGACGAGCCTGGCACTCGCGCTGGCGATCCGCCGCGCCAGCCAGGGACGCGACGTGCTGCTGGTCGATGCCGACGAGCAGCAGACGGCGAGCAAGTTCGCGGCCCTCCGCGCCAGCCTGGAGCATGACGGCGCCCGTCACCAGACCGCCGCCTACACCGGCCGGGCCGTGCGCGACCAGGTGCGGACGCTGGCGCCGAAGTTCCAGGACACGGTCATCGACGCGGGCGGCCGGAACACGGACAGCCTGCGCGCCGCCCTGATGGTGGCGGACCGCCTTGTGGTCCCAGTCCCGCCGGCCTCGTTCGAGGTGTGGGAGATCGAGACCATGGACGAGCGGCTGGACGCCATCTCGGTCCTGTCCATGGCCGACCACCGCCGGGCACGGAACAACGCCGAGGCCGTGACCGCGCTGCAGGAGGCCCGGCATATCTCCTACTCGGGCGTGCTGTTGCACAGCCGGGTTGCCTGGCGGGAAGCGCAGGCCGCGGGACGCGCCGTGTTCGAGATGGCCCGTCCTGACGCCAAGGCGTCGGGTGAGGTCGAGGCCCTCACGACGGCCGCTTTCAGATGAGGGTCGGACGAATGTCCGTCCTATGGCTACCAGACATGCAAAAGACATACAATTGATAGATGCTTTTCCCGTAAGCAGGGTGTTGCTCAAGGCGTCGGCTGGTGCGCCAACAAGGTTTCGTCCGCGTCGCAGATCGAGCCGAACCCGCTAGA
>CAXUJE010000144.1:0-1048 GCA_964251035.1 uncultured Acetobacteraceae bacterium
TGGTCGAGCAGGTCCGCGCCCGCTCTGCGGCGATCCGGGCCGAGCGGGAGCAGCTCCTCGCGGAGATCGCGGCAGCCTGGCCGCCAGGTCCTGCGTCCCATGGGTGAGGAGGCTGTCCGAGGCAGCCGTTTGCCGGAATGCCCACGCCGGACGAGGCAGCCGCTGCGGCACCCGTCCGAAGCTGACGTTCGCGGTACGAAGGAATATACGCTGCCCACGAAGCAGCCACTAAACCTCGGTCGCAAGGGGGCCGGAAAGGCGCTGTTCGCCGCTGCCGAGCAAGTCCTGCCAACGCGCCACGCCGGGCTTGAGCCGCCAAGCCAACACGGTCGCGCCCCGCGGTTCCACCCAGCAGTCCCCGCCGCTGGCCGGGGCAGCATCCGTACGGTGGATCTCCAGCCCGAACGCGCCCATTCCCGGCAGCCCAAGCTTTGCCCAGCGGGCATAGGCGCGCGCCAGGCGGACGGCCGCGGCACGGCCGCCGTAGCCCACCAGCTCGCCCCCGTCCCACAGCGCCACGGACCTTTCTGCCTCGTCCACCAAGCCAAACGGTCGCATGGGCTGCCTCCCTGGCGGCACTGGTCGCCAGGGTGTCGCGTGCTCGCCCGGAGGTGCAGCGGTGGTCGGCATCCCCGGCGCGGCCCGGCCCATGAACCCCTGCAACTGAGCCGCAATCAACCCCGCCCCGTCGCCCGGGGACACGCCGAGCGTAAGGGCGCAGCGCACGCTCGGCGCCCCGCACACCTCGTCCCAGAACGGCAGGGCACCGAGCCGGAGGCATGCCGCGCTGCGGTCCTGGCCGGGACCGAGCAGCGGCACGAACCAGCCCGACACCGCCTGCTCGGCAACCAGCACCGCCCCCTGCCGGCGCAGCACCGTCACCTCGCAGCCGCTGCCGTCGCGCAGCTCGACAGGCACCAGGATGCGGCCCCCGTCCGCGACCTGCCCGAACAGCACCGCCGGCAGGTCCCAGGTCGCCGCGGTGATCACCGCGCGGTCGAAGGGAGCGCCGGCGGCGTGGCCTTGCACGCCGTCCCCGGTGACGATC
>CAXUJE010000144.1:1058-5927 GCA_964251035.1 uncultured Acetobacteraceae bacterium
CTCGCCAGGTCCGTCCGGCTTTGCTGCGCGAGGCCGGGGATCAGCTCGATCCCGACCACCTTCCCAGCCGGGCCGACCAGCCGGGCCATCACCGCCGCAAGCCAGCCGGAGCCGGAGCCGATCTCCAGCACGGCTTGCCCGGGTTCCAGGCCGAGCAGGTGCAGCAGCCACAGCACGTAGCTCGGCTGCGAGTTGGACGAGGGCAGCAGCTCGCCCGCTTCGTCCACATGGCGCATGACCTGGTCGCTGTAGACGGCCGGAAGGGCTTGGTCCGGCTCGGCGTCGAGGTCCTGCAAGGGACCTTCGCCGAGCCGGAAGCGGGGCACGAAGCGGTGCCGCGGCGTCGCTGCCACGGCGTCCCGCAGCCGCGGCGGCAAGCCCTCCGGGGCGCCGTAGCGCCGGAAGGCGTCGTCCAGCATGGCGATGAACCCGGCGGCGTGGGCCGCGATGTCTTCGTCGGACAGTGTTGGCATCAGGTCCCTCCAACCCGGCGGTCCCGCCAGGCCCATGCCGCGCCATGCGCTCGGTGGCGAGGGATGCGGACGGATGAAAGAAATTTCGTGGCCCTGTCCGCGTTGCCGTTTGGCAAGCGCATAGGACGGCGATGACGCAATCCGTACAGCGTCGGAGGGGACAGGCCGCACACGCGCCTGTGCCTCCGCCCAGAGACGTCGCCGCGGCGCTGGCGGCGCTGTCCGACGACGACCTGCTGCGCCTGCGCGCGCTTGCCCGGCTGCGCGCCCGCGGCCTGCCGGGCGGCATGGCCTGGTCCGACCTGCTGCACGAGGCGGTGCTGCGCGCCCTCGAAGGCACGCGCCGCTGGCCGCCGGGCGTGCCCTTGCTGGCGTTCCTGGCCGGGATCATGCGCAGCCTGTGCGACGAGCAATGGCGCCGACGTCGGCGCGAAGGCCCGGCTTCGCAGCCGGAGGACAATAGGGCTGCGACGCTGGCTGGCACGGCTCCCGACGCCGATCCGGAGCGGGCCTACGCGGCGGCGGAGGCGCTGGCCGCCGTGGACCGGCTGTTCGCGTCCGACACGGTGGCGCTGAAGGTGATCGCCGGCCTGACCAACGGCCTGGGGGCGGAGGAGATCCAGCGGCTCTACAGCCTGGGCGCGGTCGAGTACGACACCGCACGCCGGCGGATGCGGCGCGCCCTGCTGCGCCACGGCCTGGCGTGGGCCTGGCCATGACTTCGCATTGGGATGCCCCGTCCGCGCTGGCCGCGTTGCTGGACGCCTTGGAAGCGGACCTGCTCGGCGCTTCCCCGGAAGAGGTGCAGGCTGCCTTGCGCGAGACCGGCCGGGCACGGGAGGGCGCCGCGCAGGAGGTCAGGGCACTGCTGCGCGATGCCGAGGCGGACGGCCAAGACAAGTGCCCGCTCGCCCTGCCCTGTGGCGGGCAAAATGGCATGGGCACGCAGCGGCACTGATCCGGGACGGGAGGACGCATGTTCAGCCATGTGAACGTCGGCGCGCGCGACCTCCCGCGCCTGGCCACCTTCTACGACGCCGTGCTCGCCCCGCTCGGGCTGACGCGCGCTGGGGACGGGACCATCGGCGGCCAGCCCGGGCTGCTGTGGCGGCGCCCTGGACAGCGGTGGCCGCAGTTCTGCGTGCAGCCGCCCTGGGGCGGCCTGCCGGCCACCTGGGGCAACGGCGTGCAGGTCAGCTTCGCCGCGCCCTCGCGCAGGGCGGCACCGACGAGGGCGCGCCCGGGCTGCGGGAGCGCTACGCCCCGGACTTCTACGGTGCCTACTGCCGCGACCCGGAAGGCAACAAGCTGTGATTCGTGCACGCGGATGGGCTGCGGACGGGCGGAGCGGCACCGTGACGGAGCCGTTTGCTTGCCGGCGAAGTCCGAGCCGGGTTGGCGGGACCGTCAGCGCCTGAGTACGAGGGCAAGCCCCGCGCCCACCAGCACGCCGCCACCGGTCCGGTTAAGCCCGCGACGCAAGGCGGGGCGCCGCACCAGCGAGGATATCTGCACAGCCAGCAGCGCGTAGACCAGCGTGTTGGCCGCCGCGAGTTCTTGGACAAAGCCGCTGCCTGACGCGCCTCATCCAATGCTGTCTGTCGCGTGATGCGCTTTGCGCTGACGGCAGGCAAACCCGGGCCACGCGGAAGCGCTCTGTCGGCCACAGACGAGGAGTGGCGAGAATGGCAGGAATGGTGGCGCTGGTGGCCGGCGCGAGCGGCATCATCGGGCGAGGCCTGCTCGACGTGCTGCGCGACCAGGCGGATTGGCAAGTCGCGGCACTCGGACGCAGGCAGGTCGAAGGGGTCCGGACCATCGCCGCCGACCTCCGCAATCGAACAAGCGCGCTCAAGGCGCTCCGGGCGGCAGGCCGCGATGTGACGCACGTGTTCTACGCCGCCTACCTGCCCGCGCCCGACCTTGCGGCCGAGGTCGCCGTGAACGGACCCATGCTGGTCAACCTTCTCGACGGGCTTGCAGAAGCCGGCGCGCCCGTCGAACGCGTGGTGCTCTACCAGGGTGCGAAGGTGTACGGGGTGCACCTCGGGCCGGTCCCGGCACCGTTCCACGAGGACGGGCTGCGGCACCTCCCGCCAAACTTCTACTACACGCAGGAGGACGAACTCCGCCGGCGGGCCGCGGCGGGAGGACCGGGGTTCTCCATGCTGCGCCCGGACGTCGTGGTGGGCGACGCCGTCGGGAACCCGATGAACATCGCAGCCGTGATCGGCGCCTTTGCCGCGATCTCGCGGGCGACCGGGACGCCCTTGCGCTTTCCGGGGCCGGTCGATGTCTACGAGCGTTGCTGGGCGCAGGTCACAGACAGCCGCATGCTCGGGCGGGCGAGCCTGTGGGCGGCGACCGCGGACGCGGCGCGCGGCGAAGCGTTCAACTACGTGCACGAGCCGTTCCGCTGGCAGGAAGTCTGGACGCAGGTGGCGGACGGCCTCGGCCTTCCGGTCGGCCCGCCGATGCCGATGAACCTGGCCAAGCACATGGGCTTCCAGGGCGAGGTCTGGGGACGCCTCGCGGCCGAGCACGAGCTGCGGCCGATCCCCTACGAGGACCTGGTCGGCTGGGGGTTCGGGGACTTCGTCTTCAACGCGCGGTTCGACGTGGTGTCCGACATGAGCAAGATCCGGCGCGCGGGTTTTGCGGAGACGACGGACAGCGCGGGCGCGATCCTCGACGCGATCGAGCGACTGCGGGCAGCAAAGGTGCTGCCGTGATGCGGACGAGGGCAGGCGGCTGACTGGGCATGCGGGCTGAGTTGCTGATGGAGGGTGCCTTGGTCTCGGTCTCGGTCTGCGCCGCTTCCGTTGTTACACAGATGCGCGCCGGCCGACCTTGCGAACACCTGGCTGCTGCACGATGAGAACGCGCAAATCCAAGCTCAGGAGCCTGCGCCTATCCTGGTAGAATGTTGGGTGGTCGGAACAGCAACTCTTGGACGATACGTCAGCCGATCAGGCTGAATGGACACACAATCCCCATATTCGGCGGCCTGCCCGGCGTACGGCTTCTCCGGCCGTTGCGCATCCGTCGCTGTCTCGGCATGTTGCCCGGCATGCTGGAGATCACGCCTGCCAACCGATGGGCTCGCCTGGCCGACGCCGCGGCGCTGGCGTTCCGCATCCATGCCGGGCAGCTCCGCAAGGGAACGACGACGCCCTACGTGTCGCACCTGCTCGCTGTTGCCGCGATCGTGCTGGAGCATGGCGGCGACGAGGACCAGGCCTGCGCCGCCCTGCTGCACGACGCCGTCGAGGACGGCGGGGTCGAATGGGATGCGGTGATCCGAGACGGGTTTGGCCTGCGCGTTGCCGGCATCGTGCGCGCCTGCACCGATGCCGACACGCAGCCCAAGCCGCCATGGCGCGCCCGCAAGGAAGCCTACCTTGCCCATCTTGAGGGAGAAAGGCTGGATGCGCTGCTGGTCTCGGCGGCGGACAAGCTGCACAACGCCCGCGCGATCGTGTCCGATCTGCGCACGCACGGGCCAGGCATGTTCTCCCGCTTCAACGCCGGACAGGCGGGAACGCTGTGGTACTACGGCGCGCTGGCGGAGGTTTTCGCCCGTCGCCTGCCCGGGCCGCTGGCGCGCGAGCTGTCCGACGCTGTGGCCCAGATGCGGTTTCTCGCCGCAGAGCCTGCTGCTCCGTCCTGATCCAGGACGGGGTGTGTGCCCGCCCGTCAGCACGGCGGCCATGTCCGCCTGGTCCGCCTCCATCGCCGAGTCGGCCATCGCCGTCATCCGCCGACGCACGGCAGCCACCGTTGGGTGCTGGGTTCGCCACCAGGCGGCCGGAAGGCCTGCTCTCCGGCGCGGCCGATCATGATGGCCACCACGACCGCGCAACAATGCTGAACACATGCCTCGCTGCCCGGCACGCGGGTCCGCCTACTCATCAGGACCAGTTTGGGACCAACCCCTTGCCTGGCCTTCCGTCCTTCATCTGACCGGACTGAACCGAAACGCGGCCTACAACGGCCAGCGCGAGTTGGCGCCTTCTGCGCGGGCAGCGATCAACAGCTTGGCCATGCCCTGGTTCGGGCCCTCCTGTGCGGCTGTGCGCTCGATGGCGGGCCAGTCGAACCGCACCGTGTCTGCGGCGCGGTCCCAGTGCGCCGCAGGCTGCACGGAGGACAGCGCATCCAGGCCCGGCAAGGGCGGCTGCGCGTCGTCGCCCGGCGCCGCCGGTCCAGTGTCCATCGGGATGGGACCGGTGCTGGCATCGCTCTCGGTTTGCAGTCTCTCGTCGTGATCCGGCGCCCCGTTCCCGCCCCGCGCCGGCACCGCATCCGGTTGCGGAGTGCGGCGCGTAGGCCCGCGCCGCGCCGGGGCGCGGGCCTTCGGCCATCAGCAGGCCGACCGCTTCTTCATGGCTCTGCG
>CAXUJE010000144.1:5937-8857 GCA_964251035.1 uncultured Acetobacteraceae bacterium
GTGGCCAGGTAGGACCGCCGCGCCGCCGCCCGCAGCCGTGGCGGCGTGTCCGGGCGCGGATGGCTCGGGCGACGGTGCGCCCGCTTTCGCCTTGCGGCCCCGACGCGCTGGAGCCGGCGCGTCGTCCAGGGCGGCAAGGGCCACGGGCAGGGCCGCGGCAACGTCCGGGTGGAGCTGGGCTTTCGGCTTGCGGGCCATGGGCGTCCCTTCTGGTTCAGGACTGGCCCCATACGCGATTTGTGCTGGGTTGGAAACAAGCGGCGCGGGGGAGGGGGCCGGCGGCTGCGCTGTCCGGCTGCCCCAACCCGAGCACCAGCTACGGCGGGCCGATCGCGGTCGCCACGCGGCATGCGGCGTGGCCAGTTCACGAGAGTGCCGACCGTTCTGGTCACGACGGCAAACGATGGGTCGGTTTCGACCGCGACACCGGGTGGATGCCGAGCAGGGAAGCCAGGCGACGGCGATGGTGTCTGCAACGAGCCCCCGCCGACGCCGGCCGACTTCGGAGACGGTTGAGTTCCACTAAGCCTCTTCCGGGCCAGGGTCGATGCCGAGTTCCCGGCGCACGTGCGCGAAGGTCACAGGGTTGGCGAAGCGCCGGTCGGCCATCATCGCCCGCAGCGCCAGGAGGCCCGCCTTGGTGAAGAACAGGCGCGGCGGCCAGGGCGTCGGCTGGAGGCGCATCAGTCCGCGGTCCAGCAGCCCTTTGGCCGTCAGCGGCACCTTGGGCTGGCCCGCCTGCGGGCCGCCGCGCCAGGTCCGGAGCTGGAAGCCTTCAGCCACGCTCGGCAGGGTCGAGAAGAACCGATCAAGCTCGCGGCGTATGTAGTCCCGCTCGCCGGGCGTGAACGCGCCGGGCGTGGTCGTCTTGGGTGTGCTCATGGGCGCGACATAGCACCTCCGGCGTCATTTCTTGCCGGGTTCCGGGATGCTGGCCTGCGTTGGCCGGGAAGGGCGGTGACGAGGGCGCCCGGCGGGGCTTTGCCGCAACGACCGGTCCCAACCAGCTATTGAGGCGCGGAGGCATAGGCCGGGAGGATGACGTATCCGGCCACGCCCAACGTCGTATGCACCGCCACCACCAGGCCTTACGGCCGGCGCCGGCGGACTTGGGCGGCCACCATCACGGCAGCCCCGATCAGAGTGCCAATCAGCAGGATCGTGGCAGCTTGGCCCATGCCGCTCCTGTCGGATGCGCTGGCTGCCACCGACGCGAAGAATAGCGTCGATCCGGTGACGCCCAGCAATCCATGCCCGACGCTGGTCCACCGCGCCCACCCCCGGATCGGCCGCTCCTGTAAATAGAAGCAGCCGAGCGCCAAGCCGGCTGCGACCGTCACGCCCAGGATCCAGAAAGCAGCATCGAGCATGGGAGAACCCTACCGTTCCGCTGGGTGCCCGCGATACCATGAATGGCCTGCCCAAGGTTGGCCAGCCGGTCCTCTTGTGTCGTCCTCATGCGCCCCTCCTTTCGGGTCACGGCAGGTTCGCCCATGGAGGCGCAAACAGGAGGCCGTCAGCAACGGCGGCTGCGGAACGCGCGCACGGCAGCTGTCAGCGCCTCCGCCCCGCCAGCGCTGACCTGCCCAGGTTCAGGCCACGCTGGCCTCGGACACGCCCTACCGGGTCCCGACGCCCCGGTAGAGCGCAGCGAGGGGAAGGGCGATGCCCAGCTCAGGCAAATCGAGCGTCTCCGAATTCACCCCAGCCTCCAACCAGCCGCCCTCGGAGCGTTCAAGCACGGTTGCCGCCATCCGGCCCTGTTCCAGCAGCACGTAGCGCCGCAAGCCAGGCAAGCGGGCATACTCGTCGCGCTTCTCCGTGCGGTCCGTGGAGGCCGTCTCGTCGGAAAGGACCTCGAAGAGCACCAGCGCGTCATGCAGCGTGCGGACGGCATCGGCGATGCGGCCGGACACCACCGAGACGTCGGGATACCGGATCTTGCCCCCGACATCGAGGCGCATCTCGGGCACCGCGTCGAAGCGGTCCGGGTCCAGGGCGTCCTCAAGCAGGCGGACCAGGTTGGACACGATGCGCTGGTGCGCCCGGCTGCCGCCGGTCATCTCGTGAATCCGAGTGCCATCGAACTCGTGCCGCCCCTCCTGCCGATCCTCCCAGGCGAGGAAGCGCTCGACCGTCCACGGCTTGCGCAGGGCAACGTTCATGGATGGCAAGCTAGAAGCGGGCAGGCCCGCGTGCAAGAACTCCGCGCGGCTGCCGCCTCCGGGCATCGGTTCGGGCCTGATCGTCCCGGCAAGGCAGGTTGACTCTACAGGCCGGGTCTTTCTTCCTCGAAGCCGGAGTGCCACTTCAGGCAGCGAGCGGCGAGACGGCTGCCGTCCAGGATGGCGGCCTCAAGTCTCGCCAGACCGAATTCGTCTTGGTGGTCGATCACTATGGACCGCCTGTGCTGGTATTTGTGCCATTGGCCCTCGATGATGTGCAGCGTGTGGCACAGGATCCGGCAATCGGCGAGGGTCATCTCTTCGAGAAGCGCGCTGTGTCCGGTCTCGTGGACGCGGATCGCCCCGTCCGGCATCACGGTCGCGACATACCGGCTTGGTCCCGGGAGCGCGACGGTGACGGCATCGTGCCTGGCGTCGCCGCATGCCCGAGCCGTCCTGGCGTCGTCGCCAGATTGGTAGCCGCCGGTCTGCCGGATGGACGGCAGCACGGTTTCCGTCACCCAGCGACGGAAGACCTTAGCCTCGCGCTTTCGGGAGGTGAGAACCAGGTGGTAGAGACCGCTCTCGGTCACGACATTCATCCTCTGGTTGCCTCCAAGGGTCCGAACAGTAGTCGCCCCCTTTTCGTCCTTATCGAGACGGAGGAGGGCGGCGCTGGGATCGGTGTGTTCGAGCACGGCGCAAACGTCGGCGGCGACGAACCATGTGCCTCCTGCGTGAGAGACGGTTCGGAC
>CAXUJE010000144.1:8867-12321 GCA_964251035.1 uncultured Acetobacteraceae bacterium
CCTTCTGGTGTTCGTTCCTGTTTTGAGACCTGCGTTTCATGGATGGCTCCTGGGTAGGACGCCAGGGTGGCCGGCCGTGGCGCAAACGGGACCGCCAGCCCCTCCGGCTGCCCTCGCCCACCGCTGTCCCATGCCAGGAGCCATTCAGGAGCGCTCTCGCAGCCGCGTCGTCTGCACCGCTGGTGCAATTGTGCATATAACCCTTCCTGACACGACCTTGATGCGACCTGGACGCGCCCTGCGCACGACCCCGACGGGACCTGGACATGACGGTCACGGCCGCGTGATGTAACCTACTTACAAACCGCGGGTCCATTCGCGCCGCGACCGCCCAGCCTCGTGCGCATGACAGACGAACTACTGGACCGTGTCCTCACCCGTTCGCGCAAGGACGCTTACCGCAGGTGCTCACCCGCCTACCGCTGGCTGCGAGAGCGGCACACTCAGCTTGAGCCGGCCTTTGCCGAGTATGACCCATCCCTTCGCGGCATCGCCATAGAGATGGCCGAGGGCGGCATCACTGGTGGCCGCGGCAAACCTTTGAGCGCCAAGGCTTTGATGGCCATCTGGCAGCGGGTCTGTCGCGACATCCAGGCCGAGGCCACCGAAGCCGCGGAGCGCAAAGCGGCGCAAGCTGCGGCCGTCGAGGCACGCGGCAGGCATCCTTCGCGCCTGCCAGCCACCTGGCGTCCGACGCCGATTGAGCCGCCGCCCTCGCGCGTCGTCCCGCGCCCGGCTTTTCCGACCAACACCGACTCCGCCCCGGCCGCTCCAAGGGAGATACCGGAAGCGGCGAGGGCAACGCTGGCAGCCCTGGATCGCCAGCTCGAATGGCGGGACCGCTACGTGAACCCGCCGAAGCGCAAGGATTGAACCTTTGTCAGACACAGCCAGCCCCGCCGAAGACCGCCGGCCCATCGTCATGATCGTCGTGGGACGCCAGCGGGTCGGCAAGACGACCTTCCTCAACACCGCCATTCAGTTCCTGCGGATGCACGGCGGCGAGGTCATGGTGTGGAACGCCGACAAGCTGAACCGGACCTACAGCCTGTCGATGTTTCATCCCGACACGCTGGAGCCGCCCTCGGCCGACCCCGAGGACGTGAAGGCTTGGCTGGAGGACCGCTTCACCCACCTGATCCAGCACCGCTACGACGCTGTGCTGGACATCGGGGGCGGCGATACCCCCCTGGCCCGGCTGGTGGAGGAGGTGGCCATCGTGCGGACGCTGGAGCGACGGGGCGTCCGCGTCCTGCTGGTGCATGTGGTCGGCCCCGAGATGGCGGACCTCGACTATCTGGAGCGCTTCCTGGCCCAGAACCTGTTCACGGCGGAGGCGACGCTGATCGTGCTGAACGACGGCCTCGTGCTTACGGGGCGCTCGGCCAACTTCGCCTTCAACAGCGTCAAGCAGCACCCCGCCCTGATCGACGCGGCGGCGAACGGGGCCAAGGTCGTGTTGATGCCCAAGCTGGCGTGCATGTCGCAGGTCACGGACCGCGGGCTGACGTTCGCCGAGGCCATGGACGGGGTGAACACAGGGCCAACGCATGAGGCCACTTACCCTCTGAGCGGTCGGGCCATGTAGATGTCATCCCAGGCGGCGGTCTTGCGCTTGCCTTTCAGGCTGGCCTTGAGCGAGGTATCGGCGCGCGGCAGGTTCAGCGCGAGGCGGCGCAGGATCCCAAGATTGCGCGCGGCGTTCTGCTCGCGCACGCGGCTGTGGTCCTCGCCGAAAGTCACGTCCAGGACCCAGTGCTGGCCGTTCTCGATGGCCCAATGCCGCCGGATCGCCTGGGCCAGTACCTCGGGCGGCGCGGCCGAGCTGCTGGGACAGTGGCGGCTCTCGGCCGTCACGACGCCGGTGCCGTTCGCCCCGCGGATGGTTTCGGTCGCGAGCGCCGTGGCCAGGCCCGGCCAGTCGCGCAGCGTGGCGAAGCCGCTCGCGTCCGGGCAGGCAAACACGCGCCGGCGCACGAGCCGGCCATGGGTGTCGTCGAACGCGTCGAAGCAGGGGTGCAGCTCCGCCCCGCGGTCAAAGGCGTGCTCGGCGAACCAGGTGCGGACCTCATCGCATACGCGACCCTGATTGGGCTTGAGCGTGAGCAGGTAGTCGGCCCCGCAGGAGACGATGTGCCCGGCCACCTCGCGCCGGCACGAGAGCGCGTCGAGACTGACCAGACAGCCCCCCGCAGGACCTCTGCAAGCGTGAAGGCGACGGGCGTCTCGGCAGCCACCTCCTGCCCGTGCCGGGCCGTGCCCGTCGCAGCATCCGCGCCGTCCATCACGCGGCCTGGAAGTCCAGCCCGATGTCCAGCACCGCCGCGCTGTGCGTCAGCCAGCCGACGGAGATCAGGTCCACCCCCGTCGCCGCGATCGCCGGCGCGGTGTCCCGGCTGATGCGCCCGGACGCCTCGGTGATGGCGCGCCCGGCCACCATCGCGACGCCCTGCGCCAGCATCAGCGGCGCCATGTTGTCCAGCAGCACGGCATCAACGCCCAGCGCCATCGCTTCGGCAAGCTGTTCGAGCGTGTCCACCTCCAGCTCGACCTTCACCAGGTGGCCCGCCGCCGCCCGCGCCCGCTCCACAGCAGGGCGGATGCCGCCGGCGATGGCGACGTGGTTGTCCTTGATCAGCACCGCGTCGTCCAGGCCGAACCGGTGGTTGCCGCCGCCGCCGGCCCGCACGGCGTGCTTCTCGACCGCCCGCAGCCCCGGCGTCGTCTTGCGCGTGCAGACAATCTGCGCCTTGTGGCCCCGCACCGCCGTCACGATGGAGGCCGTGGCAGTGGCGATCCCGCTCAGGCGGCACAGGAAGTTCAGCGCCGTCCGCTCGGCCGTCAGCACGCCGCGCGCCGGGCCGCGGATGGCGGCGACGACATCGCCGGGCTTGACCGCGCTGCCGTCCGGCCGCTCCGGCAGGACCTCGATCCCCGGCTCGATCAGGTTGAACGCCAGCGTCGCCAGGTCCAGGCCGGAGATGACGCCGTGCTGGCGCGCCACCAGCGCCGTCGTCACGCGGTGCCCCGCCGGCACGATGGCGTCGGTCGTGATGTCGCCAGCCCGGCCCAGGTCCTCCAGCAAGGCCGCCCGGACCATCGGTTCCAGCATCACGCGCGGCAACGGGAGCAGCATCTCAAGCCTCCTGCAGACATGGGGTTCCAAGCGGCGCGCCCTCGCGGGCAGCCCGAAGCGCGTCGTCGAGGCACAGGGTCCGCGCGCAAGCCCCGGCAGCCGCCCGGGCCGGGAAGTCCGTGCGCCAATGCGCGCCCCGGCTTTCCTGGCGCCGCAGCGCGGCCGTCGCGAGCAGCAGCCCGACAGCCGCAGGATCGGCGGCCGGGCTGCCGGACAACGCAAGCGGGAGCAACACGGCAACCGCCTCGGCCAGACCTCGGCCGTCCCGCAGCACGCCGGCCGAGCGCGACAGGACCGCGCGAACGGCGCCAGGATCAG
>CAXUJE010000145.1:0-12258 GCA_964251035.1 uncultured Acetobacteraceae bacterium
CTCCCCTGGCCGCCGCCCTTGCGCGCCTCGTGGCGGACCCGGCGCTCCGGGCGCGCATGGGCGCCGCCGGGCGGGCGCGGGCCGTGGCGCTCTACGACGAGGCCGCCGTGCTGGCGCGCACGCTGGACCTGCTGGGCCTGTAGCGGTATGGGGCGGCATGGCCCCCCTTTCCATCCGGCGTGCGCTGATCTCCGTCTCCGACAAGGCTGGGCTGGTGCCGCTGGCCACGGCCCTCGCGGCGCACGGGGCCGGAATCCTGTCCACCGGCGGCTCCGCCCGCGCGCTGCGGGAGGCGGGCGTCATGGTGACGGAGGTGGCCGACCACACCGGTTTCCCCGAAATCCTGGATGGCCGGGTGAAGACGTTGGTGCCGCAGATCCATGGCGGCATCCTGGGCCGTCGCGACATGCCGGAGCACGTCGCGCAGATGGAGCGGCATGGCATCGCGCCCATCGACCTGGTTTGCGTGAACCTGTACCCGTTCGAGGCCACGGTCGCCGCCGGCGCCGCTCCGGCCGAGTGCGTGGAGACCATCGACATCGGCGGCCCCGCCCTGATCCGCGCCGCCGCCAAGAACCACGGCCACGTCGCCGTCCTGACCGACCCGGCGCAATACGACGCCCTGCTCGCTGAACTCGCGGAGCACGGCGGCACCACGCAGGCCCTGCGCCTCCGCCTGGCCGGGGAAGCCTACGCCCGCACCGCCGCCTACGACGCCGCCATCGCCGCCTGGTTCGCCCGCGACGAGCCGTTCCCACCCCGCCTCACCCTGTCCGGCACCCTGCGCCAAACGCTCCGCTACGGCGAGAACCCGCACCAGCAAGCCGCCTTCTACGTCAACGGCGCGCGCCCCGGCGTCGCCAGCGCCACCCAGGTCCAGGGCAAGGCGCTGTCCTACAACAACCTGGGCGACACCGACGCCGCCTTCGAATGCGTCGCCGAGTTCGACGAGCCCGCCGTCGTCATCGTGAAGCACGCCAACCCCTGCGGCGTCGCCAGCGCCGCGACGCAAGCCGCGGCCTGGGACCTGGCGCTGCGCTGCGACCCCGTCTCGGCCTTTGGCGGCATCGTGGCGCTGAACCGTGCGCTCGACGCAGCCACGGCCGAGCGCATCGCCGCGATCTTCACCGAGGCCATCATCGCACCGAGTGCCGACCCCGACGCCCGCGCCGTCCTGGCGCGCAAGAAGAACCTGCGCCTGCTGCTGACCGGCGGCCTGCCCGACCCGGCAGCGCCCGGGATCGCCGCCCGCCGCTTTGCGGGCGGGTGCGTGGCGCAGGCGCGCGACGCCGGACGCATCGAGCCGGGGGCGCTCCGCGTCGTGACCCGGCGCGCGCCGACGCCCGCGGAGCTGGCCGACCTCCTTTTCGCCTTCCGCGTCTGCAAGCACGTGAAGTCGAACGCGATCGTCTATGCCAAGCAGCTTGCCACGGTCGGCATCGGCGCCGGGCAGATGAGCCGGGTGGACAGCGCCCGCATCGCCGCCTGGAAAGGCGCCGAAGCCGCCCGCGCCGCCGGCCTGGATGCGCCGTTGACGGGAGGCAGCGTCGTGGCGTCCGATGCGTTCTTCCCTTTCGCGGACGGGCTGGAGGCCGCCATCGCCGCCGGCGCCACTGCGGTGATCCAGCCCGGCGGGTCGATGCGGGACCATGAGGTGATCGCGGCGGCGGACGCGGCGGGGATCGCGATGGTGCTGACGGGCATGCGCCACTTCCGGCACTGACCGCCGCTGCGCCGGAGGCCAGCGCCCGGTGCCTGCGCCCGCGCGCTGGCCCGCCCCGTTCAGCTTGCGTTCTGCAACGGCGCCAACCGGATGGAGGCCGACTGCGAGGCAGCGTCGTTGCTGAACACGAAGGCATCCGGCGCGAAGCTGCCCGCGACGTGGATGACATCCGTGCCCGCGGCCCCGGTGCCCGGGTCCTGCGTGAAGAGGGTCAGGTCGCCGGCGTTGTCCGTCCCTTGCTGGAACGACGTGCCCGTCACCGTGCTGTGCTCAAGCCGCAGTTCCGAGGCCGGCCCTCCCAGTTGGGACGTGACGAGGCCCGCCACCGTCCCCATGAAGCGCATCGGCTGGTCCAGTTGCAGCGTGCCCCCGTCCAGTTGCACGGTCTGGTCGGAGGACACAGCGCCGTCGAGCTCGATGGTGACGCCGCCCGTGTCGGCCGTGGGCACGCTCTGGATGGTGCCGACACCCGCCAGGTCGGCATGGATCGCGAACTGGGTTGTCGCGGACAGCGACAGGGTGCCCGTGTTCACGACGTTCGAGCCGGGCGCGCCGCTGACCACCAGCGACGCTGCCTGACCGAGCTTGCCGCCGTTCAGGTTGAGCGTGGCGCCATCATGCAGGGTCACGTCCAGGGAGTCCGGCGCGTAACGCCCGCCGAAATGCAGCGGCTTTTCAATGGAAACGGTCCCGGTCACGTCGAGGACGCCGTTGCCAGGAGAGCGCGGGAGGTTGAAGAACGACGTGAGCGTGAGGTCGCCGACGACGCCATCCTGCACGGCCAGCGTGCTGATTGTGCCTTGGGTGTCGCCGTTGAGGTAAACTTCGACCCCGGACAGCCGATCGCCTTGCGCCGTGAACGTGCCGGCTGTGAGGATCAGGTTGTCGCCTGGGTTGACCTCGGGTTGCGACGAAGACGTGCTGCCGTCGATGAAGGCAGTGGATGTCTTGCCGTCCCAGGAGAACGTGGACCCCACATCGGTCAGGCTGAAGCTTTGCGGGCCGCTTGAGTAGAACGCCGTCGCGGCGCCGCTCACAGGCCTGGTGTCGTAGGTGGCGCCGTCCACGTAAAGGTTGCGGTCCGTGCCGGGCGAGCCGCCCCAGGCGTCGTTGAGGAAGTTGACCGTGACGGTATGAGGGCCGGCTGCCCAGTTCCCGAGCACGTTCACCGTGTCGGACTGGCCGCTGCCGTGCGCCGAGGTCGCCGTCAGGACGCCGCCGACCTGCTGGCCGTCCACGCCGACCGTGAACTGCGCGTCACCCTGGTAGGCATCCTCAGAGACGCTTAGTACAAGCGTGTCGGAGCCAGAGCCGATTGAAGTGTCACTCATAAGATCTCCTTATAGGAGCGTCGCCGCCCTCATCCGCGCCGATGGCCTGACCGGCAGATGCCTGCGTCCGGCTCGCCTGTTTCGCACGCAACGTTTCTCGATCTTGTGACACAGGTCGCAATGTTTGACAGTAATCTTTGCTTGAACAACATTCTTTGGTCGAACCGTTAAGGGAGCCTTGAGGCGGCATCCTGCCCTTGTACTCCGCGGCGGTTTGAGGCATCTCTCCGCCATGACACCCGTTTCCCCCATCGCACTTGGCTGGCAAGACCGCATCGACAGCTATGTCCGGCAGACCGGCTTTCCCCGCAGCCTATTCCTGGGCGAGGACGGCCGCGTGGTCGGGACCTGGATCATGGGCAACGACTACCGGGTCAAATCCAGCTACTATGGCGGCTACCCCGCCGGCTACCTGCGGCGGGTGCGTGCCTTGTTCCCGGACAAGCAGAACGTCCTGCACCTGTTCAGCGGCAAGGTCGATCTTGCCGCCTGTCCCGGCGACACCGTCGATCTCAACCCGGCGCTGCGCCCCACCTACCTGGACGACGCGCAAAGCCTCGCCTCCGTGCCGCTGGGCCGCTACGACCTCGTGCTGGCAGACCCGCCCTACAGCATCGAGGATTGCGAGCATTACGGCACGAGCATGGTGAAGCGGAACCGGGTCATGCGCGCCTTGGCAGGACTGCCGGCGGGGGCGCACGTGGTCTGGCTCGACCAAGTCCTGCCGATGTACCGGAAGGACACGTTCAGCGTCGAGGCCGTGATCGGGATGGTGAAAAGCACGAATCACCGGTTCAGGGTCATCACGATCTTCCGGCGGTGACCGCTCCCGGTCCGTCTTGCCCGCCCTCCGCCGCCGCGCGCATCGCCGCCCACACGGCCGCGACGTCCGCGCGTTCCGTCGGCTCGGCGCCGATCGAGACCCGCACCATCCAGCGCCCGTCGATCGTCGCCGGGGTCAGGTAGGCCGCGCCGGACCGGTTGACCCGTTCGGCCCAGGCGCGCGTATGCGCGTCGAGGGCGGAACCCTCCAGCCCCGCAGGCTCGTGCCGCACGCAAACCGTCTGCAACGGCACCGGCGCCACCACGTTCCAGCCCGGCACCGCCCCCACTTGGTCCGCAAGCCACGCCGCGTTGGCGAGGTCGCGGCGCAGCCGGGCGGCCAGGCCCTCGATGCCCTGCTCGCGGATCAGGAACCAGAGTTTCAACGCGCGGAACCGCCGGCCGAGCGGGATGCCCCAGTCGCGCAGGTTGCGCACCCGGTCGTCCACGCCGCTTTGCAGGAAGCTCGGGTTGGTGGACATCACCCGCATCAGGTGCCCAGGGTCGCGCACGTAATACAGCGAGCAGTCAAACGGGGCGCCCAACCATTTGTGCGCGTTGACCACGATGCTGTCGGCACCCTCGATGCCATCCCACAGGTGCCGCATCTCCTGCAGGATCATGGCACTGCCGGCCATTGCCGCATCGACGTGCAGCCAGACGCCGTGGCGCACCGCGACGTCGGCGATGCCCGCCACCGGGTCGATGGCCGTGGTCGCCGTCGTGCCGGTGGTCGCGACAATGGCCGCCGGCCGCAGCCCGGCCCGGCGGTCCTCCGCGATCATTGCCTCCAGCGCGTCGGGCCGCATCGCGTGGGCGGCGTTGCAGGGCACCAGCCGCACGGTGTCACGGCCCCACCCGGCCAGCAGCGCCGCCTTGTCCACGGAGCTGTGGCTTTGGGCCGAGACATAGACGGCCAAGGGCGACGGCTCCGCTTGCAATCCGCCACGGGCCAGTGCGAAGCCGGTCGCCCGCTCCCGCGCGCAAACCAGCGCGACCAGCGTGCTGGTGGAGGCCGTGTCCTGGATCACGCCGCTCCATGCGGCGCTGAGGCCGAGCATCTGCCGCATCCAGTCTGTCACGACCTCTTCCAACTCGGTGAGCGCCGGGCTGGACTGCCAGGACAGGCCGAGCACGCCGAGGCCCGTGCTGGCGAGGTCGCCGAGCACGCCGGACAGCAAGCTGTTTGCCGGGAAATAGCCGAAGAAGCGGGGGTGCTGCCAATGCGAAAGGCCCGGCATGACCAGCCGCTGGAAATCCTCGATCACCCGGCCGAACGGTTCGGGCTGGCGCGGCGGCGCGGCGGGGAACAGCGCGCGCACCGCGCCGGGTTCGGTCGGCGCCATGACCGGCTCTGCCGCGAGCGTCGCGCGGTAGTCGGCGATCAGGTCGATCAGGCGATGCCCGTAAGTACGGAACTCATCAGGGGTCATGGGACTTCCGGTCGCACGTGGCGCCGAGCCTGTCCAGAGGTAGCCGGCATGCCCCCATTGGAGGGCATGCCGCCATGGAGTGCTTAGAAGCGTCGGGGCGCGCCGGCACCGCCGCCGAACCATGCCGCGGCCGCGCCGAGCACCAGCGCGATGAAGCCGAAGATCCCGGCGCTGGCCACGCCCTTGCGCGTCGCCTCGGCCGCTTGCTGCGCCTTCTGCTTCACCTGGTCCGCTGTCTGCCGCGCCTGCTGCTCGGCCTGCTGCAGCCGGGTGCGGGCCTCGTCGGGGCTGATGTTCGCCGTCTTGGCGAGGCCGTCCACGGCACGGTCCCGCGCCGCCGACGCTGCGGCCTGGTCGCCGCTCACGCTGGCGCGGATGTACGTCATGATGTCATCCTGCGCGTTCTGCGCCTCGTCCGGGTTGACCAGGCGCTTGACCTGGGCCTGCAGCGCGTCGCCGTTCGTGTTCTGCGCGACGCCCGACACGGCCGATGCCGCACCCCGTCCGGCGGCCCCCACCGTGCTGCCCAGCGCGTTGAACGTGCCGCCGATGATCCCGCCCACCGCCGAGGTCAGCAGGTAGAAGATGATCAGCGTCGCCGCGCACCAGGACACGAAGCCGTGCCAATGCGCGGTGTTGTTGTCCGACGTGCCGCACAGCCGCCCGGCCACCACGCCGCCCACGAACGACGCGATGATGCCCGACAGCGTCCACCAGATGCCCGCGGTGAGCGAGAAGCCGGACGCAGACGGGTTGTCGCCCGTGTTCGCGGCGTCGAGCGACGACGCGCCGATGCCGATGCCGAGAACGTTCAGCAGAAGCTGCACGACCATCGCTGCGGCGACGCCCGCGAAGACTGCACCCCACGAGACGCGGTTGCGCAGGAACGTGCGCTGGTCGTCCGGCACGACGGCGTCAACCGCCGAGCCGGCACCCGGGTAGGTGGGGATCAAGGCCATGACCCGCCCTCCGTCAGCGGTGCATGAGGCGGGCGAGCACGTAGCCGACGCCGACCGCCCCGAGCAGGGCCACCATCGGGCGCTCCTTCAACAGGCTGTCAACCTGCGTGCCGAGCGTCTCGGCGCCCTCGCGCACCGTGTCCTTGGCGGAGCCGTAAGCGTTCTGCAGTTGCCCGCTGGCCTGGTCGGCCTTGCCCTCCGCCTGCATCTTGTTGTCGCCCAGCAACCCGCCGGCGGCATCCTTGACCTTGCCGCCGATGTCGGTGGCACTGCCCTTGACGCGATCCTCGTCCATCGCTGCTCTCCCTTTCATGCATCTGAACCGGACGTCCGATCCGATGTAATACCCTCTAACTGCGGATGGCGCGACCGGTTGCATGAAAGGCGGTAGAGAGTTCGCGCCGTGGGACCCGAAGTGGCCGTGAATCCACAAATGGAGACGGCGGCATTCAGCCCATGCCAAGGCAGGCCGGTCCCCCCCGACGCTGACGTTGGGATTGGTGCCAAGCGTACGCGTCCCGCCGCCGTTCGACGAGGTGACATCGCTGTCGAGCTTCGGGTCATGGCCGAGCGTTGCGGGCCGCCCGCGTGAACGGCAAGGCCAAGTGCCACGGTCGTGACGATGGTGCGGAGCATGATTTTTCCCGTGACCATGTGCTGCGTCAAGGATGACGGGCATTTCCTGGTTCCATGCACAACAGCCGGAGCATGCAGCCGCCGGCTCCCTGCCCCCAAGGTGGCAAAAATAATGTCGCTTGATGGCAACCCTCCATGAAAGCTGGACGGATAAGCGCCCAAAGTAGTCCCGCCAATTACGGCAAAGCGATGCAGGCAGGCGTTTCATCGAGGTTGTTGTATGAATAACACATTGTGGGTATTTGACTGCGCAAGGGCGCCGGCCCGGCGCAGCAAGCAGAATGAAGGCAACGGGGGAAACCATGGGCGATGCGGCGGCGGCGCGCCGAACGAGGCGGAACACGGTCGGTGACGCCATCGGCCGCGCGGCCGCCCGTTTCCGGGACCGCATCGCGTTGCGTTTCGGCGACAGGGCCTGGAGCTACGCGGCGCTCGATGCGGAGGCGACCCGGCTGGCCGCAGCGCTTTGCGCCGCCGGGCTGGCCCGCGGCGACCGGGTGGTGGCCTTCGGGCGCAACTCCGACCGCTACCTGCTGTGCTGGATCGCCTGCTGCAAGGCCGGGCTGATCCACGTCCCCGCCAACTATGCCCTGTCGCCGCCCGAACTGTCGTTCATCGTCCGGCAGTGCGGCGCCCACCTGCTGCTGCACGACGCCGAGCTGGCGTCCACCGCGCACGCCGCCGGCGCCCCGGCGGTCCAGAGTTTCGGCGCGCTCACGCCCCCCGCCTCGCCACCCGCCGAACTCGCGGAGGACGTGGACGACGGCGACGTGGCGCAGATCCTCTACACCTCCGGCACCACGGGCGCGCCCAAGGGCGCGATGCTGACCCACCGCGCGCTGCTCACCCAGTATGCGAGCTGCATCATCGCGTTGGACTACATCGAGGGCGACCGCTCCCTCGCGGCGCTGCCGCTCTATCACACCGCGCAGATGCACGCGTTCTGCATGCCGCAGCTCCTGGCCGGGGCGGAGACCTTCCTGATCGAAAGCCCGGCGCCGGCCCGCTGCCTGGAACTGATCGAGCGACACCGACTCACCTCCTTTTTCGCGCCGCCCACCGTCTGGATCAGCCTGCTGCGCCATCCCGACTTCGCGACCCGCGACCTCCGCACGCTGCAGAAGGCGTATTACGGCGCTGCCATCATGCCGGTCCCGGTGCTGCGCGAGCTGCGGGAGCGCCTGCCGGGCATCCGCGCCTTCAACGCCTATGGCCAGAGCGAGATGGCTCCCTTGGCAACGGTGCTGCGGCCCGAGGAGCACGACGCCCGCCCAACCTCCGTCGGCCGCCCCGTCCTGCACGTGCAAACCCGCGTGGTCGATCCGGACATGCGCGACGTGCCGCCCGGCGAGCGCGGGGAGATCGTACACCGTTCCTCGCATCTCATGCTCGGCTACTGGGACAACCCGGCGGAAACCGCCAAGGCGTTCGAGGGCGGCTGGTTCCACTCCGGCGACGTCGGCACCTTCGACGCCGAGGGCTACCTGTATGTCGTGGACCGCATCAAGGACGTGATCAACACTGGTGGCGTCCTCGTTGCCAGCCGCGAGGTGGAGGACGCGCTGTTCACCCATCCCGCCGTGTCCGAGGTCGCGGTCATCGCCGTGCCCGACCCGAAATGGATCGAGGCGGTCGCCGCCGTGGTCGTGCTGCGCGACGGCATGGCCGCGGCAGAGGCGGAGCTGATCGAGCATGCACGGAGCCGGCTCGCCCCCTTCAAGCTGCCCAAGCAGGTGTTCTTCGCTGAGAGCCTGCCGAAGAACACTGCCGGCAAGCTGCTGAAACGCGAACTCCGCCTCCGCTACGCCGGCACGGGCGCCGCGGTGATGGGACTGGGGGGCGCCTGACCCGGGCCTAAGCAGGCATTCGTAGCTTGCGCCACGAATGCCTGCTTAGGCGTCGTTGAGGACGCATCATTCTACCTGCTGCGTGTAAGCACACCCCGCAAAATGATGCTTAGGCCTGCCCGTCCCCCAGGTCCTCGTGCCAGGTCCGCCCGTCCCGCTCGATCAGCGCGATGGCCGCGGTCGGCCCCCAGCTTCCGGCGGCATACGGCCGCGGGCGGTCCGCCCGGCTGCCCCAGGCGTCCATGATCGGCGACACCCATTGCCACGCCGCCTCCACCTCGTCCCGCCGCATGAACAGGGTGGAGTTGCCCCGCACCGTGTCCATCAGCAGCCGCTCATAGGCGTCCGGGAACCGGCCGCCGAACGTCTTCTCGTAGCTGATGTCGAGGCCGGTGGGGCGGAGCTGCAAGCCGCCGGGGCCGGGTTCCTTGGTCATCATCTCCAGCCGCATGCCCTCCTCCGGCTGCAGGCGGATGATCAGCTTGTTGGCCGCCAGCGTGTGCTCCTTGGGGAAGATGGAGAACGGCAGGCTGCGGAACTGCACCACGATCTCCGACACCTTCTGCGGCATCCGCTTGCCGGTCCGCAGGTAGAACGGCACCCCCGCCCATCTGCGGCTGTTCAGCTCCGCCTTGATCGCGACGAAGGTCTCGATGGTGCTGTCGTTGTGGCCGAGGTCGGCGAGGTAGCCCGGCACCGGCTGCCCGTTCACAGCACCTGCGGTGTACTGCCCGCGCACCGTCAGCGCCGGCACCTCATATGCCTCGAGCGGACGCAGGCTGCGCAGCACCTTCAGCTTCTCGTCCCGCACCGCGTCCGCCTGCAAGGACACCGGCTGCTCCATTGCCAGCAGGCACAGGAGCTGCAGCAGGTGGTTCTGCACCATGTCGCGCAGCGCGCCCGAGTGGTCGTAGTAGCCGCCGCGTCCCTCGACGCCCACCGTCTCCGCCACGGTGATCTGCACGTGGTCGATCACGTCGGCGTTCCACAGCCGCTCGAAGATCGTGTTGGCGAAGCGCAGCGCCAGCAGGTTCTGCACCGTCTCCTTGCCGAGGAAGTGGTCGATGCGGAAGGTGCGCGCTTCCGGGAAGCAGCGCCCCACTTCGTCGTTGATGGCGCGGGCGGAGTCGAGGTCGCGGCCGATGGGCTTCTCCAGCACGACCCGCGCGTCGTTCTCGTTCAGGCCGTTGCGCGCGAGCGCGTCGCAGATCGGGCCGAACAGGTCGGGGGAGGTCGCCAAGTAGAACACCCGCACCCGGTCGGGCGCCAGCAGCCCTTGCAGCTCCGACCAGTCCTGCTGCTCCGCCGCCGCGTCCAGCCGGACGTAGTGCAGCATCTCGTGGAAGCCCGCCTCGGCGTCGCCCTTCAGGTTGTCCGGCTCCACGTACTGCCGCAGCGCCTTCTTCGCACGGCTTCGGTAGGCCTCGATGGACAGGTCGGACCGCGCGACGGCGATGATCCGCGAGTCCTCCGGGATCTGGCCGTCGAGGAACCGGTGGTACAGCGCTGGCAGCAGCTTGCGCAGCGTCAGGTCGCCGGTGCCGCCGAAAATGACGAAATCGAACGTGGGAACGGGAATGATCTTCGACATCGGGCAACACGCCTGCTGTGGTGGACACCGCCGGGTTAGCACGCCCGCGGCGCCATGGGTTCCAAAACAATCGCCTCGCCCGCGTTGACCCGGCAGCCTGCTCCCGGCCACGATCTCCGGCATGGGCATGCGGCGTGCCCGGGGGGCAGCGATGGCGCATTGGATCAGGTTCGAGCAGGAAGGGACAGAGGGGTTCGGTTTGCTCGACCCGGCAAGCGGCGGGATCGCGGTCCACGGGGGCGGCCTGTTCAACGGTCCTGCCCCAACCGGGCGGGAGGCCCGCCTCGACGATGTCCGGCTGCTCCCCCCGGTCATGCCGGGCAAGTTCATCGGCTTGTGGAACAACTTCCACGAGCTTGCGGCCAAGCTCGGCACAAGCATCCCGACCGAGCCGCTGTATTTCCTGAAAGCGGCGACGAGCCTGCTCCCCTCCGGCGGGGTGATCCGCCCACCCGCAGGCTATGCCGGCAAGATCGCCTATGAGGGCGAACTCGGCATCGTCGTCGGCCGGCGCTGCCGGAGCGCCAGCGAGGCAGAGGCGGCGGAGGCGATCTTCGGCTACACCTGCGTCAACGACGTGACCGCGCTCGATATCCTCTCGGCCGAGCCCTCCTTCCCGCAATGGGCGCGCGCCAAGAGCTGCGACAGCTTCGGCCCCTGCGGCCCGGCCATCGCCACCGGCCTCGACCCGTCCACGCTCCGCGTCCGCACCCTGCTGAACGGACGGACACGGCAGGACTACCCAGCCGCCGACATGATCCTGCCGCCCGCACGCATCGTCAGCCTGCTGTCGCGCGAGATGACGCTCGAACCCGGCGACCTCATCGCCTGCGGCACCTCGGTGGGCGTGCTGCCGATGCGCCCCGGCACCGTGGTCGAGGTTGCCATCGACGGGATCGGCACCCTGCGCAACACCGTCGCGGACCGCGAGCCGTAGCGGCGGTCCGCTAAACGCCAGGCTCGGCCGCCAAACCCACGCTTGCGGCCCGCGCCTGCGCGTAGCGCAGCGGACGCAGCACCAGGAGCGCCAGCGCCACCACGAGGAAGTTCACCAGCGCCGCCACGACGAACACCGCCTGCCAACTGCCGCTCGCCGTCTGGATCACGTTGGCGAATGGCACCAGCAGGGCGGAGGCGCCCTTGGCGGTGTAAAGCAGGCTCGCGTTCACCGTGGCAAATTTCGGCCCGAACGCATCCGTGCAGGTGGACGGGAACAGGCTGAAGATCTCGCCCCAGGTGAAGAAGATCAGCCCGGCGAACAGCACGAACAGCCAAGGATCAGTCCCAAACGACCCGAGCAGCAGGTAGGACAGCCCGCCGATGGAAAACGCGATCACCATCGTCGGCTCCCGCCCGATCTGGTCGGACACCCAGCCGAAGAACGGCCGCGCCATCCCGTTCATCACGTTGTCCACCACCAGCGCGACGGCCAGCGTGGACGCGCCCAGGAACAGCGTCGTCTGGGAGATGCCGAAATCGGACGCGATCAGCGCGAGCTGCGCCGTCGCCATCAGGCCGCTCGCGGAGACCATGACGAACATGGCGTACAGCAGCCAGAACACCGGGCTTCGCAGCATCTCGCGCGGGGTGAAGCTGACCAGCGACTGCGGCAGCCTGCGCGACGGCGACGGCGGCAGCGCCTCCCCCGGCGCGGGCGCGCGCAGCAGCCAGGCGACCGCGAGCAGGATGGCGCCCTGGGCGATGCCGAACACCAGGAAGGTGTGCTGGTAGCCGCTGGCGGAGATCATCGCCTTGATCGGGATCACCGTCACCGCGGCCCCCGCGCCGAACGCGCCCGCCGTCAGCCCGACCGCCAGCCCGCGCCGGTCCGGGAACCACTTCACCGCGTTGCCCACGCAGGTCGCGTAGATGAAGCCCGCCCCCACCCCCGACACCACCGCGCCCAGGTACAGGGT
>CAXUJE010000146.1:0-3348 GCA_964251035.1 uncultured Acetobacteraceae bacterium
CGTATTGAGCGCCAGCACGGGGGCGGCCTCGGTGACGCCGTAGCCTTCCAACACGCGCAAGCCGAACTTCTCCATCCAAGTGACGCGCGTCGCCGGGCGCACGGCTTCGGCGCCGGCCAGCACGTAGCGCAGCGAACGGAGGTCGTACGGGTGTGCGGCGCGCGCGTAGCCGGCGAGGAACGTGTCGGTGCCGAACAGGATCGTGGCGTTGCTGCCGTAGATCAGCTCCGGCACGACCCGGTAGTGCAGCGGCGACGGATAGAGGAACACCGGCACGCCGGACACGAGGGGCAGGATCAGCCCGGCCGTCAGCCCGAAAGAGTGGAACACGGGCAGGGCGTTGAACACGCGGTCCTCGCGCCCGAAGTCGATGCGCGCCGCGGCCTGTGCGGCGTTGGCGAGGATGTTGCGATGGCTCAGGACAACGCCCTTGGGCGTGCCTTCGGAGCCTGACGTGAACAAGATGACGGCCGGGTCGTCTGGGCGGCGCGTTCGATCAGCCGGCCGACCTCGTAGAAATGCCAGCCCTGGTCACGGAAGAACGTGCCCTCGGTGATGCCGGTATGCGCCTGCACGCCCTCCTTGATGCGGCGGCACAGGCGGGACAGCGCGTCGCCGTCCAGCTCCCAAGGCTCGATGGCCAGCAGGTCGTGGTGGAACACGTTGAGCTGCATCCACATCTCGGTGCTGATCAGCGGGCGCAGCGTGCGCGCGTTGGTGCGGGCGGCCTCGATGCAGGCGGGGATGCCGGTCGGGTTGGTGGGGTCCAGCAGGTAGAAGCGCTTGACGTTCGTGGCGTCCACCGCGAGGCCACGCTCCCGCAGCCCGGCGTCATCCGCCATGATGGCGACCAGCGCCGCCCAGGACTCGGCCTCCCGCCCCGGGCTTTCGAACGTCTGCGTCACGTCGATCAGCCGGGCGAGGTTCTCAACCCGCTCCAAGTAACGGGCCATCCAGAACAGGCCCTCCGCGTCGCGGGTCAGCAGCGGCGTGCGGCGCTGGAGGCCGATCATTCCGCCAGCACCCAGGTGTCCTTCGACCCGCCGCCCTGCGACGAGTTGACGATCAGGCTGCCCTCTTTCAGCGCAACGCGGGACAATCCGCCGGGCAGCACCCAGGTTTCCCGCCCGGTGATGGCGAAGGGCCGCAGGTCGAGGTGGCGCGGGCGCAGCCCGGCTTCCGTCAAGGTGGGCGCCACGCTCAGCGAGATCATCGGCTGGCTGATCCAGTTGGCGGGATCGGCGGTCAGTTGGGCGCGGGCGGCGTCGAGTTCGGACCGAGACGCCCGCGGGCCGACGGTGATGCCGTAGCCGCCGCTCTCCCCCACTGGCTTGACCACCAGCTTGTCGAGGTTGGCCAGGGTGTAGGCCAGGCCTTCCGGCTCGCCGCAGATGTGGGTCTCGACGTTCGGCAGGATGGCGTCCTCGTCGAGGTAGTAGCGGATGATGCGCGGCATGTAGGCGTACACCGCCTTGTCGTCCGCGACCCCGGTGCCGACGGCGTTGGCCAGCGTCACGTTGCCATGCCGCCACGCGCCGATCAGGCCGCGCACGCCCAGCAGGCTGTCGGGGCGGAACACAGTGGGGTCCAGGAAGTCGTCGGCGATCCGGCGGTAGATCGTGTGGACCCGGCGCAGCCCGGCCGTGGTCCGCATCCAGACCTTGTCGTCCTCCACCGTCAGGTCGGCGCCCTCCACCAGCGGCACGCCCATCTCGCGCGCCAGGAAGACGTGCTCGAAGTAGGCGGCGTTGTAGATGCCGGGCGACAGCAGCACGACCTGCGGGTTGTCGATGCCCTCCGGCGCGATCTCGTCCATGGCGCTGCGCAGCCGGCGGCCGTAGTCATCGACCGGGCGCAGCTTCATGCCGGCCACGAGGTCCGGAAAGGCGCGCAGCATCAAATGCCGGTTCTCGACGACGTAGGACACCCCGGACGGCGTGCGGGCGTTGTCCTCCAGCACGGCGAACGCCCCGCGCTCGTCGCGCACCAAGTCGATGCCGCAGATGTGGACATAGGTGCCGAAGCGGACGGGGAAGCCCTCCATCTCCGGCCGGTAGTTGGCGTTGCCATAGACAAGCTCGGACGGGACCACGCCGTCGCGGGTGATGTGCCGGGTGTTGTAGACGTCAGCCAGGAACAGGTTCAGGGCGCGGACCCGCTGGGCGACTCCGCGCTCCAGCACGGACCATTCCTTGGCGGCGATGATGCGCGGCACGCAGTCGAACGGCAGGATGCGGTCGATGGCGCTGGACTCGGAATAGACGGTGAAGGTGATGCCGAGGTTGAACAGGTCGCGTTCCGCCGCCCGCGCCCGCAGGCGGAGGGCGTCGAGGCCGATCGCGCTGATCCGCTTCCGCACCAGCGCCGCGGAGCCGCCGTCGCCGTCGCGGGCCGTCAGCTCGCAATAAAAAGCGCCGGGGTCGTAGGAGGAGAACGGGGTGGCGCTGTTCGGCTGCATTCGGCGGTCGGGCTTTCGTGGCATACGGCTTCGATGGTGTCGGCGCCTGGGATTCTGATGTCGCTGCGTTTCCAAGAGGCGCTTAAGCAGGCAGTCCACATCGTTGAGACACAAGGCGTGTTATGCACAGAGCGTGCCTAACTGCAACCTCCGGACCGCAGACCGGAGCCATGCCGCTATGAGACTGCAACTGCGGCATTTTGGCAACAGCTACCGCGCCACAGGCCATCGTTGCAAATGCTGGTTGCGCTTCCAGGCAAGAGACGGTTTACCTCGGCCGCCGCGCGCTCGCGGCACGATCGCGTTCCGAATCGTAGGAGATGTCTTCCATGCGCATGCTTGTGTCGGGGCTGCTTGCTGTCGGGCTGATGGCCAGCCCTGTCGCCGCGGCCCCATGTGTCCGACCGGGCGACTACCCTGCGTTCGACGTGGCGGCGCTGAAGGCGAAGCTGATGGTCACCGCACTGACCTGCAGCGCCGATGAGAAATACAACGAGTTCATAACGAAGTACCGCCCTGAGCTGACCTCCCAAGACAAGGCGCTGAGCAGCTTCTTCAGCCGCGCCGGCGGCCGGCGCGCCCGCCAGGAGCAGGATGGCTACGTCACCCAGCTTGCCAACAGCCAGTCGCAGACCGGACTGAACCAGGGCAGCCTGTTCTGCCGCTACAACCTCGGCACGTTCGACGAGGTGCTGGCCCTGCGCAGCGGCGCCGAGCTGACGGACTTTGCCGCGGGCAAGTCGATCATGCAGCCGGTCGTCGCACCTGAATGCGCGGCAGCGCCCGCGCCAGCCGTGCGGCCGCGGGCGCGCCGCCGGTCTTAGCCGGGGTGCGCCCCGCCGGGGGACGCCGCACCGGCGGACGCCAGGCCGGCCGCGCCCCGCCGGTGG
>CAXUJE010000146.1:3358-12117 GCA_964251035.1 uncultured Acetobacteraceae bacterium
GGCCCCCCCCCTTTCGGGCGGGGCCCGGCGCCCCCCGGCGGGGCGGGGGGGGCCCCGCCGCCGGTCCTAGCCGGGGTGCGCCGGGCCGGGATCGTCCTACCGGCCTAACGCAGGACGATCTCGACCCGGCGGTTGTGCGGCTCGCGAACGCCGTTGCCGGTCGGCACCAAAAGCTGGCGCTCGCCGAAACCCTGGGTTGTGATCGATTCGCGCGCCACACCGTGGCGTACCAACTCGTCCGCCACCGCCTGCGCCCGACGGATCGACAGGCCCTGGTTGTAACGCGGCGTGCCCGACGTGTCGGTATGGCCGGCGACCTCGATCCGGGTCACCTGCACACGGGTGGCGGCGCTCGCGGCCTCCGCCACGATCTGCCGGGCGCGGCCGGTCAGGTCGGCGCGGTCCCAGTCGAAGAACACCAGGTAGTTGCGCGTTGGCTGCTGCACGGCCGCGACCGGCGTTGGAGCGGCAGGCACGGGCGGGGGGGCGACGTTGAAGGCGTAGCGCAGCCCGAGCAGCAGGCTGTGGTTGGCGTCGCCCGCCGTCCGGACCTGGCTGCTGGAGGTTCCGTTAGGTTCTGGGAAATTGCGGCCGAATTGACGCTCGCCGGCCAGCGCATAATAACGGTACTCGGCCGTCAGCGACAGGCCCACGACGGGTGGTATCGGGAAAGACAGTCCCGCAATCGCCTGATAAGCAAAGCTGTTGTCGGTGCCGCCCTGGCTGTTGATGGTTCCATCCGTGCTGGCTACCCGTAGGCGCCGCGCGACGTAGGAATATCCAGCACCGGCACCCACGTAAGGAAACACGTAGGGACTGCCGACATCGAGGTCGAACAGCACATTGGCCATCGGCCCGTATTTCTGCTCCCGACCGCCAACTGACGCGGCGATCTGCCCGATGTTGTGGAACGAGCTTGGCCGGTTGTAGCGGTAGTTCCCCTCCAGCTCGACGCGGACGCCGTTGCCGAAGCCATAGCCCAGGCTGCCCACCGCCACGACGCCCGCGTCAAAGCCGACGCGCGCACCAGACGGGATCGTGGTGCCGTTTGGGAAACGGATGCTCTTGTCGCGCTCCTCCTGCATGAAGTTCCCGCCGCCGCCCGCGCCGATGTAAAGGCCGCTGACCGGCTGGGCACGGGCCACGCCGTGGAACAGGGCCGGGGCGGCAAGCAGCGTGGCGGCCAGCAGGGGCAGGCGCATCAGCAGGATCTCCGGACATGGCGAGGGCCGGTCCATACGCGGACCGGCCCCACCCTAGTTTAGCCTGACTTTCAGCAAGCGGTCGTGCCGGTCAGCGCAGCACGATCTCGACGCGGCGGTTCTGCGGCTCGCGCACCCCGTTCGCGGTCGGCACCAGCAGGTGGGTCTCGCCGAAGCCCTGCACCGTGATGGACTGGCGCGGCACGCCGAGGCGCACGAGTTCAGACGCGACGTTCTGCGCCCGGCGGACCGACAGGCCCTGGTTGTAGCGCGGCGTGCCCGACGTGTCCGTGTAGCCCGACACCTCGATGCGCGTCACCTGCACGCGGGTGGTGGCCTGCGCGGCCTCCGCGATGATCTGGCGCGCACGGTCCGTCAGGTCCGCACGGTCCCAGTCGAAGAACACCAGGTAGGTGCGTGCGGCTGCTGCCACCGGCGCGGGGGCCGGTGCCGGCGGCGGCGGCGGCGGAGCGGCGTTGAACGCGTAGCGGATGCCCAGCAGGACGCTGTGGTTGTACTCCTCATTGAACCGGACGCGGGCGCGCGTCGCAACGTTCGGCGCGAAGTACTGGTAGTTGTAGTTGCGGTCGCCTGCCATGCCGAGGAAGCGGTATTCGGTCGTGATGGCCAGGCCCGGCACCGAGGCGATCGGGAACGCCGCGCCGACGATGCCCTGGTAGGCGAAGGCGCCCTGCCCCGCATTGGTGCGGGCCAGCTCGTTGAAGCCGCCCGGGAAGCCGGCGACCGGACCCGGGTTGCCGCTGAGGCGCACGTTCTGGTCCTGCGCCCAAACATAGCCCGCGCCGACGCCGATGTACGGGGAAACCGGGAACGGGATGAAGCCGAAGATGTTGGCGAAGCCGAGCACGTTCGGGTCGAAGTCGTACAGGACGTTCACCATCCCGCCGTATTTCCGCTCGTCGCCGGCGGACCTGGTGAAGCCTTGCAGGCCGCCCCCGCTGATCCCGGTGAACTTGTTGCTGCGGTAATTGCCCTCGACTTCGAGCCGCAGGCCGTTGCCGAAGCCGTAGCCGATGTTGAAGAGAGCCATCGGGCCCACGTCGGTGCGGATTCTCGTGTTGCCCGAGCCGCGCGGGTTCAACGTGGTCTGTGGGATGCCAGCCTGCGGGAAGCCGACAGACTGCACCTTCTCGTCCTGCAGGAAGTTGGCGCCGGCGCCAGCGCCGATGTAGAGGCCACTGATCGCCTCAGCCTTTGCAGCTATGGGAGCGGCCAGGACGGTCGCGGCCAGTAGCGCGCTGCGGAGTTTCATACTCTGTTCTCCTCAATAACAAACTGCGCGTTCAACGCATCCGGGGGCCTGCGGGATTGTTCCCCCGCCACTCGGTACGCTTACCATAACACCGATGAACGCGAGTGCGATAAGGCACTTAATACTTTCGCAACGACTGTACCCGAAAAAGCACACAGAGCTAAGCAGATATACCACACATCGGCGTGAAATCCCCCACCATGCCTGCCGCAATCGTTTCAACTTTTTGGTTTTCTCAGACGATGCGCGCCTCGAATGGCGGCAGGAGATCCGGCGCCTCGAACTCCAGCACCCACAGGTCGGGATCGCGGTTGACCTGCCGGGCCACATAGGCATCGGCCTTGTCTTGCTCCACCTCCCCCGGCCCGGTGGCACGCATCCAAGCGACATCGCCCTCCCCGGCCCGGACCTGCGACAGCACGCATAGGCCCCCTCGCCCGCGCAGCACGACCAGGATGCCGCCGGCGTCCGGGTCGCCGCTGCGCAGCACGGCGCCGGGCCGCCCGTCCACGTCCCCCATGCGGAGCGCCATCTGCACCCACAGCTTCGCCTTCACCCGCGGTTCCGCCACCTCATGCTCCTTTTGCCGCTATCAAGGGTCCCATGTGGCGCGCGCGGCGTCATATCCCAGCCGCTGGGCAGAGGCTTGAAGCCGGCGCACGGCGCTGCCAAAACACATGGAAGGAGGCTGAGATGGCTGATCCCAAGACACTGACGCCGGCGCAACGCGCCTACGAGGAGAAGCGGGCCGCGAAGGCGGGCAAGTCGCTGGAAAGCTGGCTGGACGCCAAGCAGAAGCGCGCTGCCGCCGAGGCCAAGGCCGCCGCGCCCCCACCGACGCCGAAAAAGCCCAGCCTCATCTCACGCCTGCTGGACCGCGCGCACAAGCCGCTCTGAGAGCCGTCGCCGCCCACGCGGATTGGAGTGTCGATCCGGGCAAGCGGTGGATGGCGCTCGCGCTGCCGGATGCGGAGGGCTGGGCGCTGCGGGCGGAGCCGGTGGGCGAGGTCTCGACGCTGCTCGCGCGGCTTCGCGCCCACGCCGGGGATGCGCCGGTTGCGCTGGGGGTCGATTTCCCGATCGGCCTGCCGCGCGCCTATGTCGCCCGGCATCTCGGCACGGGTTGCACTGCGCCCCCTCCCCCAGGCTTCCCGGATTTCCTGCGCGGGCTGACGGACCGGCCCGGCTTTCTCTCGGTGTGCTGCACGCTTGACGAGGTCGGGCCGGCGCGGCCGTTCTATCCGATGCGCGGGGTGCGCGGCATGACGCGGCTGTCGCATGCGCTGGCCTTGGGGCTGGACAGCGCGGCCGGCTTGTCGCGGGCCTGCGACGTGGCGACTCCGCACCGCCCAGCGGGCGCCCCGCTGTTCTGGACGCTCGGCGCCAACCAGACCGGAAAGGCGGCGATCGCCGCCTGGCGCGACCTGCTGCTGCCGGCGCTGGCCGGGTCGCAGCCGCCGGCGCTGTGGCCGTTCGACGGCGCGCTGCTGCCGCTCTTGGCTGACGGCGGAGTCGTTGTGGCGGAAACCTACCCGGCGGAAGCGATGCGGCAGCTCGGCCTGCGCATGGGCGGCAGCAAGCGGCGGCATGCCGACCGCCTGGCGCTGGCGCCGGCCCTGCGGCGGTCGATGGCCGCGCTGTCCGCCACGCCGGACCCGGCGCTCGACCACCTGATGGCGCAAGGCTTCGGTCCCGACGCGGCCGGGGAGGACCGCATGGACTGCGTGCTGGGCCTGCTATGCGTGCTGCAGGTGCTGGCGGGGGAACGGCCCGACGCGGCGCCGGACGATCCCTGGATACGGCGTTGGGAGGGCTGGGTGCTGGGCCAGGCGGCCTAACTCGCGTAGAGGCCGGCCTGCCGCGCCCGCGCCCGCACCATGGCGGCCAGCAGGTCCAACGTCGGCGTCGGCACGCCGTGGGTGCGCGCGAAGTCGAGCGGCACGCCATAAAGCGCGTCGATCTCCATGGGCCGGCCCCCCTCCAGATCCTGCAGGATGCTGGATTTGTGCTGCGACTTGGCGCCCTGGGCGATCTGGCCTTCGGCGTTCGGCTCGATGGGGTAGCCCATGGCGGCGGCGATGGCGGCCGCTTCCGCCAGGATGCGCCGGGTGGCAATGCGGCAGGCGTCCTCGGCATAGAACTGGCCCGGCGTGCAGCCGGTCAGCACCGCCAGCGGACCGCCGCCAAGGTTCAGCAGCAGCTTGGCCCAGACCGCGTCGCGGATGCGGTCCGTCACGTTGATCGCCAGGCCGCCGGCGCGCAGGATGGCGGCCAGCGCCTCGATCCGTTCGGATGGGCGGCCGTCCGGCGCCCCCAGCACGATCCTGCTGCGCTGGTTCTCGACGTGCACCACGCCCGGCTCGGTGACGGTGCAGGCGGAATAGACCACGCCGCCGACCACCCGCGCCGGGTGCACGGCCTCCCGCAGCGCGTCGCCGGGGTCGAGCTTCGGCAGGCGCCGGCCCTCCCCGGCGGCGCCCGTTCCCTGGAAATACCACCACGGGATGCCGTTCATCGCGAAGGCAACCGCGGTGTCCGGACCCAGCAGCGGACCGATGCCCCTGGCGACGGAGGGCAGCGCCGGCGCCTTCACCGTGACGATCACGGCATCCTGGCGCCCCAAGGCCTGCGCGTCGGCGCTGGCGACGACCCGGGCCTCGATCTCGCCGTCCGCCGCGTGCACCCGCACCCCGCGCGCCTCCATGGCCGCGAGCTGCGGGCCGCGGGCGATGACGGAAACCGCGGCGCCGCCCTTCGCGAGCCGTCCTGCGACATGGGTGCCGATCGCGCCGGCGCCGAACACACAGACCTTCATGGAACCCCTTGCGGCCAAGACGCCGCATCATGCGGACCCCGGCGCCCCGCGGCAACTGGACAGCGGCGCGGCCCGACTGTACGGATATCGCCACATTCCCGCCCCCGCACCCAAGGCTCCCATGACCGCGCCTTCCGACCCGTCGGGCACCAGCATCGTTCCTGTCATCCTGTCCGGCGGCACCGGCACCCGGCTGTGGCCGGTTTCGCGGGAAAGCTTTCCGAAGCAGCTCTGGCCGCTGGTGTCCGACCGCACCATGCTGCAGGACACGGCGCGGCGGGGCACGGGGCCGGGCTTCGCGCCGCCCATCGTCGTCTGCAACCACGAGCACCGCTTCCTGATCGCCGAGCAGTTGCGCGCCGACGGCGATCACCGCGGCGGCGCTGCGGGCGTCGGAGGCCGACCCCCACGCCGTGCTGTGGATGATGCCGGCCGACGCGTCGATCCAGCGGACGGAGGCGCTGCATGCCGCACTGAGCCGCGCCGCCGTCGCCGCCCGCGCCGGGCGGATCGTGACGTTCGGCATGCAGCCGCACCGCGCCGAGACGGCCTACGGCTACATCGAGGTCGGGCCGGAACTCGCCGAAGCGCCCGGCGTGCACGCCCTCGCGCGCTTCGTGGAGAAGCCCGACGCGGAGATGGCGGCGCGGCTGGTGGCGTCGGGCGAGTTTCTTTGGAACTCCGGCATGTTCGTGTTCACCGCGGCGACCCTGCTGGCGGAGATGGAGCGCTTTGCCCCCGAGGTGCTGGCCGCCGTGCGCCGCGCGGTGGAAGCCAGGGTGCATGACCTCGACTTCACCCGGCTCGACCCCGCCGCCTTCGCCGCCTGCCCGAACATCAGCCTGGACTACGCGGTGGCGGAGCGGACCACGGTGGCGGCCGTGGTGGCGGCCGACCTCGGCTGGTCCGACGTGGGGAGCTGGGACGCGCTGTGGGAGCAGTCGCCGAAGGACGCCACCGGCAACGCGACCGTGGGCGACGTGCTGCTGGAAGGGGCGGAGAACTGCTACGTCCGCAGCGACGGCATGCTGACGGCGGTGGTGGGGCTGCAGGACGCCGTGGTGGTGGTCACCGGCGACGCCGTGCTGGCGATGCACCGCGACCGGGCGCAGGACGTGAAGCGCGTGGTGGACCGCCTGCGCCGGGCCGGGCGGCACGAGGCGGTGGCGCACAACCGGATGTACCGCCCCTGGGGCTTCTACGAACGCCTGATCCTGAGCGACCGGTTCCAGGTGAAGCGGATCGTGGTCACGCCGGGCCACAAGATCTCGCTGCAGCGGCATTTCCACCGTGCGGAGCACTGGGTCGTGGTGAGCGGCACCGCGCTGGTCACACGCGACGGCGAGGAGTTGATGGTGCGGGAGAACGAGAGCGTGTACCTGCCGCTCGGCTGCACCCACCGCCTGGCCAACCCCGGGCGCATCCCGCTGACGCTGATCGAGGTGCAGTCGGGCAGCTACCTGGGCGAGGACGACATCGTCCGCGTGGAGGACACCTATGGCCGCGCCTGATATGAGGGACCGCTTGTGCCCAAAGCCCTGATCACCGGTGTCACCGGCCAGGACGGCGCCTACCTCGCCCAGCATCTGCTGGACCGGGGCTACGAGGTCATCGGCCTGATGCGGCGCTCCGCGTCGTCCGACGTGATCGGCGAGCGGCTGCGCTGGCTCGGCGTGCTCGACCACGTGCAGCTCGTGGACGGCAACCTCGTCGACCTGTCAAGCCTGATCCGCATCATGCAGACGCACAAGCCGGACGAGGTCTACAACCTGGCGGCGCAAAGCTTCGTCGCCGCGTCTTGGCAGCAGCCGCTGCTGACAGGGTCGGTCACGGCGCTCGGCGCCGGCAACATCCTGGAGGCGGTGCGCCTGATGCGGCCGGAGGCGCGGTTCTACCAGGCGTCGTCGTCGGAGATGTTCGGCCTGATCCAGGAGCCCGTGCAGTCGGAGCGCACGCCGTTCTACCCGCGCAGCCCCTACGGCGTGGCCAAGCTGTACGCCCATTGGATGACGGTCAACTACCGGGAGTCCTTCGGCCTGCACGCCAGCAGCGGCATCCTGTTCAACCACGAAAGCCCGCTGCGCGGCATCGAGTTCGTGACCCGCAAGGTGACGGACGGGGTGGCGCGGATCAAGCTCGGCCTGGCAAGCGAGCTGCCGCTCGGCAACCTCGATGCCAAGCGCGACTGGGGCCATGCGCGCGACTACGTGCGGGCCATGCACCTGATGCTGCAGCAGGAGCAGGCGGACGACTACGTGATCGCCACCGGCGCCACCACCAGCATCCGCGACCTGTGCCGCATCGCCTTCGCCCATGTCGGCCTCCACTACGAGGACCACGTCCGCACCGAGGCGCGCTTCATGCGCCCGGCCGAGGTGGACGTGCTGCTGGGCGACGCCAGCAAGGCGCGGCAGCGGCTCGGCTGGGCGCCGGAGGTGCCGCTCGACGCCATGGTGGCGGAGATGGTGGACGCCGACCTCGCCCGGCATCGGGCGCGCATGGCGCGGTAGCCGGTGCCCCGCCGCATCCTGGTCACGGGGGCCGGCGGCTTTGTCGGCCGGCACCTGCTGCCGGCGCTCAGGACGGCGTTCCCCGGCGCCGCATTGCTGACTGACCCATTCGATGTCACCGACCCGGCTGCGGCCGACGCGGCCATGGGGGCCGGGCAGCCGGACGCCGTGGTCCACCTGGCCGCCGTCGCCGCGATCGGGGCCGCCCGGGCCGACCCTGGCCATGCCTGGCGGGTCAACCTGCTGGGCACGCTGAACGTCGCGCGGGCGGTGCTGGCGCGGACGCCCGGCTGCACCCTGCTGTTCGCCTCCAGCGCCGACATCTACGGCGCGTCGTTCCGGGCGGGCACGCCGCTGGGCGAGGATGCGCTGCCAGCCCCGCTCAACACCTATGCTGCCACCAAGGCAGCAGCCGACCTGGCGCTGGGCGCGATGGCGGCGGAGGGCCTGCGCGTGGTGCGCGTGCGCCCGTTCAACCACACGGGCGCGGGCCAGTCGGCCGAGTTCGTGGTGGCAGCCTTCGCCGAGCAGGTCGCCCGCATCGCGGCAGGGCTGCAGCCGCCGGTGCTGCGGGTGGGCGCGCTCGATCCCTTGCGGGACTTCCTGGACGTGCGGGACGTTTGCGCGGCCTATGCGGCCTGCCTGGCCCGGGCGGACGCGCTGGCGCCGGGCACGGTGCTGAACCTGGCGTCGGGGCAGCCGCGCCGGGTGGGCGACGTGCTGGCCGCGCTGATGGAAGCGGCCGGCGTGCGGGCGGAGGTCGCGACCGACGCCGGGCGCCTGCGCCCGACCGACATCCCCGCGGCCGTCGGCAACGCCACGCTGGCCCGGCGCGTGCTGGGGTGGGCACCGGCGATCCCTTGGGAACAGACCCTCGCCGACGTGCTCGCCGATTGGCGGGCGCGGGTGGTCGGATGATGTGGCAGAGCCTGCTGCCCCGCTTGCTGCCCCGCTTGCTG
>CAXUJE010000147.1:0-9510 GCA_964251035.1 uncultured Acetobacteraceae bacterium
GGTGGTTTCGCCACGCAGGATACCCGCCAAACTAACCCGCAATCCGCTCTAGAACTGATGGCCCTGGCTGCGCTCCTGGTTGCGACCGCACCGAGGCCTTCGCAAGGCAAGCTGCCGCTTTACCTCAGCTTTTTCCAGTTCGTGCATGATGCTCGCCGACGTGGCAAAGCCACGCTCGATACGCTCATCGCGGGCCTGTTTGCATAACGGACCCGGTACCACCTTGGAGTTCAACAAGAGCCATATCCGAAATGGAGGGTGCGGTCAGCCCTTCAAATCTGGCAGGTCGCTGCGATTCCAACCGCCCCCCAGGGCACGGACCAGTCCCACGCTCGCCGCCATGCGGCGCGCGTGCAGGCCGATCACGGTCTGCTCGGCTTGCAACTCGGCCTGCTCGGCGGTCACGACCTCAAGGTAGCTGATCGCGCCGTCCGTATAGAGCGACATGGATGCCGCCACGGTTTGTTTCGCCGCGGCCACCGCCGTGTTCTCGTATCGCTCTTCCTCGCCGAGATCCCGCAGCAGCGCAAGGTTGTCCTCGACTTCCTGAAAGGCGGTCAGCACGGTTTGCTTGTAGTTCGCCACGGCGAGTTGATAGGCCGCGACTGCGGCTGCCTCCTGAGCCCGGCGCAGGCCGCCTTCGAAAACGGGCAGCAGGAGCCCAGGGCCCACGGCCCAGAAATCGTTGGGCAAGCTGAGGAGGTTGAACCCGGTGTCCTGAAAGCCATACAGAACGTTGAGCGAGATGTTGGGGTAGAAGGCCGCCTTGGCCACGCCGATCGTGGCGTTGGCCGCCGCCACGATCCGCTCCGAGGAGGCGATGTCGGGCCGGCGCTGCAGCAGCGTCGAGGGCAATCCGGTCGCCACCTCTGGAACCCGCATGTCGATCATGGCCGGCGGGATCGACATCTCCGACGGCGTGACGCCGACCAGCACGGCGATGGCATGCTCCAGCAAGGCCCGCCGGGCTATGACGTCCGACTCCTGGGCCTGCGCGAACGAGAATTGCGTTTGCGCCCGGGTCACGTCTAATTGGGAGGCGATCTGTCCGGCCAGCCTGTTCTTCACGAGCTGCAGCGCCCTGCCATAGGCTGTGACGGTGTCGCGCAGCAACTTGGCCTCGACGTCGAGGCTGCGCATCTCCAGGTAGGCGTTCGCTAGCTCGGCGTGCAGGCTCAGCCGGACGGTTTCCAGGTCGGCTGCGCTGGCTTGGGCGGCCGCCTTGCCTGCCTTGATCGAGTTGGCGACGCGCTCCCAGAAGTCGATCTCATAGTTGGCTTGCGCGCTGATGGCGTTGTCCAGATATTGGTTTGGCTGCCCTTTGCCGCGCCGAGGACGACGGTTGGATTGCCGGTCCGTGTTGGAATGGGCTTCCACGGCGAGAGTCGGGTACAGCCCGGCTTCCGCCTCCTGGGAAAGGGCTCGCGCCCGGTCGGAGACTGAGAGTGCCGCAGCAAGGGTGGGGCTGCCGTTGTCAATCCGGCCTTCGAGCTGGTCCAGCGTCGGGTCGCCGTACATCGTCCACCAGTCACTTCTGGGCAGCGCGTCGGCCGGCCTGGCCGTTTGCCAGCGGCCCGCCTCCTTGTAGTCGACCGGCACGCTCACGAGTGGAATTTCGTACTTCGGCGCCAAGTCGCATCCGGCCAGCGTGACGAGGGCAGCCGCAGTTGCGGCGCAGGCGCCAACCCTCACCGCGGGGTTCCGGTGCTTGCCGCCACCGCGGCGCCCTGCTTGTTTGGCTCGGCGTCGGAGTTGGCGACCTTCACCACCGTGCCCGCTTCCAGCGAGTCGGGCGGACTGTTGACGACCTTGTCGCCGGCCAGGATGCCGGATGTCACCTCTACCTCCGTGCCGAGGTCGCGCCCGATCCTGATGGGCTTCATGGCCACCTTGTCGTCCGGGCCGACGGTCGCGACCTCCATGCCGTGCTCGCGGAACACTAGGGCGCTGGTGGGCAGGGTCAGGATGTCGGAGTCGGTCGGCAGCTTGAAATGCACCTCGACGTAGGAGCCTGGCCATAGCTTGCCATCGGGGTTGTCGGCGACGAGCTGCACGAGCACCGTCCGCGACTCTTCGGAGACCGCGTTGGATGTCGTCAGCAGCTTGGCGTGGAACGCCTGGCCCGGGTACTGCGCCAGCTTCAAGTCGGCATCCATCCCGGCCCGCAGCTCGGACGCGTAGGCCTGCGGCACACGGACGTAGATCCGCACCTGACGGATGTCCGATACGGTGAACAGCGGCTTGCCGCCGGCCCCTACGTTGATGAGGTCGCCGATGTCGGTGTTGCGGGCCGTGACCACGCCGTCGAACGGCGCGACCAGCCGCTTGAAGTTTTCAAGCGCCTCCAGCCGCTTCACGTCGGCGGCGGCGGCATTCACCATCGCCGCCTTGGCCTCGGCGTCGCCCCCTTTCTCGTCGGCCGTCTGCTGCGAGACGGAGTTGCTGCCGAGCAGCGCCTTCCACCGCTTGGAGGTGAGGGTGGCCAACTTGGCGTCGGCCTGCACGCTGGCGAGGCGGGCGCGGGCCTGGTCGAGCTGCTGGTCCAGGTCGGGCGCCTCGATCGACCCGAGCAGGTCGCCCGCCTTCACGCGCGCGCCGATGTCTCGGTTCCAGGACTTCAGGTAGCCGCTCACCCGGGCGTAGAGCGGCGCCTGGTTCCAGGCCTGGATGTCGCCCGGCAGCACGATTTCCTGCTCCGGCGCTCCGTGCTTGGCGTGGATCACGGTCACGGACGGCACAGCCTGGGCGTCTGTCCATTTCGCCAGCTTGGCGTCGTCGCTTTGTCGGCTCATGATGCCGACCACGGCCAGCACGACTGCGCCCGCCAGGGCGGCCAAGCCGGCGATCCGCAGTCCCCAGGACCGCTTCTTCGGCGTTTTCTCTGGCATGTCAGCAGACATCAAAGCTCCGAACGGCTTAGGTGTGGGAGGGAAGCGGCTGAGCCGGCGCCCGATGCGAGGCGCGGGCCTTGCGGCCGTGCACGATGCTGAACACCACCGGCACGAAGAACAGCGTCGCCGACGTCGCGCAGATCAGGCCGCCGATCACGGCCCGGCCGAGCGGCGCGTTCTGCTCGGCGCTGAGAGCGGTCGGCAGCATGCCGATGATCATCGCCAGCGCGGTCATGAGCACAGGGCGGAACCGCCCGAACCCAGACTCGACTGCGGCCGTCAGCGCGTCCGCCCCCGCCTCCATTTGCTCACGGGCGAAGCTCACTACAAGGATGGAGTTGGCCGTTGCCACCCCCATGCACATGATCGCGCCCGTGAGCGCCGGCACGGACAACGTCGTGTGGGTGATGAACAGCATCCACACGATGCCGGCCAACGCCGCCGGCAGCCCGGTGATGATGACGAACGGATCAAGCCAGGACTGGAAGTTCACCACGATCAGCAGATAGATCAGAACGATTGCAAAAGCCAGGCCGCTATACAACTGCTTATAGGCGCTCGTCATCGTGGTCACCTGGCCGCGCAGCACCACCGAGGAGCCGGTCGGCACCTCGGACGCGGTCTCGTTCAGGATCGACTGGATGTCGGCCGCGATCGCGCCGAGGTCGCGGCCATGGGTGGTGGCGTAGATGTCGATCACAGGCTGCACGTTGTAGTGCGAAACCACCGCGTCGGTCGGCCCGCGGGTGATGCTGGCCATGGCGCCCAGGAGCTGGGAACCGCCGGGCGCGGTGATGGGCATGTTCTTCAGGTCGTTGAGGGTGTCGATGTAGTATTGCGGCATCTGGACCACGATCGGGTAGGACACCCCGTTGCGCGGGTTGAGCCAGAAGGTCGGCGCCGTTTGGATGCTGCCGGCCAGCGTGTCGAGCATGGTCGTGGACGCATTGCGCTCGGTCAGCCCGACCTGGTTGGCGAAGGAGCGGTCCACGGCGACGTTCAGCGTCGGCTGGTTGAACTGCTGCTGGACGCGGGGATCGGCCACGCCGGGCACCCGGCTGATGCGGTCGAGCAGCTTGTTGGCGTAGGCGCGGTTCTCCGCGATCTTGTTGCCGACCACCTGGACGTCGATCGGCGACGGCAGGCCGAAGTTCAGGATCTGGGTGACGATGTCGGCGGGCAGGAAGGAGAAGCTCGCTTCCGGGAACATGCGCGGCAACTGCTCGCGCAGCGTGTCGACATAGCCTGCGGCCGGCAGGTCCTCCTTGAGCGAGATCAGGATGTCGGCGTCCTCCACCCCGATCGTGCCCGAGTTGTTGTAGGCCATGTTGATGCCGCTCACCGGCAGGCCGATGTTGTCGACCACCGTGTCCAGCTCGTTGGGCGGGATCACCTTGCGCACGGCGTCTTCGACCTGGGCGACGAGGCGTGACGTTTCCTCGATGCGGGTGCCGGTCTGGGCGCGCACATGCAGCTTGATCTGGCCGGCGTCCACGGAGGGGAAGAAGTTCTGCCCGAGGAAAGGCGCCAGGCCGAAGGAGGCCAGCACGATGCCGAGGAAGCCCGCGACGAACAGCCAGCGCCGTTCCATCGCGCCCTCCAGCAGGCGGCGGTAGCCGCCGCGCAGCCGCTCGAAGTTCCGCTCGAACCCGCGTTGGAACTTCTTGAGCGGGTTGCGCGTGGGCGGCGGCTCATGCCCGGCCTCGTGGTGCTCGTGCGTCTGGTTGCGGAGCAGGAACGCGGCCATGGTCGGCACGAGCGTGCGCGAAAGCACGTAGGACGCGATCATGGCGAACACGACCGCCTCGGCCAGCGGGCGGAACAGGTAGCCGGCGACGCCGCCGAGGCCGAACATCGGCACGAACACGATGCAGATGCAGAGCAGCGAGACGGTGGCCGGCACCACGATCTGCCGGGCGCCGTCCATGATGGCCGTCTCGATCTGCTTGCCCTGCTCGAGATGGAAGTTGATGTTCTCGATGGTCACCGTGGCGTCGTCGACCAGGATGCCGACGGCGAGCGCCAGGCCGCCCATGGTCATGACGTTGATGGTCTCGCCGAGCACGGAAAGCGCCGTCAGCGAGGCCAGGATGGCGAGCGGGATGGACACGGTGATGATCAGGGTCGAACGCCAGCTGCCAAGGAAGACCAGGATCAGCAGCCCGGTCAGCCCGGCGGCGATGAGGCCCTCGCGGATCACGCTGGAGACGGCGCTGGTGACGAACACCGATTGGTCGCCGACGGCCTTGAGGCTGAGGCTCTTGGGCAGTGACTCGGCGATCTTGGGCAGCAGCCCTTTGACGCCGTCGATGATGTCCAGCGTCGAGGCGGACCCAGCCTTTTGGATGGTCATCAGCACGGCCGGGCTGCCGTCCACGTGCACGACGTTGATCTGCGGCGGGCTGCCGTCATGCACGAAGGCCACGTCGCGGATGTAGACGATCGTGCCGTTCGCCCGCTTGATGGGCAGGTCGTTGAGCGCCGCGATGTCCTTGGGCGCGTCGTTCAAGGCGACCGTGTATTCGAACTTGCCCATCTTCTGCGTGCCGACCGGCGTGATCAGGTTCTGGGCGGCAAGCGCGTCCACCACGTCCTGGACGGACAGGCCATAGCCCTGCAGCTTGTCCTGGTTCACGTCGACCTGGACCTGGCGCACCTTGCCGCCGTACGGCGAGGGGATCGCGGCCCCCGCCACCGTCGCCAGCTGCGGACGGATGAAGTTCTGCCCGAAGTCCTGCATCTGGGTCTGGGTGAGGCTCTTGCTGGACAGGGCGAGCTGCAGGATGGGGACGCTGGAGGCGTTGAAGGTCAGCACATAGGGGGGCGTGATGCCGGGCGGCAGGAGCTTGAGCACGGTTTGCGACGCCGCCGTGACCTGCGCCAGGGCAGCATTGATATTCACGCCGTTCTGAAAGAAGATCTTGACCACACCGTAGCCCGCAAGGGATTGCGACTCAATGTGCTGGATGTCATTGACTTGGCTGCTGAGCGTGCGTTCATAGTAATAGACCACACGGCCGGACATGTCCTCTGGCGGGAGGCCGTTGTAGCTCCAGACCACGCTGATGACTGGAATGCCGATGTTGGGAAAGATGTCCGTCGGCGTCCTGAAGGCGGAAATGACGCCGAAGATCAGGATCAAGAACGCCATGACCACGAAAGTGTAGGGCCGGCTCAACGCAATCCGGACTATGCCGATCATCCCACCAGCTTCCCTTCAAGCACCAACTGAGGCGTCACGTACGCCATGTGCCGTGTGCGACAAGGCTTAAACCAACAACACAACACATGCCAGACGGCTTGTAAGGGCGTTGGTGCACAAATCGGACAGTGAACGTGGTGCGCCTGCCCGCGGCGTTCTCAGCGGACGCGCTGCGACAGCGGGACATGGCCGCCTCCACATGCGGCCGCCTCCTGCCAACCCAGGCGCCCTTTGCCCCTGGACCATCCGGATGCGCCGGCCGCGCTGGCTGGGTGCCGTGTCGTCGTCCATGGAGGCCACAGGCCACTCCTGGCGCAACCTGTTCGCAGTTCTCGCGGCTGCCGGTCACGATGGGGCGCTGATCAACCCGCTGCGCCCGCACCGCTTCCAGGCCGAGGACCTCGCGCCCACCACGGCGTCGCCTGCCGCGTCCAGGCACGCGATGCCTGCCGGGACCTCGGCCTGTGGCGCCGCAGGCTCGCCGAGCGCGGGGGCGACGTCGCGCGCCTGCCCCAGGAGCACGAGACCGGAACCCTGCTCGCCAGCATCAGCGGCATCGGGCCGCAAACCGCCGCCCGTCTCACCGCAGAACTCGGCGATCCCGCCCGCTTCAACAGCCCAGCCGCCCTCGCCGCCGCCATGCGCAAGCTGCTCCACGCCATCTGCAGCGTCGCCAAAGACCGCTTGCTGGACGTGACGGCGCCCACACCCAGCCCTCGCCGCGGGCGAGCTGCGGCGGCTCGGCCAAGATGCGCCGACGGTCGGCGCGGTCTGCCTGGCCTTCGATCCAGCAGCCGATCGCGGACCGGTCCTGGCTCGGCGTGAGCTTCGTCGAAACCAGGATGTCGGCCTGGCTGAGCACGTCCTTGTGCAGCACCGCCGGGCGCTGGGTGATCAGCCACGGCACGAAGCCCCGCACGCGGCCGCGGCGGACGACCTTCTCGACATGCCCCAGCAGGACCTGGCCTTTTGCCTGCGCCCGCTGCAGCACCCAAGGGTCGGCTTCGTCCAGCACCAAGTGCAGCGGCTCCGGCGAACGCCGTCGTGGACACTCTCCGGGCGACACTACCGCCGAGTTCCGAGAGGTTCACCACGCAGGCGAGGGGATACGTGCCGACCAATCGGCCGAGGATGGCGCCCATCCCACCGGCGCTGAGCACGGTTTGCGAGAACGGCGGACGGGTTCTCTAACCCCGCAAAGCAGCGAGACCCAACGCTCCAACATCGCTTCCGGTTGGACGCCATTACGCAAAGCCGCCAGAGTGGCAGGCATTGGGAAGGGCAAGCGCATGGGGATCGTCTACGTCGTCGGCACCTGCGACACGAAAGCGCCGGAGCTGCTTTACGCCAAGCAGATGGTGGAGCGGGCCGGCGCCCGCGCCGTGCTGGTAGACGTGGGCACTGGGCCAGGCGGCGGCGCGGGCGTGGCGGACGTTTCCGCTGCGGAGGTCGCGGCCGCGCACCCGCATGGGGCCGCCGTGCTGGGCGGCGGCGACCGCGGCCGGGCCGTCGCTGCCATGGCGGAGGCGCTGTCGACGTGGCTTGGCGGGCGGACCGACATCGGCGCCGTGCTCGGGCTGGGCGGCTCCGGCAACACGGCTATCGTGACGCAGGCGATGCGCGCGCTGCCGGCGGGCGTGCCGAAGCTGATGGTCTCGACCGTCGCCTCCGGCAACGTGGCGCCTTATGTCGGCCCGACCGACATCGCGATGATGTACTCGGTCGTGGACGTGGCCGGGCTGAACGCCATCAGCCGGCGCGTCATCGGCAACGCGGCCCACGCTGCCGCCGGCATGGCGCTGCACGCCGTCCCGGCAGGACAGGCCGACAAGCCCGGCGTCGGCCTGACGATGTTCGGCGTCACGACGGCCTGCGTGACGGCCGTGCGCGAGGCCTTGGAGACGGACTTCGAGCCCTACGTGTTCCACGCCACCGGCACGGGCGGGCAAAGCATGGAGAAGCTTGCGGAATCCGGCCTGCTCGCCGGCATGGTGGACGCGACCACGACGGAGGTGCCGGACCTGCTGATGGGCGGCGTGTTCCCCTGCACCGAGGACCGCTTCGGCGCCGTGGCGCGCACCGGGCTGCCCTATGTCGGCTCAGTGGGCGCGGTGGACATGGTCAACTTCGGGGCAAAGGACACCGTGCCGCGGCGCTACGGGGACCGGCTGTTCCATGTCCACAACCCGCAGGTCACGCTGATGCGGACCACCGCGGCCGAGAACCATGCGGTGGGCGCGTGGATCGCCGAGCGGCTCAACCGCTGCGAGGGGGCGGTGCGGCTGCTGCTGCCGCTGGGCGGCGTGTCGGCGCTGGACGCGCCGGGCCAGCCGTTCTGGGACCCGGACGCCGACGACGCCCTGTTCGCGGCGCTGCGGTCTGGCCTGCGGGCCACCGAGAAGCGCCGCCTGATCGAGCTGCCGCACCACATCAACGACCGCGCCTTCGCCCATGCGCTGGCGGCGCAGTTCCGGGAGATCGCATGACCGACGCCCCATCTCCGGCCGGGTCCGCACGCCCGGCCCGGCGCCAGATCATGGAGCGGTTCCAGCACATGGCCGCCCACCGCCAGCCCATCGTCGGCGGGGGCGCCGGCACCGGCCTGTCGGCCAAGTGCGAGGAGGCCGGCGGCATCGACCTCCTCGTGATCTACAACTCGGGCCGCTACCGCATGGCGGGGCGCGGCTCGCTCGCCGGGCTGCTCGCCTACGGCAACGCCAACGAGATCGTGCTGGACATGGCGCGGGAGGTGCTGCCGGTGGTGCGCCATACGCCGGTGCTGGCGGGCGTCAACGCGACGGACCCGTTCCTGCTGCTGGGCCAGCACCTGGCGGAGCTGCGGCGCCTGGGCTTCGCGGGCGTGCAGAACTTCCCGACCGTCGGCCTGATCGACGGGGTGTTCCGCCAGAACCTGGAGGAGACCGGCATGGGCTTCGGGCACGAGATCGACATGATCCGCGCCGCCCATGCGCAGGACCTGCTCACGACGCCCTACGTGTTCAACGAGCATGAGGCGGCGGAGATGGCGCAGGCCGGCGCCGACCTGATCGTCGCGCATATGGGCCTCACGACCGGCGGCAGCGTCGGCGCGGAAACGGCGCGCACGCTGGCGGACTGCGTGCAGGACCTGGACCTGTGGGCGGAGGCGGCCCGGCGCATCCGCCCGGACGTGCTGGTGCTGTGCCACGGCGGGCCGATCGCCGAACCCGGCGACGCCGCCTACGTCTTGCAGAACAGCCGGCTGTGCCACGGCTTCTACGGCGCAAGCAGCATGGAGCGCCTGCCGGTCGAAACGGCGCTGACGGCACGCACGCGGGAGTTCAAAGGGCTGACGTTCTAGCCGCCTGGCCACAAGGCCTTCGGGCGTCGTCCATTCAGCTTTGCCCCGGCGCGGGGGGGGGGGGGGGGGGGGGGGGG
>CAXUJE010000147.1:9520-12066 GCA_964251035.1 uncultured Acetobacteraceae bacterium
GCGCGTCGTGGCGCTCAAGGGCGAGGGGCTGAGCCTGCGCCAGATCGCCGCCCGGGAGCGCCTTTCAGCATCGGACGTGCGCAAGATGCCGAGGCAGGCCGGCGTCGAGACGGCCGCGCCAGCCCCAGCTTCCCTGCAGGCCTGACCGCGCGCCGTGCCGGTCATCGCCGACACCGCCTACCCGCGGCTGCCCGTCCAGCCAGGGCCGGCGGAGCTGGAAGCGTTCACGCCGAGTGCGGCCGAGATCGCCTTCGCGCGGCAGCGGACGCGCCAACCCGGCCCACGCCTGGCGCTCCTGGTCCTGCTCAGGACATTCCAGCACCTCGGGCACGTCGTCCGGCTTGCTGACGTGCCGGCGGCGGTCCTCGCCCACGTCGCCGCTTCTGCCTGCTTGGCCCGCGCCACCCCCGACCTCGCCGGCTACGACGACACGACCTACCGCGTCCGCCTCGCAACGCTTGTGCGCGCCCATGCCGGCGTCGACGCCTACGACCCTGAGGCGCGCGGCATGGCCGCACGGGCCTGCATCGAGGCAGCGCGCACCCGTGACGGCCTGGCCGACATTGTCGACGCCGGCGTCGAACCGAGAGGTTCGCCGGACATCGAGGAGCTGCTGCGCTGCCGCCGCGAGCTGCCTGCCTTCAGCGCGCTGCTCCGCCTCGCACGCAGCGCCCGCACCCTGGCCAACCGCGGCTACCACCGCCGGGTCGCGGCCGCCCTAGGCGCGCTCCCGTCTGACCACCCTGCTCGTGGTGCCCCCGGGCGCCACCTGGTCCGGATGGGACCAGGTCAAGGCGGACCCGCCGCGGCCCAGCCCGCAGCGCATGCGCGAGCACCTGGCCCACCTCGCCTGGCTGCGGGAGCAGGCCGTGACACCGGAGGTGTTCGCGGGCGTGCCGGACCGCAAGCTGCGCCAGTTCGCGGCCGACCTGGGCCGCACAATGGAAAGCAAGCGCCCCGCGTTGATGGCGGCGGCTCTGGCCAGATCGCCCAGGCGCTGGACGGCGCGGCCGAGCGGGATGCGCGCCTGGCCGCCGTCAAGGGCCTGCTGCTTCCCGATGCGGACGCGATCCTGGCCAAGTGCGAGGCGCACGCCGCCTTCGCCGGCAACAACTACCTGCCGCTGCCGACGCCGCGGTACGGCGGCCAGCGCGCGGCGTTCCTGCCCTTCCTGGCCCATGCCGCCCCGGTCTCAACCTCGCAGGACCGTGGCGTCGAGCGGGCCATCGCCTTCCTGCTCGCGCATCGCACAGACCGCCGGGCCAGGCTGCGCCTCATCGTTGAAGCGGCGCAGGCGGACGCAGCCACTGCCCGCCAGGCGCTCGACCTGTCCTGGGTGGGCGAGAAATGGTGGCCGCTGCTCACCGGGCACACCGCCCGCGACCTCGTGCCCGCCGGGGTGGGCCGGCGCTACTTCGAGATCTGCCCGTTCACCCAGGTGGCCAACGAACGGAAGTCGGGCGACCTCTGCATCCCGGGCAGCGAGGAGTGCAGCGACTACCGCGAGCAGCGGCGGGTCAGCGTCCGCGGACGGCATGAAACGGGACGTGCATCCCGAAAGCCTGAAGTCCTCATATCACATCCGCTACGGCGGCTATGGTGGGATCGGCTATTGCCTGGTGTCCGATACCTATATCGCGCTCTTCTCGCGCTTCCTGGCCTGCGGCGCCTGCGAGGGTCATGCCATCCTGGAAGCGGCCCGGCAGGAGCTGATCCGCAACCGTGCCATGCTTGCGCTGGGCTACGACGCGGGCCTGCGGCGCGAGGAGCTGTGCAGCCTGCGCACCGACTGCCGCGTGTGCGGGCCGAGACCACCAAGGGGCGGCGCGAGCGCGTGGTGCCGTGCTCGGCGGTCGGCGGCGAAGTGCTGCGCGCCTACCTCGCGCACCGGGTGGGGATCAGCCGGGCGCGCGGGCCGCTGTTCCTGTCGGAGTCGCGGCGCAACCACGCCGAGCCGCTGACGCCTTGGACCTGGTCCAAGATCGTGCGCCGGATCGCGCTCGCCGCCGGCGTGCCGCGCTTCGGCACCCATATGCTGCGCTACCTGTGCCTGACCGACCTCGCCCGCGCGGGGTAGGAGCTGCACGCCATCGCCACTTTCGCGGGCCACCGCGACCCGGCGACGACCATGCAATACATCCACCTCTCCGACCGCGAGCTCGCCGGGGCCGAGCCAGCGGGGCTTGCCCTGCATCGGCCCAGCAGGCACGGCGCAGCCGCAGCCGCAGCCGCAGCCGCAGCCGCAGCCGCAGCCGCAGCCGCAGAACGTCCCGTATCCTGCGCACCGGCACGCTCCCGCTTGGCAGCCCATCCCCCGCCCTCGGTTCCTGCTCTCAGCAGAGGGAAAGGCTGCCGTGGGGTGAGAAACCGCCAGACGCACCGCTCTAAAAGCCGCCATCGCCAAAGCGGTCACGATCACCGGAATGGGTGGCCGCGATCCTGTGGACCAGGTGAGCACGATCAAACGGAACCCGTGATCACCATGCACCGGATCACGCGCACAACGCGCGCTGACGCGGCAAAGCCCTGCTCGGGACGCTCATCGC
>CAXUJE010000148.1:0-532 GCA_964251035.1 uncultured Acetobacteraceae bacterium
TATCTCGACCTTCGGCATCACTTTCTCCATGCGTGCTACAAGGATTGGGGTGCGGCCGGGCGGCGTGCAAGCTATTCCAGGCGCGCATCTGCCACACGCGCCGCCACCAGCACGTCGACCCGGGCGGCGCCCGCCGCCAGCAACGCGCGGGCGCACGCATCCGCGGTGGCGCCGGAGGTCATCACGTCGTCGATCAGCAGCACCCGTGAATCCACGAACCGCCCCCGGCGCGACGGCCGCACGGCGAAGGCGTTCGCCACCTCCGCCCGGCGCTCCGTGCCGGTCTTGTGCCCAAGGGACGGCGTGGCGCGGGTCCGGCGCAGCCCGTCCAGCACCATGGGACGCCCGGACAGCCGCGACAGGCGCTGGGCCAGCAGCGCCGACTGGTTGTAGCGGCGGGACAGCAGGCGCCGGCGGTGCAGCGGCACCGGCACCAGCCAGTCCGCCGCGGCCAGCAGCGCCGCCCCGGCGCGCGCCATGTGCGGCGCCCGCGCCCGGGCGGTCTCGATCCGGTCGCCGTGCTTGAACGGCC
>CAXUJE010000148.1:542-12063 GCA_964251035.1 uncultured Acetobacteraceae bacterium
AGGCAATGGCGTAGTATTGCGCAGTCGAACTATGACCGAGGCCCTTTATCTGCGGGAAGATGAACCACATCCAATGGCTGCGTTTCCGTCCGTCCGCAAGCTCGCGGCGGACCTGGTCAATGACTGAGGCCTGCGCCTTAATGAAACGGCTCAAGTCGTGTTCGCTGGGCATGGCAAGCAGATAGGGCGTGGCAACGACATTCTCAACAGGCTTGGGATGCCATTGATGAACAGGGCGGCGGCAAAAGCCGAGTGGCGGATCAGAAGGCTCCCTGTCGCACAACGGGATTGCTCAGCGTGCCGATACCACTGATCTCGACCTCGATCCGGTCGCCGTGCTTGAACGGCAGCAGGATGCGCCGGGCCTGGTCGTCGTAGCGCAGCGCCGCCCGCGCCGCCGTCCACGCCGGGGGATGCTCCCGGCAATCCGTGCACAGGCCCGAGGTCCCACCCTGCAGCGCCGAGCCGAACGGCCGCCCGCAGCACGTGCAGCACGGGTCGGTCACGAAGCCCGTGCGGCGGAAGCAGGAAGCGCAGAACTGCCCCGGCGCCCCCACCGGCGCGTCGCAGGTCAGGCACTGCGGCGGCAGCAGCACATCCAGCAGCAGCCCGGCTCCCCGGCGTCCAGACGCCAGCAGCCAATCAGACGCCAAAGGCAACCGTGCCGTCACGCTCGATTCCCTGCGGCAGGTCGATCTCCCAATCCAAGTACGCCTGCATCGCCTCTTCCACCCCCGAATTGCGGTCGTAGGGGCGGAGATAAGCATCGACGCAGGCCTCGTCCGGCGGGTCGGCGCGGTCTGCAACCAAGGCATTGCCGGCGGCGGCCCATGCGGCCGTGCCGCCGTCCAGCGCCTTCACCGGCGCGGAGGTCAGGCCCCGCAGCTCCGCCACCGCGAGCCGGGCCAGCACGCCGTCGGGCGAGGTTGCGACGACGTGCTTCGCACCGGCCAACCGGTCCCGCAGCGCGTCGAGCCGGGTGCGGATGCCCCAGACGGCGCCCGGGATGTGGCCCGCGCGGAACTGGACGCTGCGCGCGAGATCGATGACCAGCGCGCCATCGAGGCCGCTCGGCGCGGCCGGCGGCGCCTGCGGCAAAGGCGGCGGCACGGCAGAAGCGGGTCCGGCGTCGTCCAGCCCGCCCTCCACGGCGAACACGTCGCGGTGGCCCATCTGCCGCAGCCAGGCCCCGGCCATGCGGGCGCGCACGCCGTCATCGTCCAGCAGCGCGATGCGCGCGCCGCGCACGGCGATCCATCCGTCGGTCGCCTGGATCAACTGCCCGCCCGGCGCGTTGCGGCTGTCCGGGCGGTGACGGAGCGCGAACTCGCCGGGGTCGCGCACGTCCAGCACATACAGCGTGCGGTCCGGGTCCTCCAGGAACCGCTCCAGGTCCAGCGGCCCGATCACCCCGACGCCCGACCCCTCGGCGAAGGCGCGGGCGCGGTCGAGCGCGAGGCCCGCAGTGGCCGGGGTTCCCGAGGCATAGCGCCGGTCCTGGCCGCGCTCGCATGCGAAGCCGGCCAGTTCCCACCCCATGGTGCCGTTGCGCAGCGCCACCACCGGGTTCGGCACCCCGGCGCGGCGCAGGCTTTCGGCACCCAGGATGCTGCGGGTGCGCCCGGCGCAGTTCACCACCACCAGCGTCGCCGGGTCCGGCGCCAGGTCGCCGATACGGTAGGCCAGCTCGCCGCCGGGCACGTTGATGCCGGTCGGGATCGACATGGCGCGGAACTCTTCCAGCGGCCGGCTGTCGAGCACCACCATGTCGCGGCCCCCATCGATCCAGCCTTTCAGCTCAACGGCATCGACGCTCTCGGTGCCGTAATGGTGCTCGACCCATTCGCCGAACGCCTTGCTCGGCACGTTCACGCCGCTGAACAGCACGAACCCGGCGGCTTCCCAGGCCGGGGTGCCGCCTGCCAGCACATGCAGGTCGGTGGCCCCCTGCCCGGCCAAGTACTCGGCCAGCCACTCCGCCAGGCCCCGCCCGTCATCGACGCAGACGATGCGCGTGCCGAGGCGCGGCAGCAGCACCGGCACGCGCAGCTCGGCGCGGGACAGCGGGCAGGGCACCGCCCAGAACAGGTGGCCGGCGCCGAACTCCCCCTCCTCCCGCGCGTCCAGGATCGCCAGCTCGCGTCCGTCCGTGATCCAGGCACGGAGCGTCCCGGAGTCGATGCGGGTCATCGGTTCGCGGTGGGCTTCATGAAGGCCTTGTTGTACGGCTGCACCGTGCCCTGTTCGAGGTCGAAGCCCTGGCGCGCATCGAGCTTCTCCAGCGCCAGGCCATAGACGTGCAGGTGCCGGGTCGGCGCCGTGCCGGAGGTGTGGATGCTGTGGATGTCGTCGGGCATCAGCGCGATGCCGCGGCCCGGTTCCACCATCACCTCGCGCACCGGCTCCAGGCTGGCCTTGCCGGGCACCGCCCCGTCGTCCGTGCGGCGGTACACCCGGTTCAGCTCCTGGCCCTCGACCCCCGCCACCACCGCCCAGGTGGTGTGGTCGTGCGGCTTGGTGGAATTGCCGGGGTTCAGCGCCAGGAGGTAGATGGCGAACCGGCCGTCCGGGTCCTCTTGCAGCAGGTACCGCTGGGACCCCTTCTCGCCCGCGGGCGGCGGCGGGAACTCGGCTTGCGGGAACAGCGCCTCGTGCCCCGCGAGGTCCAGCATCTCGGCCAGGATGGCGTCGAGCGCCGGGCGGGTGACGCCCCCCTTGCGCTCGATGGCCTTGATGCGGTCCATGGTTGAGGCGACGGCGGCGGTGCGGGCGGCGGAAGCTGCGGGCGCGTTCATGGGTTGTCCCCTTGGCTGTCGTCCGCGCAGCTTACCGGGTGCGCGGCGGCCCGGTCAAAATGCTTGGCATAAGGCCGGGGCGTCCGCACATGATTGGGATGAGCGACCCCACCGTTTTCGACCGCCGGGCCGTGCGCCTGCATCGCGACCGCGCGGCGGCCAGCGTGGGCCAGGTTGCCGACCTCCTGGCGGACTGTGCCGAGCGCCTGCTGGACCGGCTCGACGACACCACGCGCCGCTTCGCCCGGGCGCTGGACGTGGGCGGGCGCGGCGCCGTGGCGCCGCTGCTGCGCGCCCGAGGGATCGAGGTGGTGAGCTGCGACCTGTCGGCGCCCATGGCGGCGGTGAACGGGGGCTTGTGCGTGGCGGCGGACGAGGAGTGGCTGCCCTTCGCGCCGGGCAGCTTCGACCTGGTGGTGGCGAGCCTGTCGCTGCACTGGGTCAACGACCTGCCCGGCGCGCTGATCCAGTTGCGGCAGGCGCTGGAACCCGACGGCCTGCTGCTCGCCAGCCTGCCGTCGCTGGGCACGCTGGGCGAACTCCGCACCGCGCTGACGGAGGCGGAGGCCGCGCTGACGGGCGGCGCGTCCCCGCGCGTGTCGCCGTTTCCCGAGCTGCGCGACCTCGCGGCCCTGCTGCAGCGCGCCGGCTTCGCGCTGCCGGTGGCGGACGTGGAGGAGATTTCCTTGCGCTACGCCGACCCGCTCGCCCTGTTGCGCGACCTGCGCGCGGCGGGGGAGAGCAACGCGGTGGCGCTGCGGGACCGGCGCATTCCGCCCGGCGCGCTGTTCCCCGCGGCGCTGTCCGCCGTGCCGCAGCAGGATGGCCGCACGGTGGCGACCCTGCGCCTCGCCAGCATCACCGGCTGGGCGCCCGCCTCCTGACACTTCTTGCCGCGGCCTCGCTGCCAGACCGTCAATGGGCAGAAGACGCTGGCCACTCGACGGCCCAGCCTGCTTCCGCAAAAAAGGTTTCCAGATCCTCGCGCTGCTCGACCCAGGTGTCATAAACTTTGGGCGCTGAGAACACGTCCGGCGCGGAAGATTGAAAGATCAGGAACCCGCCCGTCCGCTCCCGGTCGTCGCGCACCAGGACGAACTGCCCCGCTTCAGGACTGGTGGTAATGCGGCCAACGCGCTCGAACGGAACGGAACTCAAGGGCTAATCGGCACGTGGCTGTTGATCGCCGGACGAGACGTGGCCGGTGCGGCACGCACCGCGAACTGAACGGCCCGTCACGCCGTCACTCCAGCGAGATACAGCGCGATCCCGGCCAGCGCGCAGCCCACCAGGGTCGGGATCACCCCGGCCCTCCACCGCAGCAGCGCCGCCGCCGCGGCCAGGGACAGCGCCGCCGCCCAAGGATCGAGGCTGCCAAGCACCGGCCAGTCGAACGACAGGCCGAACCCGCGCACCGGCGCCTGCGCCCGGAACAGGCTGTGCAGCGCGAACCAGACGGCGAGGTTCAGGATCACGCCCACCACGGCGGCGGTGACGGCGGCCAGCGCCGCATTGAGCGCCCGGTTGCCGCGCAGCGCCTCGATAAACGGGGCGCCGAGGAAGATCCACAGGAAGCACGGCACGAACGTGACCCAGGTGGCCAGCGCCGCCCCCAGCGTGCCGGCGACCCAGGGCGTCAATGCCCCGGGATCGCGGTAGGCCGCCATGAAGCCGACGAACTCCAGCACCATGATGAGCGGACCCGGCGTGGTTTCCGCCATGCCCAGCCCGTCCAGCATCTCGCCGGGGCGCAGCCAGCCGTAGCCCTCGACCGCCTGCTGCGCGACGTAGGCCAGCACGGCGTAGGCGCCGCCGAAGGTGACGACGGCCATCTGGCTGAAGAATACGGCGATGCGCCCGAAGGTGCTCTCCGTTCCGAGCGCCAGCAGCACGCAGGCGACCGGCACCAGCCAGAGCGTCAGCCAGACTGCCCCGGCGCGCAGCGCGCCGCCGACAGCAGGGCGGGCGTAGTCCGGCAGCGCGTCGCCATAGGCGGCGTCCAGCAATGCAGGCCTCGCGGTCGCCCCGGGGCTGCCGTGTCCGCTTCCGGCATTAGTGAATGCCGGCCACCCCATGCGCGCGCCGACGAACCCGGCCAGCCCGGCCGCCGCCACCACGGCCGGGAACGGGACCGAGAACAGGAACAACGACACAAAGGCCAGGGCCGCGAACGCCACCATGACCCGGTTGCGCAGCGCCTTGCGCCCCACCCGCAGCACGGCCTGCGCCACGATGGCCAGCACGGCGGCTTTCAGCCCGTAGAACGCCGCCACCACCGCGCCCACGCTGCCATAGGCCGCATACACCAGGCTCAATGCCAGGATCGACACGAAGCCCGGCAGCACGAACAGCGCACCCGCCATCACGCCGCCGGCGGTACGGTGCATCAGCCAGCCGATGTAGGTCGCAAGCTGCTGCGCCTCCGGCCCCGGCAGCACGGTGCAGTAGCCCAAAGCGTGCAGGAACCGCGCCTCGCCGATCCAGCGCTTCTCCTCGACGACGATCCGGTGCATCACCGCGATCTGCCCGGCCGGGCCGCCGAAGCTGAGCGCCGCGACGCGCAGCCAGACCCGGAACGCCGCACCGAAGCTGACGCCGTGCAGCAGCGCCGGCAGGCGACCGGTCACGCGGCCGGGGCGGCCCGTGTTCAGCCTCCGGTGAGGCTCATATGCCGGGCGACGGCGGGCGCCGGGTTGCGGCGGTCGATGACGAAGTCGTGCCCTTTCGGCTTGCGGGTGATCGCGAGGCGGACCGCCGCGTCCAGCTCCGGGTCCGTCGCCCCGTCGCGCAGCACCCGGCGCAGGTCGGCCGCGTCGTCCTGGCCCAGGCACATGTACAGCGTTCCCGTGCAGGTCAGCCGCACGCGGTTGCAGCTTTCGCAGAAGTTGTGCGTCATCGGCGTGATGAAGCCGACCCGCGTCCCGGTTTCCGCCACGTCGTAGTACCGGGCGGGTCCGCCAGTCTGGTAGTCGGTGCCGTGCAGCGTCCAATGCTGCCGCAGCCGGGCGCGGACCAGGGACAGCGGCAGGTACTGGTCCGTGCGGTCGCCGCCGATGTCGCCCATCGGCATCGTCTCGATCAGGCACAGGTCGTGGCCCTGCTCCCCGCACCAGGCCAGCATGGCGTCGATCTCGTCCTCGTTCACGCCCTTCAGCGCGACGGCGTTGATCTTCACGTGCAGCCCGGCCGCCTTCGCCGCCGCGATGCCGTCCAGCACTTTCTCAATTTTGCCCCACCGGGTGATCGCGGCGAAGCGCGCCGGGTCCAGCGTGTCGAGGCTCACGTTCACCCGGCGGACGCCGGCGGCGTAGAGGGCGTCGGCGTGCTTCGCGAGCTGCGTGCCGTTGGTCGTCAGCGTCAGCTCATCGAGGCCCTGGCCCAGACGCTGCCCGAGCCGCCCGAACAGGAGCTGCACGTCCCGGCGCACCAGCGGCTCGCCCCCGGTGATGCGGATCTTGTTGGTGCCGAGCCGGATGAAGGCGACGCACAGACGCTCCAGCTCCTCCAGCGACAGCACGTCGGCCTTGGGCAGGAAGGTCATGTCCTCCGACATGCAGTACACGCAGCGCAGGTCGCAGCGGTCAGTGACGGACACCCGCAGGTAGGTGATGGCGCGGCCAAACGGATCGATCATACCCATAGTGTCGGGCCGATGGGCGCCGGGTTCAACCGTCATCCTCGTCCAGGATGTCGAGCGCCACGACGGCGGCGTTCACCAGCACCTTGCCCGCATGCTCGAAGTTCACCGTGATGCGGTCGCCGACCGCCGACTGCACCTGGCCCACGCCCCAATCCGGCCGTCCGGGATGCAGCACGCGCTGGCCCGGCTCGATCAGGGAGCCGAGCGGGCGGTGCGGCCCGCTCATGCCAGCCCGCCACGCGCCGCGATGGGCCACAGGCACTCCACCCGGCCGCCGCGCACGCCGACATACCAGTCGTAGCGGTCCACCGTCGGGTCGCAGTGGCCCGGCACCAGGCGCAGCTTCTCGCCGAGCTTCGGCCCGCTCGTCTCCGCCCCCCATTCCAGCTTGCCGTGTTCGTCCGACGCCCCGGTGTAGCGCACGTCCTCCCGCTGCCAGACCAACGGCAGCCCGCTGTCCACCGCCACCGCCTTATGCCCAGCGTCCAGCACCGCGAGGCCCGGTCGCGCCGCGCTCATCACGCCCGACAGCACGAACAGCGCCTGCTGGAACCCGTCGGACACGCCGTCGTGGTTGCGGCGGTAGTCCGCGTCCATGAAGCAGTAGCTGCCGGCCTGGATCTCGTTATAGATGCCGCTCGCCGCCTCCATCTCGAACGTGCCGGTGCCGGCGCCGCCGACGACCGGGCAAGGGAGGCCGCGCTGGCGCAACTGCTCCACTGTGCGGCGCGTGTCGTCCACTGCGCGGCCCACCGCCTCCCGGCGCCCTTCGGCGGTGCGGATGTGCTGCGCGCTGCCGTGGTAGGCCTGCAGGCCGCCGAACGCCAAGTGCGGCGACCCGGCGATGCGCTCCGCCAGCGCCACCGCGTCCGGGCCGGGGGCGACGCCGGCGCGCGACATGCCGACGTCGATCTCCACCAGCACCGTCATGCGCTGCCCCGCCGCCTCCGCCGCCGCCTCGATCCGGGACACGTTGGCCGGGTCGTCGGCGCAGACCGCCACCCGGGCGATGCGGGACAGCGCCAGCAGGCGCGCGAGCTTGGCGTCGGCCACGACCTCGTTGGTCACGAGGATGTCGGGCACGCCGCCCCAGGCCAGCGCCTCCGCTTCCGCGACCTTCTGCACGCACTGCCCGGCGGCGCCGCGGGCGAGCTGCAGGTGGGCGACCACGGGCGACTTGTGCGTCTTGGCGTGGGCGCGCAGCCGGGCGCCGGTGGGGCGCAGCAGGGCGGCCATGCGGTCCAGGTTGTGCTCGAACGCGTCGAGGTCGATCAGCAGCGCCGGGGTATCGACCTCGTCCTCGCGCATGCCGGGCTGGGCGGGGGGCAGTTGCAGCATGGCTCTCTTGCTCTCCTACTCGTCCGGACCGAAAGCGGGGTCGTCCAGCGCCGCCGCGAGCCGGTCGAGATCGAGCGACCAGGCGCGGGCATGCACCCATCCCTCCCCCGGCTCCGCACGGGGCTCCGCACGTCCGATCACGCAGCCATAGCGCACCTCCATCGTCGCGGCGAGGCGGCGGAAGCACCAGTTCACGTAACGGTCCATCTGCAGTTCCAGCAGCTTCGCGCCTGGGCGGCAGAACAGCAGGTTGCCTAAGCCCGCCCCGTGCGGCGCCACGATCCGCCGCGCGCCCCCGAACAGCGCGACCTGCTCCGCCACCGGCAGCGTCGCCAGGCGCACGACGTGGAAGCCCCGGTCCGCGCAAAGCCGCATGACCTCAGCCTCGTTCCGCAGCGGCCGGTTGGCGCTGTCGCCGCGGCAGATGTAGAGCGCGGGCCGGTCGGCCGCCGGGACGGTTGACCGCATGGCATCGCCCAAGCGGCGCAGCGCCGGGTGGAACTGCGTGCCGACGCCGGTCAGGCTCGTGGTCCAGTGCAGCCGGCCGACCTCGACCGCCTGGCCGGGGCCGACCATCACCCTCCGCGCCGCCAAGCCGGGCACCAGCGCCGGGCCGGCCTGCTGGAACGCCTCGCCGGACCAGGGCAGCAGGCACGGGAACGGGGCCTCGGGACAGGTGCTCCAGCGCCCAAGTCCGTCAAGCAGCCAATGGTAGTAGTTGCGGCAGTTGCCGTGCAGCAGGTGCTCGGCCTCGGCCTCGGGGAAGCGGGCCGCGGTGAACTGGGCACAGGCCAGCCACAGCGCGCCGTTCCGCCAGGCCCCGGCCCGGGGCGGCCAGACGTGGTCCAGCGTCGGCTCGACCACGTAGCGTCCCACCGTGACGACGCCCTCCGGCCCGTGCACGGTGGCGCCGTCGAAGGTGTAGCGGGTGGCCGGGCTGACCGGGATGCCGCCGGGCCGCGGGCGCCAATCGGTGCCGCCGGGCTGCTGATCCATCGGCACGTCCGAAAGGTCGGTCTGGCCGAAGCCGAGCGGCGGGTCGGCCACCGCGCAGCCCGGCACTGCCGTCTCCGCCCGGGCAAGCCCGCGTTCCGTCAGCGCGGCCAGCGAGGCGACTTGGTAGAACCGCGGCGCGAGCGCCACCGTGCGTCAGTGTCCGGCGTGGTTCCCGGAGAAGTCCGGCGCCGACAGGCCCGAGGCCTCCAACTGCTCCACCAGCGCCGCCTTCAGCCGTTCCAGCCCGGCCTCGTCCCGCGCCTCCGCCCGCGCGACCAGCACGGCCTGCGTGTTGGAGGGGCGCAGCAGCCACCAGCCGTCCGGGGTCAGCACCCGCACGCCGTCGATGTCGTTGAGATCCGCGCGGGCGGCGCGCAGCCTCGCTGCGACCTCCTGCACCACCGCGAACTTGCGGGTGTCGTCGCAGTCGAAGCGCAGCTCCGGCGTGTTGACCACCTGGGGCAACGCCGTCCGCACCGCTTCCAGCGTCGTGTCCATGCGCGCCACGATGCCGAGCAGGCGCACCGCGACGTACAGCGCGTCGTCGAAGCCGTACCAGCGGTCGGCGTAGAAGATGTGGCCCGACATCTCGCCGGCGAACGGGGCGCCGGTCTCCGCCATCTTCGCCTTGATCAGGCTGTGCCCGGTCTTGAACATCAGCGGCTGGCCGCCGGCGCGGGCGATCTCGTCATACAGGACCTGGCTCGCCTTCACGTCGGCGATGATGGTGGCGCCGGGGTGGGTGCGCAAAACGTCCCGCGCCAGCACGACCATAAGCTGGTCGCCGACCAGGATGCCGCCCCCGCCGTCCACCACGCCGACCCGGTCCGCGTCGCCGTCGAAGCCGATGCCGAGGTCCGCCCCCTGCTCCCGCACCGCGGCGATCAACTGCTCCTGGTTGCGGGCGATGGTGGGGTCCGGGTGGTGCGCGGGGAAGCGCCCGTCGATCTCTGGGTTGAGCACGGTGTGCTCGCCCGGCAAGACCTCCAGCAGCCGGGCCAGCACCTCGCCCGCGGCGCCGTTCGCGTTGTCCCACACGACGCGCAGCTTGCGGTCGCCGCCGTCCCAGTCCTGCACCAGCCGCTTCACGTAGTCGTCCGCCACGTCCACGGCGCGGTCGCTGCCGGCCGCCTCCTCCACCACGTCGCCCACCGCCGCCATCTGGCCCAGCTTCTGGATGTCGGCACCGAAGAAGGCGCGCTTGCCCAGCATCATCTTGAAGCCGTTGTAGTCCGGCGGGTTGTGGCTGCCCGTCACCATCACAGCGCCGTCCGTGCCCAGCGTGGTCGCGGCGAAGTAGAGCATCGGCGTCGGCCCGCGGCCCACCCGCAGCACCTCCATGCCGCTCGCCTTCAGCCCCTCCACCAGGGAGGCGGCGAGTTCGGGGGAGGACAGCCGGCCGTCGTAGCCGACCGCCACCCGCGTCCCCCCTGCGCGCGCCACCACGCTGCCGAACGAGCGGCCGATGGCGAAGGCGTCCGCCGGGTGCAGCGTGCGGCCGACGACGCCGCGGATGTCGTACTCGCGCAGGCTGGTCGGGTCGAAACTATGCTGGAATGCCATCACACCACGTCCTGGTAATGCTTCATGAACTCGCGCACTTCCGCCGCCAACTCGGGCCGCTTCAGCGCGAAGGCGATCTGCGCCTCAAGGAAGCCGATCTTGTCGCCGCAGTCGAACCGCCGGCCCTCGTAGCGCAGCCCGTGGAACGGGGTATTGCCGATCATCTTGGCCATGGCGTCGGTCAACTGCACCTCGTTGCCGGCGCCGCGCTCCATCTGCGACAGGTGGCCGATCACCTCCGGCAGCAGCACGTAGCGGCCGATCACCGACAGGTTGCTCGGCGCGTCCTCGGGCTTCGGCTTCTCGACGAGGCCGAGCACCTCCACTATGCGCCCGTCGTCCTGGCCGACCTTGAGGATGCCGTACTTGTTGGTCTGGTCCCGCGGCACCTCCGCCACCGCGACCACGTTGCCGCCGGTCTGCGCGTAGGCGTCGGCGAGCTGCTTCAGGCACGGCTCCTCGCTCAGCACCAGGTCGTCCGGCAGCAGGATGGCGAAAGGGTCGTCGCCGATGAACGCCCGGGCGCACCAGATGGCGTGGCCGAGGCCGTGCGGCACCTGCTGGCGCACGGTGGTGATGGAGCCGGGCTGCACCTTCATCGCGTCCAACATGGCGAGCATGTCGGTCTTGCCCCGCTCCCGCAGCGTCGCCTCCAGCTCGTACGCCACGTCGAAGTGGTCGATCAGCGCGGTCTTGCCGCGCCCGCTGACCAAGCAGAACTGCTCGATCCCTGCCGCCTGCGCCTCCTCGATCGCGTACTGGATCAGCGGCTTGTCCACGATGGGCAGCATTTCCTTGGCCATGGCCTTGGTCGCCGGCAGGAAGCGGGTGCCCAGGCCGGCAACCGGCAGGACGGCCTTGCGCAGCTTTTTCATGACGTGGTTGCGTTCCGTTATGGTTGTGATTGCGCCGCGACTAGACGATTTCTCCCCCAATTGGAACGGTGCCATGGCCGATGGAAGGCAGCAAGGCGGGCGTTTTGTCGAAAATCAACAAATCAGCGCCCTTTGAGCAGGACATCCCGCGCCTGGTTCACCCGCGCCGCCAGCCCGTGCGAGCCGCCGCCATCCGGATGCGCCACCCGCATCAGCCGGACCCAGGCCGCGCGCACGTCCGCGTCCGACACCGGCTCGGCCAGGCCCAGAACGTCGAGCGCCTCGGCCCGCCCCATCTTGCCGCGTCCCGCCTG
>CAXUJE010000149.1:0-12042 GCA_964251035.1 uncultured Acetobacteraceae bacterium
GCCCAGCACGGCGCGGAGCCTGTTCGACATCATGACCGGCATGGGGCGGAGCCGCCGGGTGGCGGTGTCCGACCCGGAGCCGCAGCGGGCGGAACCGTCCTTTCCCATACATGGAGCATCCGCGGCGGCGCGGCAGGAGCCGGCGGACGAAGGCCTCGACATCCCGACGTTCCTGCGTCGCCAGAAATCATAAGTCAGAAATCATAAGCTTAGCATTTACAAAGTTTTAAGGCGTAATGTTCAGAAACATTCATTGATTTGGCGTTCCCCTGCCAACCACTTAGGTTGCATCAGGGGACGCCGCCTGGGCGTCCGGACGATCACTCCAGCCTCATGGCTGGCTGAGGGTAGCATGGACGGACTTCCTGAGTTGTCACCGATGCCAGGCGAGCTTGCGTTGTCCTCTGCGGCCGGCGCGGCGCAGCGCACGTTGAAGTCGGCCATCTGCTGCGTCGGCGTCGGCCTGCATTCCGGGCAGCGGATCAACGCCATCCTGAAGCCTGCTCCCGTGCATTCAGGGATCGTGTTCCGGCGCACGGATCTCGGCATCGACATCCCCGCCCGTTTCGACCAGGTGGCGGATACGCGGCTCTGCACCGTGCTGTCGTCGCCGAACCGCCCGGACGCCAGGATCGGCACGGTCGAGCACCTGATGGCGGCCTTGTCGGCCTGCGGCACCAGCAACGTCCGGGTCGAGCTGGACGGGCCCGAGGTGCCGGCGCTGGACGGGTCCGCTGCGCAATGGGTGTTCCTGCTGGACTGCGCGGGATCGGTGGAGCAGCAGGCGCCGGCCCGGGTCATCGAGGTGCTGCGGACGATCCGGGTGCAGGATGGGGAAGCCTTCGCCGAGTTACGGCCCGGCGTGTCCGGCTCCCTTGAGATGTCGATGTCGATCGCCTTCGACGCGCCGGCGATCGGGCGGCAAGCTTTCTCCTTCGCGGCGAGCGGACCGGCGGTCCGGCATGAGTTGGCGGACGCCCGCACCTTCACGCTGGCGCACGAAGTCGCCGGGCTGCAGGCGGCGGGCCTGGCGCGGGGCGGCAGCCTCGACAATGCCGTCGTGGTCGATGGCGCGCGGGTGCTGAACCCTGGCGGCCTGCGGATGACGGATGAGTTCGTGCGCCACAAGATGCTCGACGCCGTGGGTGATCTGGCGATGGCGGGCGCGGTGCTGCGGGGGCGGTTCGTCGGGCATCGCTCCGGCCATACGCTCAACAACCGCGTGCTCCGCGCCTTGTTCGCGGACCCGTCGAGCTGGCGGGATGTCACGGCGCGGGAACCGGCCGAGGCACCGATGCTGGAAGCCGCATAACGCATTCCGCGCCACCGCGTCGGCGTGCTATAGGGCCGCTGTCATGACACAACAGACCCGCCTTACCCGCCTGCTGTCCGCGCGTCTCCTGCCCGGGTTGGTCGCCCTTTCCATGCTGCAGGGGTGCGAGACGTTGAGTTCGATCACGCCCTGGAACGGGAAGTCCGAGGACTTGAAGGCGAAGGCCGACCCGGCGGCGAAGACGGTCGAGGAGCTTTACAACAACGGGGTGGATGCGCTCGACCAGAAGCGTTATGCGACCGCGGTCACGCAATTCGATGCGATTGAGCAGAACTACCCGTACTCGTCCTGGGCAGTGAACGCCCAGTTGATGCACGGCTATGCGGAGTACCTGCAGAACCACTACACGGAAGCGATTGGCGCGCTTGACCGTTACATCCAGCTTCACCCGACGAGTTCCAATGCGTCTTACGCTTACTACTTGCGCGCCCTGAGCTTCTACGAGCAGATTGCCGACATCCAGCGCGACCAGAAAGGCACTGAGCAGGCCATGGCCGCCTTGCAGGACGTCGTGAACCGCTTTCCCGAAAGCGCCTACGCCCGCGACTCCCGGCTCAAGATCGACCTTTGCCGCGACCACCTGGCCGGCAAGGAAATGGAGATCGGCCGCTACTACGAGCAGCAGAAGCTATACGCGGCGGCCATCGGCCGTTTCCAGCGCGTCATCGACAACTACCAGACCACCAACCATGCGCCCGAGGCGCTGCACCGGCTGACCGAGATCTACCTGCTGCTGGGCTTGACCGACCAGGCGAAGCGAACCGCCGCCGTGCTGGGCCATAACTACCCGGGCAGCCGGTGGTACGAGGACAGCTACGACCAGCTCGCTGAGAACGGCATCGCGCCGCCGACGCCCCAGACCGAACGGGCCAACAGCTTCCTGGCCCGCACCCTGGGCAGCGTTTTCTAGCACGGACGTGCTGACGGCCCTGTCGATCCGCGACGTGGTGCTGATCGAGCGCCTGGACCTGGCGTTCGGCACTGGGTTGACCGTGCTGACCGGGGAAACCGGCGCCGGCAAGTCCATCCTGCTGGACAGCTTGGGACTGGCGCTCGGGGCGCGGGCCGACGCCGGCCTGGTCCGGGCCGGCGCCGAGCAGGCCAGCGTCACCGCATGCTTTGCCCCGCCGCCCGGCCATCCCGCCCTGGACCTGCTGGCCGAGCAGGGCGTGGCGCTTGAGGACGAGATCGTCGTGCGTCGCGTGGTGTCCAAGGACGGGCGGTCCCGCGCCGCGATCAACGACCAGCCGGTGGGCGTGGCGCTGCTGCGCCGGGCCGCCTCGCTGCTGGTGGAGGTGCAGGGACAGGGCGACCAGATGGGCCTTGCCGACCCGGCGGCGCATGCGGCGCTGCTGGACGCCTATGGCGGTTACGCTCCGGTCCGCTTGGCGGCGAGTGCTGCGTGGCGCGCCTGGCGGGACGCGAACGCCGCGCTGCAGGACGCCAAGGCCGCCATCGCCGAGGCGCAGCGGGAGGAGGACTGGCTGCGCCACGCCGTGGATGAGCTTTCAGCCTTGGCGCCGATCGAGGGTGAGGAAGACCATCTGGCTGCGGAACGCCAGCGGCTGCAGCAGGGAGAGCGCCGGGCGGAGGCGATCGCGTCCGCCCTGTCCGACATCGCGCCCAAGGACCGGCGCAGCGCCGGCCCGGCTGCCTCGCTGCGCAACGCGTCGCGTGCCCTGCAGAAGCTTGTGCCCACCAACCAGCCGGACGCCGACAACCCCGCCGCCCCTGCCCTGGCCGCTTTGGAGCGTGCGGAGGAGGCGCTGGCCGAAGCCGAGACGCTGCTGAGCCGCTTGGCCGACGAGGCCGACACCGACCCTCGTTTGCTGGAACAGGCGGAGGAGCGGCTGTTCGCGTTGCGGGCCGCGGCCCGCAAGCATGGCACGGCCGTTGTCGAGCTGCCCGCCCTGCTGGCCAGCCTGCGCGGGCGACTCGCGGCGCTTGACACGGGGGCAGCCGAGATCGCGGGGCTAGAGGACAGGGCCGCCGCCGCCCGCACGGCCTACGCCGCCGCGGCAGGCGCGTTGACCGCGGCGCGGCAGGTCGCCGCCAAGCGCCTGCAAACTGCGGTCACGGGCGAGCTGCCGCCGCTCCGGCTCGACAAGGCGCGGTTCGTGGTGGAGGTCGAGGCGCTGGAGGAGGCCCGCTGGGGCGCTGCCGGGGCGGACGCGGTGCGGTTCCTGATCGCCACCAACCCCGGCCAGGCGCCGGGCGCGCTCGACAAAATCGCCTCGGGCGGCGAGCTGTCCCGCCTGATGCTGGCGCTGAAGGTGGTGCTGGTCAGCGGCGGCTCAGTGCCGACGCTGGTGTTCGACGAGGTCGATAGCGGCGTGGGCGGCGCCACGGCGGCGGCGGTCGGCGACCGGCTGGCGCGCGTCGCGGACCAGGTGCAGGTCCTGGTCGTCACCCACAGTCCGCAGGTCGCGGCGCGCGGCGCGGCCCACCTGCAAGTCGCCAAGATCGCCGCCAAGAACCGGGCGGAAACCCGCGTGCTCTCGCTTGACCTGCCCGCCCGGCGGGAGGAGATCGCCCGCATGCTGGCCGGGGAGAGCGTGACGGAGGCCGCCCGCGCCGCCGCCGACAGCCTGCTCGGCACCGCTGCCTGATGACGGAAACCGAAGCGGCGCAAGCGCTCGCGACCCTCGCCGCAGATATCGCCCGGCACGACCAGGCCTATCACGAGCACGACGCGCCGCTGATCACCGACGCGGAGTACGACGCGCTGCGGCGGCGCAACGCGGCCATCGAGGCCGAATTCCCGCATTTGGTCCGTCCCGACAGCCCGACCCGCCGGGTGGGGGCGGCGCCCACGGCCGGGTTCGCCAAGGTCCGCCACCGCGTGCCGATGCTGTCCCTCGACAACGCCTTCGCGGCCCCGGACTTCACCGAGTTCTGCGCCCGCATCCGCCGCTTCCTGCATCTGCCGGAGGACGCCGGCCTGTCCTTCGTCGCCGAGCCGAAAATCGATGGACTGTCCATCAACCTGCTTTACGAGAATGGCGCCCTCCTGCGCGGCGCCACCCGCGGCGACGGCACGGAGGGGGAGGACGTGACCGCCAACCTCCGCACGGTGCGGTCCGTGCCCGACCGCCTGCACGGCCCCTGCCCCGCCCTGATCGAGATCCGCGGCGAGGTGTTCATGACCAAGGCGGACTTCCTGGCGCTCAACGCGGCGCAGGCGGCGGCCGGGCAGAAGCTGTTCGCCAACCCACGCAACGCCGCCGCCGGCTCGCTCCGCCAGCTTGACCCGGCGATCACCGCAACCCGGCCACTATCATTGTTTGCCTACGCCTTGGGCGACGTGCAGGGGACCGTCCCCGGCACCCACTCCGCCTACTTGGAGCAGCTCCGCGCCTGGGGCTTCGAGGTCAACCCGCTGTCCCGCCGGCTCGCCGGCGAGGCCGAAGCGGCGGCGTTCCAGGAGGAGACCGCCCTGGCCCGCGCCGGCCTGGGCTACGACATCGACGGCGTGGTTTACAAACTCGACGACCTGGCCTGGCAGCGCCGCCTCGGCTTCGTCGGCCGGGCGCCGCGCTGGGCCATTGCCTGGAAGTTCCCGGCGGAGCAGGCGAGCACGGTGCTGGAAGACATCCGCATCCAGGTCGGCCGCACCGGCGCGCTGACCCCCGTGGCGTGGCTCGCCCCCGTGAACGTCGGCGGCGTGCTCGTCACCCGCGCCACCCTGCACAACGAGGACGAGATCGCCCGCAAGGACGTGCGCATTGGCGATACCGTGATATTGCAGCGTGCCGGCGACGTGATCCCGCAGATCGTCGGAGTCATGCCCGACCGCCGCCCGGACGGCGCCCTGCCCTTCGCGCCGCCCGAGACCTGTCCCGCCTGCGGCAGCCTGGCGGCGCGCGCCGCGGGCGAGGTGGTGCGCCGCTGCACCGGCGGCCTGATCTGCCCGGCGCAGACCGTCGAGCGGCTGATCCATTTCGTTTCCCGCAGCGCCTTCGACATCGAGGGCCTCGGCGAGAAGACCATCCACGAGTTCCACGGCCTCGGCTGGCTGCACGGCCCGGCCGACATTTTCCGGCTGGAGCAGCACCGCGCCGAGCTGCTGACCCGCGAGGGCTGGAAGGAGAAGTCCGTCAGCAACCTGATGCAGGCGATCGAGAGCCGCCGCACGGTGCCGCTCGGCCGCTTCATCTACGCCCTTGGCATCCGCCGGGTCGGGGAAACCAACGCCAAGCTGCTGGCCCGGCATTACAGCAGCTACGCCGCCTGGCGCGCCCAGATGCTGGCGGCAACGACGGTGGGCAGCGACGAGCGCTCGGCTCTCGGCAGCATCCTGGGGGTCGGCAAGGCCTTGGCGGACGAGTTGGCGGCGTTCTTCGTCGAGCCGCGCAACCTCCTGGCGCTGGACGACCTGGCGGCGCTGCTCACCATCCAAGACGCCAAGTCCGCCGCCGCGGCAGACGGCGCGCTGTCCGGCAAGAACCTGGTGTTCACCGGCACGCTTGGAACCATGAGCCGCCCGGAGGCCAAGGCGCGGGCGGAAGCGCTGGGCGCCCGCGTCACCGACAGCGTCTCGAAACGGACGGACCTGCTGATCCTTGGCGCGGACGCAGGCTCGAAGGCGAAAAAGGCCGCGGAGCTGGGCGTTCCGACGGTGACGGAGGCCGAGTGGCGGGAGATGGCCGGGTTCTAACCCAATGGCGCGCAGGCCGCAGCCAGCCAGTCCCGCGCCGGCCCATCCAACGCCGGCCCGACCTCCGCCAAGACCCTGGCGTGGTACTCGTCGATCCAGCGCCGCTCTTCGGCTGTCAGCAGCGCCGGGTCGATCAGCCGCTGGTCGAACGGGGCCAGCGTCAGCGTTTCGAATTCCAGGAACGGCTTCTTGGCCGCGGGACGCTCCGCGGCCCGCACCATCAGCAGGTTCTCAAGCCGGATGCCGTAGGCGCCGGGCAGGTAGTAGCCCGGCTCATCCGACAGGATCATGCCCGGCGCCAGCGGCACCATGCGTCCGGCGCGCGACAGGCTCACGGGCCCTTCATGCACCGACAGATAGCTGCCCACGCCATGACCGGTGCCATGGTCGTAGTCCAATCCAGCCTGCCACAGGGAGCGCCGGGCGAAGGCGTCCAGATGCGGCCCGGCGACGCCTTGCGGGAACAGCGCCGTCGCCAGCGAGATATGGCCCTTCAGCACGCGGGTGAACCGGTCGCGCAACTCGTCCGGCGGCGTGTCCGGCCCGGTCCAGACCGTGCGGGTGATGTCGGTCGTGCCGTCCGGGTACTGCGCGCCGCTGTCGACCAGGTAGGCCTCGTTGACGCGGAGCGGCCGGTCCGTTTCAGGCGTCACGCGGTAGTGGATCACCGCGCCATGCTCCCCGGCGCCGGAGATGGCGGGGAAACTTTCTCCCCGGAAGTCCGTTGCCGCCTGCCGGAACGCGAGCAGCCGCTGGGCGGCGGCCACCTCGGTCAACTCCGCACGGTCCGCTTCGTCCAGCCAGTGCAGGAAGCGGCAGACCGCCGCCGCATCCCACGCATGCGCCGCCCGCGCACCGGCCTGCTCCGTGGGGTTCTTGCACGCCTTGGGCAGTTGGCAGGGATCGGCGCCGTCGAGAACGACCGCGCGCCCCTGCTCCAACGTTTGGGCAAACCACACGGGCGCCCCCGCGGCGTCCACCCGCACCCGCTGCCCGGACAACTGCGCCAGCGCCCCCGGGAGCATGGCGCGGCCCATGGTTGTCACGTCGGGTCCCAACCAGTCCAGCGTCTCAGGCGGCAGCTTCTCCGGCTCCATGAACAGGGTCGCCGTGCCGTTCGCGCGCAGCAGCACGAAGCCCAGGGCGAACGGCGTGTAATCGACATCGCTGCCGCGCAGGTTCAGCAGCCATGCCAGAGACGCCGGGTCGGTGATGACGGCGACATCCTGGCCATCCGCCCGCAGGGCCGCCGCCACGTCGGCCCGCTTCTCGGCCGAGGTGCGACCGGCGTAGGCCAGCGGGTGCGGCAGCGCGAGGCCGGCCGGGGCGGCGGGACGGTCGGTCCAGGCGAGATCGACCGGGTTCGGATCGGCCCGCACCATCTCCAGCCCGGCATCACCAAAGCGTTTCAGGCCGTCCTGGCTGATCAGCCATGGGTCGTAGCCGATCCGGGCGCCAGCGGCGGCATGCGCCTTGATCCAAGCCGGCGGCGGCTGTTCGGTGATATGGCAGGCCTCATACAGCGCCGTGTCCACCTGGGCTGCGAGCTGCAGCGTGTATCGCCCGTCGGTGAACACGGCCGCCTGGTCCGCCAGCACGACGGCTACCCCGGCACTTCCGGTGAAACCCGTGAGCCAGGCGAGCCGCTCGGCCGCAGGCGGCACGTACTCGCCCAGGTGCTCGTCGGCGCGCGGTACGACGAAGCCGTCCAGGCCCTGTGCCGTCATCGCCTTCCGCACAAGGGCCAACCGCTCCGCAGATGGCGTGGTCACGGTATCTTCATATTTTGTCATAGCTCAAGGATTGGGGCCGCGTTGAGCACATATCAGGCAACGTAACAATGCACGCTGCACTGCAGCATGGCGGGCGCATATTCCGTGTGCGCCGCGGGAGCAACGCACCGGAAGTGCCGGCTCGGATCGTGGCGCAGTTGAGTGTTGAGGATAGTAGAATGAACGCCCCGCTTGCCAAGGAGCAGATTGCGCTCCTGATGTCCGACAGCCTGACGTACCGGAGCCCGGTCGTCCAGGGCACGGACGGCACGATCGCCGATGCCCGTCCAGCCCCGCGCAGCCTGGCCCAGCGTATCGGCAGCTTTATCAACAACCTGCTCGCCATGCCGCGCCGCCGCGCGGTGCTGGACGAGCTTTCGTCGCTGAGCGACCGCGAGTTGGCCGACATCGGCCTGAACCGCAGCGAACTGAGCCGCGTGTTCGACCCGCAGTTTGCTGAGACGCGCAAGCGGAACTCGGCGCTGGGCGGTTTTGGCCGCACCGCCGCGGTCTGACTGGATGGGGCGGGCTGGCTCAGCCCGCCCGCCCCGATTTCCGCACGACCAGCGTCGCCCAGTTGCCTTCCCGCCAGGTCGCTTCCAGCCGGAGGCCCTGGCGACGATGCGCTGCCAGCACCATGCGCGCTTGGCTCGCCAGCAGCCCCGCCAAGATCGCCGTGCCGCCGGGCGCCAGGCAGAGCGCCAAGTCCCGCGCCATCCGGCAAAGCGGCCGGGCCAGGATGTTGGCAAGCACCAGATCGTAGGGCGCGCCTTCCTGGACAGCGCGCGCCTGCCAGCCGTTGCCCAGCACGGGCCGCACCAGCCGGCCGACGCCGTTCGCCGCCGCGTTCTGCCCCGCGACCCTGACTGACCACGGCTCGATGTCCGTCGCCAGCACGGGCCGCCGCAGCAGCTTCGCCGCCGCCATCGCCAGGATGCCGGACCCGGTTCCCAGATCGAGGATGCGCCACGGCCGGCGCCGGGCCACGACCTCCAGCGCGCGCAGGCAGCCGCGCGTCGATCCATGCTCCCCCGACCCGAACGCCAGCCCGGCGTCAAGCGTCAGCGTCAGCCGGCCCGGCGCCGCGGGGCCGGCCTGATGCGTGCCGCGCACCGCGAACCGCTGGCCCACGCGCTGTTCCGGGAAGGACTCCCGGGTCCGGGCCAACCAGCCCTCCGCTTCCGTCGCCTCCCGGCGCAGCGCGGCGGGGACGCCGCTGATGAGGGCCGCAAGCGCCAGCGCATCCTGCAGCCGCGCCTCGTCGGCGCCGGCGTCATGCACGCCTTCCACCCGCCAGATGCCGCGCGCCTCATCGGCAAAGAAGAAGCCCACCGTTGCGCAGACCGTACCGAGCGCGGCCTCGTAGGCCTCGACCGCCGCATCCGGCACCTCGACGGACAGGGTCTCCAAGGGCACGGCATGCCGCCTCATGCCTTCTCCACGAAGCGGTCCAGCAGGCGTTTCTGGCCAGCCTTCTCGAACGCGATGTCCAGCCGGTCGTCATCCACGGCCAGCACCTGGCCGTAGCCGAACTTCTGGTGGAACACCCGGCTGCCGACTGCGATCGCGTCCTGCCGGGCGGGCCGCGCCGGCTGCTCCCAAGCCTCGACGACGCGCGACGCCGCGGGCCGCCGGGCTGTCAGGGGACCGCCGGTGAACACGCTGGGCGCGGAGATCAGCCGCGCCTCCCGCTGCATCGCCGCCGAGCCGGCGCGCTCCACGTGCGCCTCCGGCAGCTCCTCCACGAAGCGGCTCGGGATGCTGCTCTGCCAGTTGGCGTAAAGCCGCCGGTTGGCGGCGTAGCTGACGACGGCGAGCTTGCGGGCGCGGGTCAGGCCGACATAGGCGAGGCGCCGCTCCTCCTCCAGCCCTTTCAGTCCGCCCTCGTCCAGGGTGCGCTGGCTGGGGAACAGGCCCTCCTCCCAGCCCGGCAGGAACACGGTGTCGAACTCCAGCCCCTTCGCGCCGTGCAGCGTCATCATGCTGGCGCGGTCGCCCTCGGCGTTCTGCTCGTTCTCCATCACCAGCGAGACGTGGTCGAGGAACCCGGCCAGCGTTTCGAAGTCCGCCAGCGCCCGCACCAGCTCCTTCAGGTTCTCCAGCCGCCCCGGCGCATCCGGCGACTTGTCCTGCTTCCACATCTCGGTATAGCCGCTCTCGTCCAGCATCTTTGCCAGCGTCAGCACATGGCCGTCGCGCGGCAACTCCTCCCGCCAGCGCGCGAACGCCTGAAACAACTCCTTCAACGCGGTCCCGACCCGGCCTTTCAGCCCACCCGACTGCACCAGACGCTCGCCGGCCAGCGCCAGGGGGATTTGCTGCTCCCGCGCCGAGATGTGCATGCCGCGCAGCGCGACCTCGCCCACGCCGCGCCGGGGCACGTTGACGATGCGCTCGAACGCCAAGTCATCGGACGGCTGGTGCAGCACGCGCATGTAGGCGATGGCGTCGCGGATCTCGGCGCGCTCGTAGAAGCGCAGCCCGCCCACCACGCGGTACGGCAGGCCGAGCGTGATCATCCGCTCCTCGAAGGCGCGGGTCTGCGCGCCGGTGCGGACCAGGATCGCCACCTCCGCCAGCGCGTGCCCGTCGCGGCGCAGCGCCTCGATCCGGTCGCCGACCATGCGGGCCTCCTCGTCCGAGTCCCACAGGCTGACGACGCTGACCTTCTCGCCCTGGGCGTCGTTGCGGCCGGACCGCAGCGTCTTGCCCAGCCGTCCCTCGTTGTTGGCGATCAGCCCGGCGGCGGCGCCCAGGATCGGCGCGGTGGAGCGGTAGTTGCGCTCCAGCTTGACGATCTGCGCGCCGGGAAAGTCTTTTTCGAAGCGCAGGATGTTTTCGACCTCGGCGCCTCGCCACGAGTATATGGATTGATCGTCATCTCCCACGCAACAGATATTCTTATGGGATTGCGCCAACAGACGCAGCCACAGATATTGCACCAAGTTCGTATCTTGATACTCATCCACTAGGATGTAGCGGAATCTCTGGTGGTACTGCGCCAGGATCTCCGGCTTGCTGCGCAGGATCTCCGTCATGTGCAGCAGCAGGTCGCCGAAGTCGGCGGTGTTGAGCTGCTTGAGCCGCGCCTGGTACGCCGCATAAAGATTGCGGGACTGGCCGCCCGCGAAATCCCCCTCCTCGGCCGCAGTCACGCGGTCGGGCGTCAGGCCGCGGTCCTTCCAACGCTGGATCATGCCCATCAGCGCCGGGGGCGCCCAGCGCTTCACGTCGATGCGCGCCGCCTCCATCACCTGCTTCAACAGGCGCAGCTGGTCGTCGGAATCGAGGATGGTGAAGCCGGAGGTCAGCCCCACCAGCTCCGCATGGCGCCGCAGCATCCGGGCGCACAGCGCATGGAAGGTGCCGAGCCATAGCCCCTCCGCTGGGCGGCCCAGGATAGCGCCGACGCGCTCCCGCATCTCCCGGGCGGCCTTGTTGGTGAACGTCACCGCCAGCACCTGGCCCGGCGCCGCCCGCCCGGTCAGCAGGATGTGGGCGAACCGGGTGGTCAGCACACGGGTCTTGCCGGTGCCGGCGCCGGCCAGCACCAGGACGGGACCGTCCACCGCCTCCACCGCCTGGCGCTGCTCGGGGTTGAGCCGGGCGAGGTACTCGGTCACGGGGCGGGCGTCCTGGCAAGCATCACGGGGCTATAGAACGGACGGCAAACGCAGCCAACCCGTCCAGCCCGCCGCCGCGCCGCCCCGCTCAGGACGCTGGTGCTGGCGCCGGCTTTGCCCGGACGCCGAGCAGATGGGCAATGGCGAAGGTGAGGTCCGGGCGGTTCAGCGTGTAGAAGTGGAACTCGTCCACCCCGTTCGCCTGCAGCAGGCGCACCTGCTCGGCCGCGACGATGGCGGCGATCATGCGCCGGGTTTCCGGGTCGTCCTCGGTGCCCTTGAACATCGTGCCGAGCCAGTCCGGCACGCTGGCGCCGCACATGGCGCTGAACTTGGCCGCCTGGGCGTAGTTGGACACCGGCATGATGCCAGGCACGATCGGCGCGGTGATCCCGGCGGCAAGCGCCCGGTCCAGGAAGCGCAGGAAGACCTCGCCCTCGAAGAAATAGTTGGTGATCGCCCGAGTCGCCCCGGCGTCGAGCTTGCGCTTCAGGTTGTCCAGGTCATGGTCCGCGCTCAGCGCGGTCGGATGGATTTCCGGATACGCCGCCACCGAAACCTCGAAATCGGCGACCCGCTTCAGCCCGGCCACGAGATCGACGGCGTAGGTGTAGCCCTCCGGATGGGGCCGGTACTCCTCCCCGGCCGGCGCGTCGC
>CAXUJE010000150.1:0-11938 GCA_964251035.1 uncultured Acetobacteraceae bacterium
AGCCGAAGCCGCCGTAGCGGGTCAGCATCATCTTGAGGAACACGTCCTGCGACAGCAGCACGCGGCCCAGCGCGCCGCGGGCGATCAGGCGCATGATGGCGTGGGCGTTGTCCTCGTCGGACGGGCACTGCACGCCCTGGTCGGCGTACCAGAAATCCATGCCGATCATGTCGTAGCCGAGGAACGCGCCGCGCCCGGCCAGCGCCGCCTGGTAGTCGATGTCGGCGCCGGACGGGTTCATGTGGCACAGCACGGTGTGATGCAGGTCGCCGCCTTCCTCCGCCACCACGTCCAGCACGCGGCCTGCCAAGCGGAACCAGCCGGGCAGGTGCACCATCAGCGGCAGCCCGGTGCGGCGCTGCGCCTGCGCCGCCCCGCGCAGCGACTTCTCCTCCTCCGCCGTGAAGTCGGCGGACACGCCGATCTCGCCGATCAGGCCGATCCGCACGCCGGACGCGCCCACGCCGTCCACCGCCTCCCGCACGATCTCGTCGGCGATGTCGGCGGCGGCCATGCCGCGCACCCGCCCGGGGTGCGAGGCCTGCAGGTAGAAGCCGCCCCCCATGACGACGTGCAGCCCTGACGCCTCCGAGATGCGGCGCAGCGCCAGCGGGTCCCGGCCGATGCCCTGGCAGGTCGGATCGACCACGGTCTGCCCGCCGAGCGCCGCCACGTCGGCCAGCTCGGCGACCGCCAGGCGCTCGTCGTCGAGCGTGCAGTTGCTGAGGTTCACGAACGGGTCCATGCGCAGCTCGCCGAGGATGCCGGGGTGCACGGGGTCGCAGGCGAGGCGCGCGCGCGAAGGCTCCTTCGGCTTGTTCCACCAGCAGCGGCAATCGTTCAGCAGGTGCTCGTGCATCAGCGTGAGGCCGAGCGCCGCCCCTGGGACCAGGCCGCAGACGGTCATCACCTGGCCGGAGCCGATATGGGCGGGTGAGCGGTCCATCATGCGTCTCCTTCAACCGGCCCGGCGGCGCGTCGTGGCCAGCCGGGCGAACACGCGGGTGTTGAGCCAGATCGCGAGGAGGATAATCGCCCCGGTCACGATCTGCACCAAGAACGGCGAGGTGTGCACCAGGATCAGCCCGTTGCCGATCACCGCGATGGTCAGCGCCCCCAGCACCGTGCCGGCCATCGTGCCGCTGCCGCCCATCAAGGACGTGCCGCCCAGCACCACCGCCGCGATCGCCTCCAGCTCGAACCCCACCGCCGCGTTGGAGGAGCCGGAGCCGAGCCGCGCGGCGATGATCAGCCCGGCGCAGGCGGACGCGGCACCCGTCAGCGCGAACACCGAGGCCGCGACGCGCAGCGCCGGCATGCCGACCCGCCGCGCCGCCTCCATGTTCGCGCCGACCGCCACCACCTGCCGGCCGTAGCGGGTCTGGCCCAGCGCCACCGTGCCGGCCACGGCGACCAGGGCGGCGATCACGGCGGGGATCGGCACGCCCAGCACCCAGCCCCGCCCGAGGGCGACGAAGCCCGGCGCCCCGGTGATCGGGATCGAGTAGCCCTCCGTCAGCAGCAGGGCGACGCCGCGCAGGATCGACAGCCCGGCGAGCGTGACGATGAAGGACGGGATCTTCTGGTAGGCGGCGAACCATCCCTGCACCGCGCCGACCGCGGCGCCCAGCCCCAACATGGCGATCACCACCAACGGCCACGGCACCCCAGCCCCCAGCGCAATCGCCGCCAACGCGTTGGTCAGCGCCACGGTGGAGCCGACCGACAGGTCGATGCCGCCCGTGGTGATCACGAAGGTCATCGCCACCGCGCCGATCAGCATCGGCGCCATCTGCCGCAGCACGTTGAGCAGGTTGCCCGGCGTCAGGAACACCGGCGACGCGAGCGCGAACGCCAGGCTGCACAGGAGGAAGAACGCCGCGATGGAGAGCACCTGCGCGTGCTCCAGCAGGAAGTCGGCCGGGCGGCGCGGCGCGTCGCCAAGGGCCGGGGCGCTCAAGGCCGGGCGCCGCCGACGATGAGCTGCACGACCTCCTCAAGGTTCGTCTCAGTGGCCCGGCGCTCCGCCACCTTGGTGCCCTCGTACATGAAGGCGATGCGGTCGCAAACGCGGAACAGGTCCTGCAGCCGGTGCGTCACCAGCACCACCGCGACCCCCAGCGCCTTGACCCGGTTGATCAGCGCCAGCACCGCCTCCACCTCGGCCACCGCGAGCGCAGAGGTCGGCTCGTCCAGCAGCAGGACCTGGGGCGCGAAGGCGGCGGCGCGGGCGATGGCGATGGATTGCCGCTGCCCGCCCGAGAGCCGCGCCACCTTGGCGCGCATGCTGGGGATGCGGATGCCGAGCGCGTCGAGCATGCGCCGGCCCTCCGCCCGCATCGCCGCCTTGTCGAGCAGGCCGCGGCGGCAAATCTCGCGGCCGAGGAACAGGTTGCCCGCCACGTCGACCGTGTCGCACAGGCTGAGGTCCTGATAGACCATCTCGATGCGCTTCGCCCGCGCCGCCGCCGGGCCGGCCAGGCGCACCTCGGCGCCCGACAGCAGGATGCGCCCGGCGTCCGGGAGGCAGGCGCCGGACATGACCTTGCTGAGCGTCGACTTGCCGGCGCCGTTGTCGCCCACAAGGCCCAGGCACTCGCCGCCGAACAGGTCGAGATCGACGCCGTGCAGGGCAGCCTGCGAGCCGAACGCTTTGCCGATGCCGCGCAGCGACATCAGCGGCGCGGGTGCCCCGCCTATTTGGACCGCATCTATTTGAACACCGAACGGTAGGGATCGACGTTGGCCTTGGTCACGATCGTGACTGGCACGGCGATGGTGCGCGCCACCGTGCCGCCGCGGGTGAGCGTCACCAGCGCGTCGATGCCGGCGGCGGCCATGCCCGCCGGGTCCTGCTGCACCACGGCCACGACGTAGCCGGCGTCGATGCCGCGGATTGCCTGCGCCGTGAGGTCCCAGCCGAACACTTTCACGTCGCCCTGCCGGCCTTGGCTCTCGACCGCGGCGATGGCGCCGAGCAGCGCCGGCTCGCCGGTCGCGTAGATCGCGGTCATGTCGGGGTTGCCGGTCAGCAGCGTCTCCGCCACCGCGAGCGCGTTGTCCTGGATGTTGCGGCCATCCACTACGCCGGCCATCGTCACGCCGGGCTTGCCGGACACGGCGTCCACGAACGCCTTTTGCCGCTGGTTCTGGATGAAGGAGTTCAGCGCGCCGACGACGCCAAGCTTAGCGCGGCCACCCATCGCGGACTGCACGTCCTGCAGGAACACGTCGGCCAGCAGTTGCCCGGCCTTCGCGTTATCGACGCCGATCTGCGCCTTCTGCGGCCCGTCCTCCGGCAGCACCGCGTCCACGGCGACGACCGGGATGCCCGCGGCGGCGGCCTGCTGGATCGACGGCAGCAGGCCGTTCACGTCGATGGCGTCCACCAGGATGCCGGCGACCTTCTGCTGGATGAAGGTCTCGACCGCGTTGTTCTGCTCGGTCGGGCTGTCGTTCGCGTTGAACACGTCGAGCGTCGCCCCGGCCTTCTTGGCGGCGCCCTGGGCGCCTTGCAGCATCTGGTTGAAGAACAGCGCCTGCTGGTTGATCTGCACCATGGCGAGGGTCGGCGTGGCCGCGCGGGCGCCGGACACGGCCCCGAGGCCGAGTGCCGCCGTGCCGGCGATCCCGGCGAGCAGGCTGCGCCTGTTCACGACCATGCCTCAGTCCTTCCTTGTAATGTTGCGGGCGCGCCTTCACCGGGCGTACAGATCCTCGACTGTAACTTCGATGCCGGGCGGGTTGAGGGTGATCCGCCCCTCGGCGAGAAGCCGAGTTTCAATGCTGCCGTCGTCACGGCGGCGGTGATGGATCACGGCGCGCCGGTTGGCGCGGACGATCAAGTAATGGTGGATCGAGGGCACCCTGAAGTAATCGGTAAGTTTCGTCCCGGTATCGACCGACTGCGTGGAGGGTGAGAGGACCTCGACGACGATCACAGGGTTCGGTGCGGCAAGGTCGTTGTCCGCCATCAGCTCGCCGCAATAGACAACGACGTCAGGCTCGTAATCAGTGTCGTCCCCAACCTCGACGCTGATGCCGTCGGCCATCGCCTCGCAGGGTAGGTTCGCGGCGAGGATGACTCGCTCGAGCACCCGCCACGCCCGCGCTTTGATCCGTGCGTGGGCGGCGCGCTCCGGCGCCATCGCTACGACCACGCCGTCCACCCGCTCGTAACGGCCGCGAGGCTGCGCCTCCGCCCAGCGGCGAAACTCTTTGCGCGTCAGGACCGCCGGAGGCTCGGCAAACGATGGTCTCATGCGACACTCCCGGGCGGCATTCAGGATGTTGATGGGCTCAAGAGACTGCTCATCCCACAAAGCGAGTCAATCCGCCACCGTTTTGCCGTCCGCCGGGCCGCGTGCCATGGATGGCGGGCTGTTGGAGACATGCGCCCCATGCTTCGCCTCACCCTCGCCGTCCTCGCGTCCACCCTGCTCCTCCAACCCGCAGCCCAGGCCCGGGACACCCTGGTGATCGGCATTGCCGAGTTCCCGTCCAGCCTGCACCCCTCCATCGACCCGCTGCTCATCAAGAGCTACGTGCTGGGCTTCACCACCCGCACCGTGACCACCTACGACGCCGACAACAAGCTGATCTGCCTGCTGTGCACCGAGGTCCCCTCCTTGGAGAACGGCCTGGCGCGCAAGGAGGGCGAGGGCATGGCCGTCACCCTCAAGCTGCGGCCTGAGCTGCGGTGGGGAGACGGCGTGCCGGTCACGGCGCGGGACGTGGCGTTCACCTGGCGCGTCAGGCGCGACCCGAACGCCGGGTTCAGCAACGCCAACGCCTGGACCCGTGCCCGCGGCGTGGACGTGGTGGACGACCATACCGCAGTGCTCCACCTGGACCGCGTGCTCGGCTCCTACGCGCAATGGGACCAGTTGCTGCCCGAGCACATCGAGGGGCCGGTCTATGAGCGCGCCCATGGTCCCGGCGAGTACATCAACACCACGGAGTACAACCGCAACCCGCTCAATCCCGGCCTGTGGAACGGCCCGTTCGTGGTCGGCGGCTACCAGTCCGGCAGCACCATCGCGTTGGCAGTCAACCCGCAGTGGCCGGGTCCCGCGCCGGGCTTCAAGCAGGTGTCGATGCGCCTCATTGCCGATACCGCCGCGCTGCAGGCCAACCTGCTCTCCGGCGATATCGACATCGACAACAACCTGACCATCGACCAGGCGCTGGCGCTCCAAAAGCAGTACCCCGGCCGCTTCGCCTACAGCTACGCCCCGAGCCTCACCTATTCCCATATCGACGCGAGCGGCACGAACCCCATCCTGGCCGACCTGCGGGTGCGCCGGGCGCTGCTGCTGCGCTGGACCGCCGCGCCATCAACGACCGGCTGTACGGCAGCAAGGTGATGCTGGCCACGAGCTTCGTCAGCCCGAAGAACCCGGAGTTCGACCCCTCCGTGCCGCTCGCGCCCTATGACCCGGCCACAGCAAAACGCCTCTTGGAAGAAGCCGGCTGGACCTTGGGCGCGGACGGCGTGCGCCGCAACGCCGCCGGGCAGCGCCTGAGCATCGAGTTCCTGGCCGCCTCGGGCTTCCGGGTGAACGAGCTGCTGCAGGCCGTCATGCAGAACGCCTGGAGGGCGGTGGGCGTGGAAGCCACGCTGCGCACCGAGCCGTCCCGTACCCTGTTCGGCCAGACCACCAAGCACCGGGCGTTCCCGGGACTGGTGATGTATACCTGGACCAGCCTGGTCGGCGAAAGCCCGCGCCTCACCCTCGGCTCCGACATGGTGCCAAGGGAAGCAAGCAACTGGAGCGGCGCCAACTTCACCGGGTTCAGCGATCCGGCGTTCGACGCGGCCGTGGATGCCGCGGAGACCGAGCTTGACCCGGCCAAGCGCCGGGCTGCCTGGGCCGCCATGCAGCGCATCTACGCCGAACGCCTGCCGGCGCTGCCGCTGTTCATCACCGTGATCCCGCAGGCGGTGCCGGCCTGGCTGCACGGCTTCGGGCCGAACGGCACCGGGCAGCCCTTCTCCCAGCAGGCCGAGCTGTGGCGGAGCGAGCCGTGACCGGCCTCGTGCGGCTGGCGCTCGACCGCGGGGCGCAGCGCCTGCTGGACGGGCTGCAAGGCGGTGCCGGCAATCCCGGCGCCGCGGTCGGCGTGGTGCAGGATGGGGAGTTGACGGTACACCGCTGCGCCGGGCTGGCCAGCCTGGAGCTGGGCGTGCCGATTGGGCCGGACACGACGTTCCGCGTCGCCTCCGTCACCAAGCAGTTCACCTGCGCCGCGGTGCTGATGCTCGCGGAGGAGGGGCGCTTGCGGCTGGAGGATGACGTGCGGGAGCACCTGCCGGAGTTCCCGGACATGAATGCCTTGGGGCGCGCGCCGGTGACGGTCGCGCACCTGCTGCACAACACCAGCGGCATCCGCGACATGCTCGGCATCATGCGCCACGGCGGCGCCGACCTCGGCCACCCGGTGCGGGCGCAGGAGCTGATGGCCGGCATCCTGCGCCAGCGCGCCCTGAACTTCGCGCCCGGCAGCCGCTTCCTCTACAGCAACTCCAACTTCCTCCTGCTCGGGCGCATCGCCGAGCGGGTGAGCGGCGAGGCGCTGCCCGTTTTCCTCGACCGTCGCATCTTCGCGCCCGCCGGCATGGCCCGCACCCGGCTGGTGGAGCAGGTCGGCGCGCCCGTGCCCGGCCTCGCCACCGGCTACTTCCGCCGCGACGGCGCCTGGCTGCGCGCGCCGCATGCCTTTCCGCTGCATGGCGAGGGCGGCCTCGTTTCCGGCGTGGAGGACCTGGCGCTCTGGAACTGGTGGCTCGACGCCCACCCGGACCTCGCCGGGGCGCTCTCGACCCAAGCGCCGTTCGCCAACGGCACGATGAACCTTTACGCCCGCGGCCAGGTGGTCCGCGAGTACCGCGGCGTCCGCACCGTGGGGCACGGCGGGCTGTGGCCGGGCTACCGCACCGAGTTCCTGCGCGTGCCGGAACGGGGCGTCGCGGTCATCGCCATCGCCAACCGCGCCGACGCCGACCCCTTGCTGCTGGCGCACCGGATGCTCGATTTGCTGCTGGACGCCCGCGGAGCCGCGGTCCCGGCGCCCCGGCCCGCCGATCCGGCCGTCACGCAGCCCTTGGCCGGACGCTGGCTCGATCCGGCGTCGCGCGCCACGCTGGACATCGCCGTGACGCCGGAGGGCACGGCCAGCTTCGCCACCTACGGCCAGCCGTTCGAGCCTTCGACGCTGCCCGATGGCCGTCTCGGCACCGTGCGCGGCATGAACCCCTTCGCGCTGCGTCCCGTGGACGCGGACACGGTCGAGGTGGAGCTGGACGCCGGGCACGTCGCCACCTTCCGCCGGGTCCCGCCGGGCGCGGCGCTGCCGGACGGGCTGTCCGGTCGCTACCGCAACGAGGAGATGGATGCGGACTGGACCATCGAGACGGACGGCGACGGCCTGCAGGTCACGGCCCGCGGGCCGGTGACGCGCGGCGGCCCGTGGCGGGTCGAGCCGGTGCAGGGCGACCTCCTCCGCATCCACTGGCCGGATTTGCTTCCCTCCTGGCTGGATGCGGAGGTGCTGCGGGACGCGGCGGGGACCGTCACCGGGCTGCGGGTGAACGGCGGGCGGGTCAAAGACGTGCTCTACGGGCGCGTGGCGGGATGACGCCGGCGGAACGGCTCTTGCCGCGCATTGACGCGCCGTCCGGTCTCCAGGATATGCTGCGCCGCCACAAGCCGGGTCCCTCTGCCATGCGCCGCCTCCTGCTCGCCCTGCCGCTCCTGGCCATGCTCGCGGCCACGGCGCACGCCAAGGACGAGCTGGTGATCGGCGCGGCGCAGTTCCCGTCCAGCCTGCACCCGACCATCGACCCCGAGGTCATCAAGGTCTACGCCCTCGCCTTCGCGCAGCGGCCAATCAGCGCCTACGACAAGGACTGGCACCCGGTCTGCCTGCTCTGCGCCGAGTTGCCGTCGCTGGAGAACGGCCTGGCCCGCATCGAGGACCTGCCGGACGGCAAGAAGGGGATGGCCGTCACCATCAAGCTCAAGCCCGGCCTCCAGTGGGGCGACGGGCAGCCGGTCACGGCGCGCGACATCGCCTTCACCCTCAAGCTGGCGCAGAACCCGGACGCCGGGTTCAGCAACACCTATCCCTGGGAGCGCGCGGCCTCGGCCGACGTGGTGGACGACGCGACCGCCGTGCTGCACCTGCCGCGGGTGCTGTCGGACTTCATGATGTGGGACCAGGTGCTGCCCGAGCACCTGGAAGGTCCAGTGGCCGCCGCCGCCCGCGCGCCCGGCGACTACATCAACACGACCCAGTATAACCGCGCGCCCACCACGCCGGGCCTGTGGAACGGCCCCTGGACCGTGACGGGCTACCAGTCCGGCGCCCAGATCGTGTTCGAGCCGAACCCGCACTGGCCCGGCCCCAAGCCTGCCTTCCGCAAGATCACCCTCCGCACCATCGAGAACACCGCGGCGCTGCAGGCCAACCTGCTGTCCGGCGACATCGACATGGTGGCGGGGGAGGGCGTGGGCCTGACCATCGACCAGGCGCTGGCGATGCGGAAGCAGGCGCCGGACCGCTTCACCTACGCCTTCCAGCCCAGCCTCACCTACGAGCACATCGACCTCAAGCTCGACGACCCCATCCTGTCCGACGTGCGGGTGCGCCGCGCCCTGCTCTCGGCGCTGGACCGACAGACGCTGGTGACGCGGCTGTTCGAGGGCTTGCAGCCCGTCGCCGCCACCTGGGTCAACCCGCTGCATCCCATGTACGACCGGACGGTCACGGCGGCCAAGTTCGACCTGCCCGGCGCCAAGAAGCTGCTCGCCGACGCCGGCTGGACCCCCGGGCCGGACGGCGTGTGCCGCAAGGACGGGCAGCGGCTGTCGGTCGAGTTCGGCACCACGGCCGGCAACCGCCTGCGCGAGCTGGAGCAGCAGGTGCTGCAGAACCAATGGAAGGCCGCCTGCGTCGAGGCCACGATCAAGAACGAGCCGGCCCGCACCCTGTTCGGCGAGACGCTGAAGCGGCGCACCTACACGGGCGCGATCCTGTACGGCTGGAGCAGCACCGTCTCCGAATCGCCCCGCCGGACGCTCGCCACCGACCAGATCCCGAAGGAGACCAGCAGCTACGGCGGCGCGAACTACCCGGGGTTCAGCGACCCCACGATGGACGCGGACATCGCCCAGGTGGAAAGCGAGCTGGACCCGGAAAAGGCCAGCACCGGATGGGCCGCCATGCAGCGCATCTACGCGGAGCAGTTGCCGGCGCTGCCGCTGTTCTTCCGCGCCGAGCCGCACATCACGCCCAAGTGGCTGCACGGCTACCAGCCGCTCGGCAACGGCTACAACGTCGGCATCTTCGCGGAGCAATGGACATCGCAATAGCCCCACTGCTGGAGGTCGCGGGCCTGGAAGTCGCCTTCGACCTGCCGGGCGGGGCGCGCACGGTGGTGGCGGGCGTCGGCTACTCCATCCCGCCGGGCCGCACCCTGGGCGTGGTGGGGGAAAGCGGCTGCGGCAAGAGCATGACGGCGCTGGCGCTCATGGGCCTGGTGCCGCAGCCCGGCCGCGTGTCCGGCAGCATCCGCTTCGAAGGGCGCGAGCTGGTGGGCCAGGGCCGCGCAGCCTGGCGGGCGATGCGCGGCGGGCGCATGGCGATGGTGTTCCAGGAGCCGATGACCGCGCTGAACCCCGTCATGCCGGTGGGCCGCCAGATCGCCGAGGCGCTGGTGCTGCATGAGAGCATCGGCTGGCCCGCCGCCGGGGAGCGCGCGGTGGAGCTGCTGTCCCAGGTCGGCATCCCCGCGGCGCGGGAGCGGGCCAGCGCCTACCCGCACCAGCTCAGCGGCGGGCAGCGGCAGCGGGCGGTGATCGCCATGGCGCTGGCCTGCCGCCCGGCGCTGCTGGTCGCGGACGAGCCGACCACGGCGCTCGACGTCACCATCCAGGCGCAGATCCTCGACCTCATGCTGGCCTTGCAGGAGGAGACCGGCACGGCGATCCAGTTCATCTCCCACAACCTCGCGGTGGTGAGCGAGGTGTCGCACGAGGTCGTGGTGATGTACGCCGGACGCATCGTGGAGCGCGCCCCGGCCGACGCGCTGTTCGCGCAGCCGCTGCACCCCTACACCGTCGGCCTGATCGCCACCTTGCCGCACGCCTCGCACCGGGTGGACCACCTGCCGGTGATCCCTGGCGGCGTGCCGGACCTCGGCCGCGCCGAGCCAGGCTGCCGCTTCGCCCCCCGCTGCCCGCGCGGGGACGCCGGGTGCCGGAGCGCGGAGCCGGCGCTCCTGGAGCACGCGCCGGGGCAGTGGGCGGCGTGCTTCAAGGTGCGCCAGTGAGCCTGCTCACGGTCGAGCGCATCTCCGTCCATTTCCCGCAGGGCGGCGGGCTGTTTGCGAAGTCGCGCGTGCTGCGCGCGGTGGAGGACGTGAGCTTCGACATCCAGCCCGGCGAGACCCTGGCTCTGGTGGGCGAGAGCGGCAGCGGCAAGACCACGCTGGGCCATGTCGTCGCCGGCCTCCGCGCCCCGACGCAGGGCGCGGTGCGCTACGCGGGCCAGGCGATCCAGGTGGTGTTCCAGGACCCGTTCGGCGCGCTCGACCCGCGGATGCCGGTGTCCGCCATCATCGCGGAGCCGCTGCGCATCGCCCGCCGCCCGGCGGCGGAGCAGCGGAGCCGCGCGGGCGAGCTGGCCGCCCAGGTGGGCCTGCCGCCCGACGCGCTCAACCGCTACCCGCACGAGTTCTCCGGCGGCCAGCGCCAGCGCATCGCCATCGCCCGGGCGCTCGCCCCCGAGCCGGAGCTGGTCGTGGCGGACGAGCCGCTGTCGGCGCTCGACGTGAGCATCGGCAGCCAGGTGCTGAACCTGCTGCGCGACCTGCAGCGCGCGCACGGCCTGGCTTACCTGTTCATCTCCCACGACCTGGCCGTGGTGAACCACCTGGCCGACCGCGTCGCCGTGCTCTACCTGGGCCGCCTCGTGGAGCTGGCGCCGCGCGCCGACCTGTTCGCCCGGCCGAGCCATCCCTACACCCGCGCCCTGCTGGACGCCGCCCCGCGCATCGGGCGCCGCCGCGCCCGCGGCTCGGCGCTGCGGGGGGAGATGCCCAGCCCGATGGCGCCGCCGCCGGGCTGCGTGTTCCATCCGCGCTGCCCCAAGGTCCAGGCCGTCTGCCGCGTCCAGCCCCCTCCTCGTCTCGGCGCCGGGCCGGCGCAAGGTGCTGAGCGCCTGCCACTTCGCGGAGTAGCCATGGCCCGCTTCCTCCTCCGCCGGACCGTCCAGGCCGTGCTCGTCCTGCTGGTGATGTCGTTCGTGATCTACGGCCTCATCGGCCTCATGCCGGGCGATCCCATCGACCTGATGATGGCCAGCAACCCCGGCATGACGCCGGAGGCCGCCGCGCGCCTCCGTGCCATCTACGGCCTCGACCAGCCGCTTCTGCTCCGCTACGCCCGCTGGCTGTGGGACGCGCTGCGCGGCGACCTGGGGTTCAGCCGGGTGCATGCCCGCCCGGTGCTGGAGGTGCTGCTGCCGGCGCTGTGGCAGACGTGCAAGTTGATGCTGGGCGGCTTCGGCATCGCCGTGCTGCTGTCGCTGCTATTGGGCGTGCTCGCGGCGCTGCGGCCCGGCGGGTGGATCGACGGGGCGATCAGCACGGTGGCATTGGCCGGGGTGTCGGTGCCGGTGTTCTGGCTGGCGCTGGTGCTGATCCTGGTGTTCGCCGTCAACCTGCACGCCCTGCCCGCCAGCGGCGTGGGCGACGGCTCCTGGAAGGACAGCTTCTGGCACATGGTCCTGCCGGTCACGACGCTGGCCTTGTCGATCATCGGCCAGTTCGTGCGCTACGTGCGCGCCGCCATGGTGGACGCGCTGCGCATGGACCACGTCCGCACCGCCCGGGCCAAGGGGGCGGGGGAGGGAAGGGTGGTGCTGGTCCACGCGC
>CAXUJE010000151.1:0-11844 GCA_964251035.1 uncultured Acetobacteraceae bacterium
CGGAACAGCGCGGCGTCCGGGTCAGCGCCGCGCAAGGCGACCAGGTCCTGCCACATGGACGTCTTGAGCAGCACCGCGCGGGTCTTGCCGCCCTTGCCGAACACCGTGACCTGGCCGGCGTCGTCGCGGACCGACAGGTCCCGGACCCGCATTCCGCAGGCCTCGCTGATGCGCAGCCCACCCAGGTAAAGCAACCGGAGCGACGCCTTGTTGCGGGGCTGCCTCTCGAGGGCCAGCATGTGCAGCACGGCGTCAACGTCGAGGATGCGCTCAGCAAGGGTCTGCTTGATTTTGGGCAGGCGGATGGCGGCGCCGACGTTGACGGGAAGATAGCCGGTCTTGTGCCCGAAGGAGAGCAGCGACTTCACGGCGCTGAGCCGTCGCGCCTGGGTCGCCGTCGCCAGGCTCACCAACGTGTCCTGGAAGGATTGCACGTCACCCAGCGCCACCGCGTGCAGCGGGCGCTGCACGTGGGCGAAGAATGCGGCAAGGTCGGCCGAATAGGCGCGCTGCGTGCCAGCGCTGCGCCCGTGCAGCCAGAGCGGCGCGAGGTGCCCGTCGCTGCGGGCCTGCTGGGGCGCCAGCGCCGGCAGTTGGGGCAGGGGGCCCGCCGCGTCCGGCGGCGGCAGGGCGATGACGGAACTGTCCATGCTGCCGAGCCTACATACCTGAGGATCGTGTCGTCCAGTGCAAGATAACCGTTCTTCTCTTGCACTCGGCGGAGCCGCCGGAAAAGGAGCGAGAGACGTTTACCAGCCTTAATCGGCGCTGCCTCATTTGCTTCGGAGGCCTCCCGAAGAGGTTCTGGCCGGGCATGCGGTTATCGCGTGTAGCGGAGTTACTCGGCTTCCCTTCGGCCGCCGCGCTTTGAGTTCTCTCGATCCATAGTTCCCATCGGCTCCAGGGATTGCAGCACGAAGGACAGCACCCCCCAATGGTGCCGTTTGGTCAACGGCAACGTCCGGTTCTGTCGTAGTGGCGCGCTATCTTGCGCGTGAGCTGAGGGGCAAAGCCGAACCCATGCGTCACTGACCTCCCACCTTGCAACGCGATCCGACCCGCAACCACCCTCGGTGCTGCGGACCGGAACCCTTACGTTTGCAGGAGTCCAGCCATGTTCCAGGTTCTCGCCCCCGTCACCATCCACCCCACCGCCGAAGCCCGGCAGGCGCTGGGCAATCAACTCCGCCCCGCCGGTAAGGCGGCCTGGCGGGAGATTGCCCGCCGCGGCCAGGGCCTGAAGTTCGCCAACCTCCAATTCCCCTTCGCCGGCGTCACTCTTGCCCTCTGCTCCCGCCTTCGCGCGGATGGGGTCATCGCCATCGAGATCGGGTTGGGCGACGCCCGGCAGGAGGCCCGGGTGGTCACCGCGGCGCAGTTCCGCCGGGCCGAGGCGCAAGCGGCGGGACGATGCACGCGGAGAGGGTGGTGATGCAGATGTTGACCTGCCGTCCCGGATTGAGCTACCAGCGCGTCCTCCCGACGAACCCGGCTGCCCCATCCATTCCGCCAAGACCACCATCCTCGCCTGCCTCTGGCTGCGCGATGCTTGGTGCTGGCGTTCCGATACCCCGGCCAGCGTGCGGGGTGCGCTGACATGAGGTATTTCCGTTCCTTCGTGCCGGCGACCCAGGGCGGCCTGCACCAGGCATTCCATTTCGCCAACAACATCGCGCTCGCCGTGGACCGCCGCATGCCCGAGGCGGGCGGCCTGGCCGGCTGGCTGGACCAGGACCGGGCGTCCCTTGGCCTACCGGACGGCGAGGATTTCGGCAGCGGCACGGTGCGTCGAACCGGCGTTCCAGCTCAGAACTGGCGCCGGCTTCGGACCGCGATCACCCGCGGGTTGCGCGCCGCGCCCAGCGCGGCGGGCACGCCGGCCGAGCAGTGGCTCGACCTGCTAGCGGAACGGCTCGGCTTCGGCGATCTGGACCGGCAGCTCCTTGGGCTCGCGCTGTGCTACGCCCTCGACGAGCGCGTCGAGCACCTGGTGGACCGCGTCAGCGCCGCCCGGGGCGGCCCGAGCCGGCTGCGGTCCGACTTCGCCCTGCTCGCCTTGCTGCTGTCGGCAGAGCCGGGCGCGGTGGAACAGGCGTTGCAGCCCGAGGGGCGGCTGCGGGCCAGCGGCCTGCTACGGGTGGACCGCGACGGCGACCTCGACGTGATCCACCGCCTGGAAACCCTGGTCCGCGCTTCCACGACGCCGAAGGACGACCCCTTTGAGCAATTGCTCGGCCGCGCCGCTTCGGCCCCGCTGCCCTGGGCCGCCTGCGCGCACCGGGGCCGGGAAGGCGCCGTCGCCGCCGACCTGCTGGCCGCCGCTGGGGCTCGGCGGGAAGCGGGCGTGAACATCCTGCTCTATGGGCCACCCGGCACCGGCAAGACCACCTTCGCCGCTGCCCTTGCCGCCCGGGTCGGCGCGCGCCTGCGGCCGGTGACCGAGCAGGACCACGCCGGGGGCGAGCCCAGCCGCCACGAGCGCCTGTCGGGCCTGCAGCTCGCGCAAAGCCTGGCGCCCCAGGGCGAAACGGTGCTGCTGTTCGACGAGGCGGAGGACGTCTTCGTCCGGCTGAGCCACGGCGAGGACGGCCCGGCCGCGACGTCCCGGGTGTTCATGCATCGACTTCTGGAACGGACCCCTGTCCCGGTGATCTGGACCGCCAACGACATTGGCATGCTCGGTCCGGCCGTGCTGCGCCGCATGACCATGTGCTTGGAGCAGAAAATCCCCGGCGTCGCCGTCCGCGCCCGCCTGTGGCGCCGCATCGCCGATGCGGAGGGGATCGTGCTGGCCGAGGCCGATGCGAACCGCCTTGCGCGCCTGGTTCCAGCCGCCCCGGCCGTCGCGTCCACCGCGTTGCGGGCCGCGCGCTTGGCGGGCGGCGGTGCCGGCACCGCCCGGCTGATCGTCGAGGGGATCGCCCGCGCCGTGTCCGGTGGCCACGCGCCGGCGGTCGCGCTCGAACGCCCCGACCACTACGACCCGGCGCTGGTCAACGCCGATGCCGACCTGGCGTCCCTGGCCGACCAACTCGCCCGACCGGCCGCGCCGCGGGCGGTGTCGCTGCTGCTGTCCGGCCCACCCGGCACGGGCAAGAGCGCCTGGGTGCGGCACCTGGCGCAGCGCATGGGGCTGGAGGTGTTGCAGAAGCGCGCCTCCGATCTTCTCGGGCCGTTCGTTGGGGAAACGGAGGCCAACATCGCTGCGGCCTTTGCCGAGGCGCGCGAGGCCGGGGCGTTCCTGGTGTTCGACGAGGCGGACAGCCTGCTGGGCGACCGCGGCGGCGCGGTGCGGAGCTGGGAAGTCAGCCAGGTGAACGAGATGCTGACCTGGATGGAGCAGCACCCGCTGCCGTTCGCCTGCACCACCAACCTGCCGGACCGGCTGGACCCGGCCAGCCTGCGGCGCTTCCTGGTCAAGCTGCGCTTTGGCTGGATGACCGCGGCTCAGGCGCGGTCGGCGTTCTGCCGGTTCTTCCGGATGGAGGCGCCGGACGGGCTTGAGGCGTTGCGGACGCTGACTCCGGCCGACTTCGCGCTGGTACGGCGCCGGGCCACGCTGACAGGGGAGTTGGACGACATCCGGGTGCTGCTGCGGCTTCTGGCTGCCGAGTGCGAGGGCCGCGCCGGCGCCTGCGGTCCGCTGGGCTTCCGGGCGGCATGACGTCTGCGTCCGGTTCTGGCGTGCCGGCGTGCCATCTGTGCGCGGGATGACAGCCGGCGCATGGGCCGGGCGTCAGCGATGGGAGACCAGGATGGCAATTGGCAGCGCAGTGCAGCGAGGCAGCTTCGTCTACGTATATGACGAGAAGGGGCGGCAGCTCGCAACAGTTCCGGCGGGCGAGGGAATGCAGGGCTATACGGGATCGACCGTCAGCGTGAAGCGGGGTGCCTTCGTCTACACCTATGACGAGCGTGGGCGGCAGATCTCGACCACACCCGCCCGCTGACGTGAAGTGGGCTTGGTCCAGGTCCCAAGGGGGTCGTCAATGCAAGGGTTTCGCCACCGGGAGGATCGGATGAAGGGATACGCGCACTTTGAGCCGAACAACCAGGGCCAGCCCTTGCTTGATGCCGGGCACGCCCTTGTCGCCGAAACGCCTGCCGACAGGGCCACGGGACATGGGACCGATGCAGCGGCGAGCGTCACGTGGCTTTCGGCCCGGCCGGAGTATTGGCCACCACACCCCGGAAACGGGGCGCAGGTGTGGGGCGTGGCATGCCTCCTGTTCGGGATCGGGGAGGGTGGCGCCAGGTGGCTTGCGCGCCTGGCGCGCTCGGACTGGTTCGCCGGGCTGGAGCCGCGGGCGGAGGATTTCGCCGTCGCAGGTGGCGTCGCCCGCGGCGGCTGGGCCGGTGGGGCATCCGGAGATGAGGGCCACCTTGCTGCGGCGGCCGAGGCCTTCTTCGCGTCCGCACCGCTTCCGAGCGCCTGGTATACCACCATCGCGGTCCCGTGCGGCGCCGGTTCGGCCGGGCAATCGGTCGCGCTCGGCTTGGTCAGCGCCTTGATGGAGCAGCGCGACCCGTTGGGACGTCGGATCACCGTCGTCGTGACGGTTGAGGCCGTGCCCGGCTCCGCGCGGGAGGGCGCATTCGTGCGGCGGTTGCTCGACCGCGGCGCTTTCGTGGTGCGCGGCGGTTCCAACCCGGGTGCCACAGGCGGCGACCACCTGCACCACTTCCCGCTGCGGGCCGTGGTGATCCCGCGCCGGGGCCGGCTGGTCTGCGTGGACCTTGCCGACTACCTGCACACCTGGCGTCCGGGGTGGGTCGCCGACCTGCACGTGCTTTCCTCGGACCTTGGTGCCGCCGGGCAAGCTTTGCGCACCCTGCCGCTGCCCGGCAAAGGCAATGAAGGCGTGCGTGCGCTCAACCTCGGGTTCCAGCCCGGTCCCGGCCAGCGTCTGTCAGAGATCGACCGCTTCGCGTCGCAGTGCTGCGAGCTGCTTCTGGCGCCGGACGGGGACACGGTGTTCACCGACACGGACCGGCTGGACGGCCGGACCGGATTGGTCGACCTGCTGGCCATTCACGACACGGCGGCTGGCGAGTGAGGCAGCCGCGCCGGGCATCCGGTCAGCCCTGGCCATGCGTCGCCCGGGAGGCGGCCCGCTCATCGTTTGGCTGCTCGACGCGAAGCCACGAGCAGCTCGTCCACCCAGGCCGGAACCACCACCGTGGCCGGGCCGTGACGGACCTCGTCGAAATTCCATGTCAGCTCGGTCGGCTCCAGGTTCAGCTCCAACGTGCGCGCGCCGTGCTCCCGCGCCGTGTCGGCGAAACCCGCGGCGGGGTGGACCTGCCCGCTGGTGCCGGCCGCGACGAACATGGCGCAGTTCGACGTGAGCCACCACTCGATCTCGTCCATGTGCAGCGGCATCTCGCCGAACCACACGACATGGGGACGCAAGGCTTTGGCGCCGCAGACGGGACAGAGGGCGTCGGCGAGACCAACTCGCTCGAACGGGGACACCTCATTGCAGTTCCGGCATCGCGCTTTAGCGAGTTCGCCGTGCATGTGGAGCAGGCGAGATTGGCCGGCGCGCTCGTGTAGGTCGTCCACGTTCTGGGTGACGACGAGCACGGGGCCGGGGTGCTCGCGTGCGAGGCGGGCCAGCGCAAGGTGGGCGGCGTTCGGCTGGATGGCCGGGTCGCGCAGTTGGATGCGGCGGGCGTCGTAGAAGGCCTGCACGCGCGCGGGGTCGCGGGTGAAGGCCTGCGGCGTGGCCACGTCCTCGATGCGGACCTTGGCCCAGAGGCCGTCCGGGTCGCGGAAGGTGGCGAGGCCGCTCTCGCGGCTGATGCCTGCGCCCGTGAGGATGACGATCCCAGGAGCCTCCCTCCGATCCTCCTGGCGGCCTTGTGCCCAAGTCTGTTGTTTCTGTTGGTCCATGCGATGCTCCGAAACGAAAGGATGGGACTTCTGAACGGGCCCGGCCGGGCCGGAGCCGCCATCATGCCAGGTGGCCATGGACCGGCAGCAGGTGCGCGGGCATACGCTCGGCCGCGACGGGCCGGCCCGTCCGCAGGATCGCGCCGTCGCGCACCAGCTGCGCCCAGGTGCAGCCGCCGCCGTCGCCGCACCACAGCGCGAGGTGCGTCGCGCGCGCGAGGTCCTGGTTGACCCATTCCAGCAGCCACTCGAACCCGTCCGCATACCAAAGCGCCTCGCGCGTCGGGTGGACGACTTGGAACTCGCGGTCCAGGTCGTGGTTCACCCAGCCGGCGGCGCCGGGCACCGGCTGCGCGTCCAGGTCCAGCGACAGCAGCATGTCCCAGAACACCCCGTCCCATTCGACGCCCACGCCGATGTCCCACTCGTCCATGAGCACGATGGAGATCGCCGGGTGGACGCCCCGGACGCGCAGTTCGGTGCACGAGGGCGACACCGCGCTTGGTGACGCCGGCAAGGCAAGGCGCCCCGATGCCGCGCGCAGCCAGGTCAGGAATGCCGCCCGGAACGGCCCGTGGCAGGCGTCGGCCTCGGCCGCCGCGTCCCGACCCGCCGGGGTGAGGGCGACCACGGCCGCGTTTCGATCACGCCCAGCGTCGGCGTCGGTGTCCAGCGCTGCCATGGCGTCGGTTCTATGTGCCATCACCACAGCCGCGGCCAAGCCGCCCGACAGCGCCCCACGCCGTCCCAATCCTTTCCCGTTCATCCTACGACCGCCTTTCCGCCGTGCCCGATGACCATGGCGGCCTGCCGCGACAAAGGCGGTCGCACATGGAAACCCGTTCGGATGCGACCGCTCCTGACGCAGCGATCCGCCATGCCGGGCGCCGCACGGGAGGGATTTGATGGGTGGGAACATGGGTTCATGAGGCGCAAGCGTTCCCGCCCCCGCCCGGCCATTCAGCGCGCCTTCCACGCCTGGCACGAAGGGGCGAGCGCGCGTTTCGCCGTTCCTGTCCTGCTCGGGAGCCGCACGGACCGGAGCTGGACGCTCACCCTCGGCGGCGGCACCACGCCCGCGCTGTGCTCCTGGCTCTACGGCTACGGCATCGCGGTCTCCGCCGAGTGGAGCGGGGTGGCCTGGGACCTGGTGCTGTGCCTGGAGGCGGCGCCCCAACGCACGCCGCTCGGCTACCTGGACCACATGGTCCTGCCCGAGCACCGTGAGCCGTATGCGACCAGGGACGAGCTGTGGCGGGCGGAGTTGTTCGAGCCGTTCCTGCGCTGGGTGAACGAGGAGCTTGCCCCGGCGCGCCGCCTTGGGCTCTGGCGCACGGAGGAGGGCGGCGCGACCTGGGCGAAGCTGCTGCAGCCGGGAAACATGGCGCACCCCGACGTGGCGCGCGCCTATGCGCTGCTGCCCGTGCACGAGGGGGCGGGACGCTCGGCAACGATACCCTGAAACGGCCAGGACGGCGCCTGCCCGAAGCGCGCCCGGAGCACGATCAAGGCTGGATGGCCCGGGTCCAGCTCCGCGGCCCAACCCAGCAGGCAAGCGCGCCCCAGCCGTCGGTCGGCGGCGCGCAGGATGGCGGCCAGCTCCCAAGGGTCCGCGAACGGTTCCATCAGCCGCTCGCGCGGGCGGTCCAGGTAGTCACGCATCAAGGCCGACGGCTCGCTCGGGCGCCGGCCGTCCCAGCCATAGCCCGCTTCCCAGGTGGCAAGCGCCGGGCCGCGGGTCGAGCAGGGCAGATGGTCCGGCCCGGAAGGCAGGAACGGGCCGGGGAAGTCCCAGATGACGCGCCCGGCACGGCCGCGGCCCAGCATGACCCAGTGGCGCGGCTCGTCGAAGGTGAACTCCTTCGTCACCTTCACGAACACGTTGCAGTGGATGGCGAGCGGCAGGCCCGGCGCGAACAGCGCCTCAACACGGCTCTTCAGCTTGCTCCAGGGCCGGGGCGAGTGGCCGTAGTTGTGGCGGGACATCACAGGGTCTCCTTGGGCTGGCTGCCAGGGGCGGCTTGGTCCATCGCCCGCGCCGGACTGAGGGCGACCCATACGTTGTCCGGGTCCTGCGCCAGCCAGTAGGGGGTCAAGGACGAGTCGTGCGCCTCGGCGGCCCAGCGCTGCCCTGCCGCGTCGGCGTACGTCAGGCGATGGCGGCACACATCGTCCCAGATGATGTGGTTGAGCCAGGCGACCTGGACGCAGGTGCCGGGCGGCACCGCGGCCCAACGCTGCTCAAAGGTCCTGCTCGCCTGTTCCCAGCACTCGTCTGACTTCGAGTTGAAGTCGTTCATGCTGATGCGCTCGGTCGCGACCACGACATCCCGCAGCGCCTCCGGCGTGGCGTTGCAGAGATAGACGAGGATGTCGAGCTGGCGCGGGCGGAAGTCGGCATAAAGGCATAAAGGGCCGGGCGCCCCATCCGGCAGTGTGATCTCGGAGGCGTGCTCCACCGACGGGGTCAGCAACTCGTGCATGAAGTAGCCCTGGCCGAAGATATCCTGGTCATCCGGCGGCTCGTACTTGATGTCCGGCTCCTTGAACGGATCACCGGAGCCGATGGCGGCGCGCGAAGCGATGATGAACTCCACCAACTCGCCCTGCCCGTATGCCATGCGGGCGGCGGCGACGTAGGCCGGGCAACCCTCGGTCCCGCTCTCCCCCTCGCGCTCGGTGAACTCGCCGATCAGATCGAGGCTGCCCTCTTCGAGGGCTTTGCGCACGGCCTCGCGCTGAAGCCGCAGGGCGAGGTCGGACGCCTCCGGCTCGCTGGGGCGGGTTCGGTAGTAGGCGACTGCTTTCCTCATCGTTTCCTGTCGTGGCCGGAGTTAAAGGTCTTGGACGGCCCGGTAATGCGGGTCGGACCGAACGCCGCAGCGTGCCGGGTCGAGGCCGAAGGCGTGCAGCACCCGGCGCAGCACGGCGGGCACCTGGAGCCTGCGGGCGGCATAAAGCGTGAAGCGGGCCATGCGCGTGTCGAACACCACGCGCCCGCGCGGGAAGTGCTCGTACTCGTGCCAGGCGATCAGGGGCGGCAGGCCGCGGCGGGCCAGGCCCGCGGGGCCGAGCCGGCGCCAGCCCTCCCAGACCTCGTGGTGCCCGCGCGGGTGGGTCAGGTGGTCGCCATACGTCTCGGCCGCGGCGAGCAGGGTGCGGTCGAAGATGAGCCGCAGCGGCCCGTGCCCATCCGGCACGCCCCAGACAACACCCACGCAGGGCAGGGCGTCCACGCCCAAGATGACGGACGCACAAGGGCCGTCGCCGCCGGGTTCCGTGGGGAGCCGCAGCGGCTCCGTCTGCTGTATGTTCTCATCTGCCATGTTCCCGGACAGGCCGCCTTTCCTGATGTCATGCAGACAATGGCAGGCCAGTGCGTCAGAAGCGGACGCGGCTTAGACGGCGCGGCGCCTCAGCCAGCACGCGAGCGCCTCCTCCGACACCCGGCCGCGCGCGACCGCGACGAACACGGTCACGAGCTGCGCCGGGCGCGCGGCGACCTCGCGGCCGTTGGCGCGCAGGAACAGCAGGCATGCCGCGGCACCGGTGCGCTTGTTGCCGTCGCGGAAGGCGTGATTCTTGATCAGGCCGTAGCCGTAGGCCGCCGCCAAGTCGAACAGGTCCGGCGGCGCGTCACCACCCTGCCCGTAATGCCAGCGGTTCAGAGGGCGGTGTAGGGCGCTGAGGAACAGGCCCTCGTCGTTGAAGCCCGACGGGCCGCCGAACTCGGCGACGAGCCTGGCGTGCAGCGCTTCGACCACCTTTCGGTCGAGGAACTCCGGCTCGCTCAGCGCTGGAACAACTCGCGCAGCACGGGCTCGTAGTCGCGCATGATGCCGTCGATCAGCGCCATCTGCCGCGCGCGGCGAGCCTGCACAGCATCGTCCCGCTCGCCGCGGACAGCCACCGCGGCAGGACCGTTCTGGTCCTTGGTGACGTGCTCCGTCGTGTGCATTGCGCTCTCGGCCATGACGCTCTCCTGTTCCCCCATGATAGCCGATCCGGCCAGATGGCGCCACGGCGACACCCGGACCAGGCCTCGCACTGTTCACGTCGCCGCCTCCATGGCCAGCCCAGGCAGGCGCTGGGCGAGGTCCTGGGCGGGGCCGACCTCGACGCCGATGGCGTGGGCGAGGGCAAACAAGAGCTGCTCGGCGTCCGCCCGCGCCCGGTGCCGCGCCGGCGCGTCCTTCAGCCAAGTTAGGGCGCGTTCGCGTGCCGGTGTGCCCAGCAACGGGACAAGCCGGTGCCAGTCGCCGAGGGTGAAGCTTGGCCTGACACCGCCGGCCTTGAACAGCGCGCGCATCCAATGGGCGTCGTAGGGCCCGCCGTCGCACCAGGCGACGGCGCCGGGGCCGAGCGCCTCGTTCAGCACCGCGGCAACCCGCTCCGGTGACCGCCCATGGGCAAGGAGGTCGCTGCCGCGAATGCCATGCACCTTGGCCGAGGCTGCGCTCCAGTGGCCGCGACGCACCCAGTCCCCGGCCGGGCGGATCAGCGACGACCAGCCGAGGATGGGCCCGTCCGGCGCGGGCCAGAGCGCGAGCCCGACCTCGATGGGGTAGCTGTCCTCGTCGAGGGAGCTGGCCTCAAAGTCGATCACGGCCAACGGCCAGGGTAGGGTAGTTCTCCAAGGTGGCGGCATAAGCGCACTCAGTCGATCACTCGGCCGATCTGAAACCAGAACCTATAGTCGTAAAAGTTATCTTTGTCTCTGATTGCACGCTGCCCTTGCACACGCCTTTTGATTGAGCACATCCGACGTTTGTAGCGTGAGATTGTTCGGCTAGTTGGCATTGGACATCTACTCAAGCCCAATTCTTTAACTTGGCTTCTCTACCTCCTCAGAAGTGTCTTGCTGAAGTTGCGCCGATGTCCAATCTTTAAATCCGAGATCGTCGTGAAACTGCCGATACAGCCAGGCCGCTCGTTGCTCCACGGCGTTTTGAAATGCAGCAAGTCGGATGTTGTCCCATTTCCTACATGTCGTCGGTCCCTTACGGGACACTTTCGCCCATGCTGCACGATGCTCGCGCTCCGAAGAGAAAGCCATTTCGACTAATTTCGTTTCTATCTCGTGAGTTAATTGGCCATTCTCTAAAAGGAATGGCATTTTTTCTGATATATCTTTGTCTTGGTCTCTGCCATTGGTCGGAGAGTCGACTAGGCGCTTATTCCCGATACTTTCACCCACTCCTGCTCGCCACCACTGCATTCTCTGCAATGTGGAAGGTTCTACGCCCTGAATACGCCTCTTTATACTCACCCAATCGTTCCAATCCGCCTTGGGTATGACGTGATCGATGTCATACGGCAGGTCATCTTCATGGTCAGTTAATGGGACATAGCCTGGGAAGGTTTTCCGTATATAGTCCCGCTGTAGCCAAGGTAGCATCCTTTGACTGCTAGCCCACCAAGCCGCGCCGATGTGATTGCGCTCGTTCCTGTTATTGACAAATCGTTCCGTGTCGTTCCGCCATTCCGAAGAACATTCTTTGCACAAACGGCCTTCGAACTCGTCCGGTGGGATCAGGGCATAGGCGCACGACGCATCCGGCGTTCCGACAAGGCACCGATAAAGCGCGGCTCCAGGGAAAACTGCCGGTTCTGGTTTGATTTGCTTGAGTTGCCAAAACGCCCAGCTTGCCGCTTTCTCGTTGCTACTGAACACGCAGAGACGCCAGAACAAAGCGAAGCGAACCACCTCTTGTCGCGAGGCCTCCCAATCCAAGGTGTGCCCAAATTCTTTGACTTGGCATGTCGCCCAGAAAACCAGCACCTGCCATAGTTCTGCCGGAAGTTGAACAAGCATCACATCTGGAATCCAAAACGCTGTTATGGTTTTGGGGCTGGTCGAGTTGCCGAGAAGTGAAAGCAAACCTTTCACAACGCTAGGGCCTGTTAGCGTCTGAACTTTTCGCTCGTTGGTGCATTGTCCTGCTTTT
>CAXUJE010000152.1:0-11697 GCA_964251035.1 uncultured Acetobacteraceae bacterium
CCTGCCGCCGGTGGTCCCGTGGCCCCACACGCCCCCGGCGCCAACGCCGCCGCGCCCCCGGCAGCAGGCGCTGCAGCGCCCGGCGCCCGGCACGTTTGGGGCGCCGATCGACCTGAACTTCGGCCGGGCTGCCGCCCGTGCGCCGTCGCCCCGCGCCACCGGGTCGTCACGCGCCATCGACTTCTCGCTCGGCGCCCCGAAGCCCGGCCCCAACAAGAGCGAGGCGTTCTTCGACATCCGGGCCGCGAACATCGGCGCTGATTGGGCGCAAGGCCTGGCGGTCTACTGGCGGCAGCACCGCTATTATCCGCAGCAGGCGGCCCAGGAGGGCGAGGACGGGACGGTTGAGATCCAGATCGTGGTGAACCGCCTGGGCCGGGTCGAGTCGGTCGAGATCAAGCGCCGCTCCGGCTCGCCTTGGCTCGACATGGCCGCCGTCGGCACCTGGCGCAACGCGCAGCTGGCGCCGTTGCCGGCCGAGAACACCGACCCGACCATCACCATCCCGCTGACCATCAACTACGTGCTGATCCGCTGACTTTTGGCGAGCTTGGCTGGGTGCTCCAGGGTCCGCAATGCGGCCCGGGGACAAAGGTGGCGCTTGCGGCCTATGGGCAGGTCAGCCGACCACCCGGGCGTCCGGGTTGCCGGCTTCCATCGCGGCCATGGTGCGCAGCACGAGGTCGCGCGTGCGGTAGCGGCCGTCATGCCGGGCCTGCTCCTGCCGTCTCACGATGGGGAAGCTGTCCAGGACGTGGGCCGCCGCGTCGCGGTCGAGGCCATAAAGCAGCATGAACACCGCATCGAGGCGGGCGCGGCGGCGCAGCCGGTCCTCCTCGTTCCAGGTGAAGGGCTGGCCCGAATAGCCCTGGTCGCGTGCGAAAGCGGCCATGTCGTGCGAGGTATAGGTCAGGGCCAGGACTTCCTCGCGCACGATCTCCTCGGCGCTCCGCTGCCCGAAGCGGCGCGCGAAGCCCGCCCGCGGCACCAAGGGGAGCTGTTCGAGGATGCATGAGTTGAGGTGGGTCGATTGCACCTTGTTGCGGGCAACGTAGTCGAGCGCGATTGCGCCGAGGTTGCCCGTCAGCAGGGCTGCCGACGCTTTGTAGGCTATGATGATTGGCTGGCAGGCAGCCCGCCACTCAAGCATAGCCTCGGGGGTTCGCTTCTTTTCCCGTGGTGGGTCAGGGAGCGCGGGAAGCAGCAAAGGAAGCGTATTTCCATACCCTGCAAGTGGGACGATACAGGCAATCACGGTCCTGGCATCCGTCGGCCTCGCGATGTCGCGGAACGCCACGGCCCACTCAAGGCCTTCCGGCCAGCGCTCAGCAAGCTCGGCCCCGTCGACCCAGTAGCGCGGGCGCGGGTTGAAGGCCGGGTCCTCATGCTGGCTGGCGCTGGTCAAGCTGCTTGAGAACGGGTTGTGCACGTTGCGGCTGCGGGTCGCCAGCCGGGTGCGGCGCAGCGGCGCGTCCGCCTGGCCGTCCGGGTCCTCCTCGATATCGACCTCCTCGGCGTCGTCCTCCATCACCGAGGCGAAGCGGTGGTCAAAAAGGTGCGCGGAGCGGCCCACCATCAGCGGCAGGTAGCGCGTGTTGCCCCGCTCGTAGGCGCCGCCGGCCACCGGATAGGCGCCGTCCGCCTCCAGCTCCTCCGCCGTGCGGAACAGGCCGCTGTCGTTGGTCATATGCAGTTGCGTCGCATAGGCCACCGGATACAGCGCCCGCGGCGGTGCGGCCCGGCGGTCCACCAGCACCGGCAGCCGGCCATAGATGCCGAGCACGATCCGCGCATCCCGCGGCGAGCGGAACACCGGGGCGGTGCCGGTGTTGGGGTTCACCCGCGCGAACTCCTCCGGCGTGATGGCGAAGGCGTCGCGCTCCGCGGCCTCCACGTCCTGCTGGAAAAAGGCGCATTGGGCCTGCGCATAGCGGCGTTCCGTGCCTCCGTGCACCAGGGCGGAGAACTTGAAGGAGCGATGCACTTGCGGGAAAAACGGCGCGTCCTGCCGTTTCCCGTTCTCAAAATCCAGCAGCGTGCCGAGCCGCCCCGTGTTGCTGATACTGCGGAAGAAATGGGCCGCTCCTTTGTCCGCCGCCACGCCGGACGGCACCAGCAGGCCCACGATCCCGTGGGGCTGCACAAGCTGCCCGGCGCGCTCGACGAACAGGGCGTAGAGGTTCACGTCGCCCTTGGCGAACAAGGGATACAGCGCGTACGGGCCGACCAAGGTGCCGTCCTTCTTCTGGTATGGCAGGAACGCGGCGACCTCGGCCGCCCGCTTGGCGTGGGCCGCGGCACGGTCGTAGTCGGCCGCGATCGGGTCGCCATCCCGCCGCAACTGGGCGATGCGGGCCTTGCGGTCGGCGGCGCGGGTGACGGACGCGACATCCTCACGCCGGGCGGCCCACCACTCCACCTCCTGCATCTTGATCTTGTCCCAGGGCGGGTTGCCGATCACGGCATCGAAGCCGCCGGCCGGCGCCGCGGCCTCCCAGCCCTGCCAAACGCCCGGGAAGGCCGCCTCCCAATGCAGGAACCGGCCCTCCGCGATGGCGGTCTGCGCCTGGGTCACGAAAGCGGCGGCCGCGTCGAAAGCCTCCTTCGCCGTGATGGCCGCCCGCTGGAGGGTGCGCCGGCGGACCTCGGCGGCATCGGCGCCGGGAACACGCATCGTCCCGCCGTTCGCGATGCCAACCGGGTCGCCATAGGCGCCGCCGAAGAAGAGCTGCCGGCCGATCTTCTCGCGGTCGCCATCGAGCGGCAGCCACCGGGAGGCATGATACAGGCTGAGGAACGTGCGCAGCGGCGCTGTCGCAGCCTCGACCTTTTCGAACGCTTCCCGGCTTGCGTGCACCTCGGCGATGTCCGCGTCTGCACGGGCCTCGATGTCCGCCATGCCCATCGCCGCCGCCTGCGCGGACACCACGGCCTGCGAGATCGCCAGGCCGTATTCATCCTACAATCGCGCGACAGCCTTGCCGACAAACTCCCCGAACAGGCTGTCGCCGCAGCGGAGGTGGTGGTCGAGGAAGGAGAGCGGCGCCCCGACGGTGAAGGAGTGCAGCCACAACGAGAGCTTCGACAGCTCGACCGCCATCGGGTTCACGTCCACGCCGAAGACGCAACGCTTCAGCACCATGCGGCGCACGATGTGGCGGTCGTCCAGCCCGCTCTGCTGAAGCGTCCAGCCATGAAGGCTGGCGTTGGCGAGGATCTGGCCGCGGATCGCCACGATCCGTCCAGCGACAGGCGAGCGGTAGGCGCCGCCCGGCACCGTCGCGTTCGCGTCGGCCATGGAGCGGAGGATCGCGTCCGTCAGGTGGTCGATGAGCGAAACCAGGAAATGGCCGGAACCCATCGCCGGGTCGCAGACGCGCAGGCCGAGAATGGCCTCGGCGGGATCGAGCGCCTCCAGCTCCGACAGCATGGCCGGCGTGAGGCCGCCGCCGGCGGACGCCGCCTTGGCCGCGAGCGCAGCGAAGGCGTCCCGGCGTTCGGCCAGCAACGGCTCCACGGCCCGGCGCAGGATGACGCCGACCAGCTCCTCGCGCGTATAGAAGGAGCCGGTCGCCTTGCGGGCATAGGGCGAGGGCCGCAGAGCCACCCCGGCCGCCTCAGCCTCCACGACGTCATGCTCCAGCAGTTGCTCATAGATGCTGCCAAGGTGCTGCACCGAAAGGTCGCGGTAGTTGATCCAGCGCCGCCCGACCCCTGGCTGCAGCTCGCGCGACATCGCATCGACGACGGGCATCAGCTCCGCGTCCGGCAGCCGCACGCGGGAGAGGATATCGCCGGCGCCGTCCCGGAACAGGCTGCCGTTGTAGGCCGGCAGGCCGAGGCCGGGATCGCCGGACGCCACAGCCTGCATCAGGTCGGCGAGGTATGACCATCGTTGGGTCGCGCGTGCGGCAAGGACGATGCCGCGGTCCAGGGTCTCGACGGCCGCTTCACGCAGGCTGCGCAAGCTGTAGTTGGCGTATCCGGGGTGGCGCACCGGCAGCAGGTCGCGGTCCTCGGCGTAGAACAGGAACAACAGGCGGTACAGCAGGCGGATGGCGCCCTCGCGGGCTTCGGCCCGCCATGCGGCGCTCGCGATGTTGACGTTGGGATCATGGCTGGCGAATGCCCGGACCAGCCTGGGGAACACGCCATCGAACACGCTGATGGAAAGCTCCTCGGTGACGCGCGCCGCGTAGGTGCGGCCCTCCGCCATCGCCGTTTCAAGGAAGGTTGCGCCTCCGGGACCCGTGGCTTCGAGCGCCTCGCGCCGGAACAGGAGGAGGAAGACGCGGAACCAATGGTCCACGGGCGCGCCGTTGGGAACCGATGGTGGGGCAAGCGGCGGCGGGTCCAGCAGGTCGGCCAGGTTCACGCCGACGAAGCTTTCCGACTTGGACCGGGCGCGGCCGAAGTACAGCCGCCAGATGCCGCCGTTCGTCAGCAGGCCTCAGCGCAGCGCGCCGTCCGACTGCACCTCGGCCCGGGACATGTAGCGCAGGATCTGAGAGGCGGGCGCCTCCCTCCCGGCCGGTGCGCGGTCCAGGACCGTGTGGCGGGCTTCGTTCTCGACGATGACCGTCCCGTGGATAAAACGGTCTATCGGCCGCAGCGGCCGTGCCAAGTCCTTGGCGGCTGGACTCAGGAACAGCAGCGCGTCCGCCACGTCTCGGCGGCGGCGGTCGGCGATTGGCTGCACCAGCCATTCCCAGCCCAGCTCCCGCAGGACGGGGAAAATGAACTCGTCCTCCGTTTCCGCCTCGCTGGGTGACGGCATCCCGGCGAACTGCCGCCATTGCTGTGCAAGCTTGCTGAACTGGCCCGCGACGGCTGCTGTGTCCAAGGCTCGGTATTCCTCGGTTTGGCAGACTCCCTCGCGCAAGAAATATTGTGTGAAAAGTCCGCCCCCGAACATGCGGCCCCTCCGAATCGTTGCTGGTTGGCACGACGTTACGACAGTTCGCGGCGGGCGATGGAAGAGGCAAGATGTTCTCCGGCCTGGGAGGCGTCGTCCATGCCTCACCCGCCTGCATCCCGCCCTGGATTGCAAGATGAGCCGGGCGTTGCGCCTTTCCGCGGCCGATTGGCCCGTTGCAGGCGCCGTCGCCGTTTGGTAATGTCCGAGTACGCGGATGTAGCTCAGTTGGTAGAGCGTCAGATTTCCAATCTGAATGTCGCGAGTTCGAACCTCGTCGTCCGCTCCAACTCCTACGTCTTTATCGTGCCAACCCGCAGCGCGTAGCCGAAGCCCGCCACGCCTCGGCCCACGCCCGGGTCGGATACGATCAGGCCGCCGCCCGCACGGCCACCGCGTCCAAAGCCTGGCCGAGATCGGCCAGGATGTCGTCGATATGCTCGATGCCGATCGACAGGCGCACGTAGCCGGGGCTGACGCCTGCCGCCATCTGCTCCTCCGCTTCCAACTGCGAATGCGTCGTGCTGGCGGGGTGGATGGCGAGCGTCCGCGCGTCGCCGATGTTGGCGACGTGCAGCACCATCTGCAGCCGGTCGATGAACGCCCGTCCCGCATCGCCGCCGCCGGCGAGTTCCAGCCCCACCAGGCCACCGTAGCCGCTGCGCATGTAGTGCTCCGCACGCGCAGCAGCGACGCCGGTCTGCTGCGAGGGGTGGATGACCCGCGCCACCTCCGGCCGGGTCAGCAGGAAGTCCACGACGGCCTGTGCGTTGCTGCAATGCCGCTCCATGCGCAGCGCCACCGTCTCGATCCCCTGCAGCACCAGAAAGGCGTTGAACGGGCTGAGTGCCGGGCCGAGGTCGCGCAGCAGCGTGACCCGCGCCTTCAGGATGTAGGCGATGGGGCCGAGCGGCTTGGCCGCCTCCACCCAAACGGCGCCGTGGTAGCTGGCATCCGGCTGGTGCAGCGCCGGCTGGCGGCCGGGGTAGGCCGCCCAGTCGAAGTTGCCGCCATCGACGATCAGCCCGGCGATCGACGTGCCGTGCCCGCCCAGGTACTTGGTCGCGGAGTAGATGACGACCGCCGCCCCATGATCGAACGGGCGCACCAGCAGCGGCGCCGCCGTGTTGTCCATGATCAGCGGGATGCCGAACCGCCGTCCGATGGCGGCGACCTCGCCGATCGCGAACACCTCCAGCTTCGGGTTCGGCAGGGTTTCGGCGTAGTAGGCCCGGGTGCGGTCGTCCGTCGCGCGGGCGAACGCCTCCGGGTCGGCCGGATCGACGAAGCGCACCTCGATCCCCTGGTCGCGCAGCGTGTTGGCGAACAGGTTCCAGGTGCCGCCGTACAGGTTGGTCGAGCTGACGATGTTGTCGCCGACCCGCGCCAGGTTCTGCACCGCGAGCGCCGACGCCGCCTGCCCGGACGACACCGCGAGCGCCGCGGCGCCGCCCTCCAGCGCCGCCACCCGCTTTTCCAGCACGTCCGCGGTTGGGTTCATGATCCGCGTGTAGATGTTGCCGAGCTGCTTCAGCGCGAACAGGTCGGCGGCGTGCTCGGCGTTGTCGAACTGGAAGCTGGTTGTCTGATAGATCGGCACCGCAACCGCGTTGGTGGCGGGGTCGTGGCGCCAGCCGGCGTGCAGGGCCAGGGTCTCGGGGTGCTTGGAATTCATCGGGACGGTCCCTTTTTGGTCGTGCCTGGCACCATAGCCGGGGGCGCGCCCCGCACGGAAGCACGAACCCGGGATGCTGCGCCGCGTTGCGTCCGGCAACACAGGAGAAGCGACCATGGACACGCAAGTCATCAAGCTCGCCGCCGCAGATGTCGAGGCCACTCCGTTCCAGATCCCAGGCGCTCAAGGCGAGTTCCGCATCCAGATCCTGAACGAGGATCAGGCCCGCGGCGTCGTGACCACCATCGTGCACCTGCCGCCCGGCGGCGTGATCCCCGCGCACCGGCATCAGGCCGGGGCCGAGATGCACTATGTGCTCGAAGGCGACCTGATTGACGCCGGGCAGGAACTGGGCATGGGAGGTTTCCTGACCCATGCGGCGGGCCAGGTGCACGGCCCGCATGAGAGCCGGGGCGGCGCCAAGGTGCTGACCGTGCAGCAATGGCAGTCGAAGGACGGCAGTTTTGATTTCGAGCCGGCCTGAGCTTGATGGACCAACCCTTCCCCGAGCTTCCGGCTGGCTCGTTCGAGAAGGCTGACCCGGCGCCGGACACGCGGTTCTATGCCCAGGCCAGGTTGGTCACGCATATCGACGATGCAGCTATTGCCGCAGTAACCGCGCTCTATCGCGACGTATTGCCGGCCGGGGGCGTTGTGCTTGACCTCATGTCCAGTTGGGTCAGCCATCTGCCGGAGAGCGTCGCTTACGCTGAGGTAATAGGCCACGGCATGAACGCGAGCGAACTGGCTGCGAACCCTCGGCTCAACCGGTGGTTCGTCCAGGACCTCAACGCCGACCCGGTGCTGCCCTTGCTGCCTGCCAGCGTCGATGCCGCCTGTTTGTGCGTGTCGGTCCAATACCTTCAGCGTCCGGCTGAGGTCTTCGCCAGCCTCGCCGGCGTTCTACGGCCCGGCGCGCCGGTGGCTGTCACCTTCTCGAACCGTTGTTTCCCGACCAAGGCGGTGGCGATCTGGCAAGCGCTGGATGGCGCCGACCAGTGCCGCCTGGTAGAGCTGTACCTGAGACGCGCCGGGTTCCCGCAAGTCGAGAGCCGCACATTGCGGGATGGCCGTCGCAGCGATCCGCTATGGGCAGTGATCGGGCATACAACGGCTTGAGGATGGTGGGCGCCGTTGGGTTCGAACCAACGACCCGCTGATTAAGAGTCAGCTGCTCTACCAACTGAGCTAGGCGCCCACTGAACCTGGCTATAGCAGCGCCGCCTGGCCTTGCAAAGGCATGCCTTCGCCACCGCTTGCATCGCAAGGCAGCCCCGTGTTTGCTGCAAAGCCGGCGTGGTCGCGCCACGGGTCAAGGGGGTATGGTGGCTTACGCTCTGCAGCAGCTCATCAACGGCGTCACATTGGGCATGATCTATGGCTTGATCGCGGTCGGCTATACGATGGTGTATGGTATCATCGGCATGATCAATTTCGCGCATGGCGACGTGTTCATGATCGGTGCCTTCCTGTCGTTGATCTCGCTCACCCTGCTGTCCGCCCTTGGCATCTCTTCTGTCCCGCTTGCCCTAGCCCTCACGCTGGTGTTCGCCGCCGGGATTGCCGCACTGTATGGCTGGACCATCGAGCGCGTGGCTTACCGGCCGTTGCGCGGCAGCTTCCGCCTGGCGCCGTTGATCAGTGCCATCGGCATGTCGATCGTGCTGCAGAACTTCGCCCAGGTCAGCCAGGGCGCGCGGGTCAAGCCGATCGCCCCCCTGATCCCGGGCGGCCTCCAATTGATGAACGCCGATGGGTTCGCGGTGCAGCTCTCCTGGATGCAGATCGTGATCGTCGTCACCACGCTGGCGGTGCTCGGCGTCTTCACGTACCTGGTCTCGGCAACGCCGCTCGGCCGCTCCATGCGGGCGTGCGAGCAGGATCAGAAGATGGCGGGCCTGCTAGGGATCGACACCGACCGGACCATCAGCCTCACTTTCGTTATCGGCGCGGCGCTTGCGGCCGTGGCCGGGCTGATGTTCCTATTGTACTATGGCGTGATCGACTTCTTCATCGGCTTCGTGGCCGGGGTGAAGGCGTTCACCGCGGCCGTGCTGGGCGGCATCGGGTCGCTGCCCGGCGCCGTGCTGGGCGGCCTCGCCATCGGCCTGATCGAGACGTTCTGGTCCGCCTACTTCAGCGTGCAATACAAGGACGTGGCGGCGTTCAGCATCCTGGTCATCGTGCTGATCTTCCTGCCGACCGGCCTGCTGGGCCGCACGGACGTCGAAAAGGTATGAACCCCATCCTGAAAGACGCCGGCATCTCGGCGCTGGTGGCACTGGGCCTGTTCGGGCCGATGATTGGCCTCAAGACGGAGGCGGGCGCGACCGGCCTGTTCCTTGTGCCCCGGCCCCTGGCGCTCGCCGCCGCGGTGGCGGCCGTGTTCTTTGGCCGGCTCCTGCTGCTGACCTGGCGCGGGCGGCGGCCCGGCACGTACCAAGCGAACCGCAGGCTGGCCGAGACCCTGAAGCGGTCGGGCCGGTTCCTCGCTCCGGCGCTCCTCGCCTTCGCCGTCGTGCTGCCGTTCATCTCCGGGCGCTACGGCATCGACCTCGGCATCCTGGTGCTGACCTACGTGATGCTCGGCTGGGGGCTGAACATCGTCGTCGGGCTGGCCGGGCTGCTCGACCTTGGCTATGTCGCGTTCTACGCGGTCGGCGCCTACTCCTTCGCGCTGCTGTCGCAGACGTTCGGCCTGGGATTCTGGACCTGCCTGCCGCTGGCCGGCCTGTTCGCGGCGACCTGGGGCGTCATGCTGGGCTTTCCCGTGCTGCGGCTGCGCGGCGACTATCTCGCCATCGTGACCCTCGCGTTTGGCGAGATCATCCGCATCGTCCTGCTGAACGCTGCCAGCATCACCGGCGGCCCGAACGGCATCAGCGGCATTCCGCGCCCCACGCTGTTCGGCTTGCAGTTCTCCGCCGCGGGCGGGCCAGGCACGTTCACCGGCTTCCTTGAAGGCCTCGGGTATCCCATCGAATACAGCCCGACGCAGCGCGTCGCCTTTCTTTATTATGTGATCCTGGGCCTCGCTTTGCTGACCAACTGGGTTACGCTCCGCCTCCGCCGGGTCGCGCTCGGGCGCGCGTGGGAAGCGTTGCGGGAGGACGAGATCGCCTGCCGCTCCCTCGGCATCAACGTCACCGTCACCAAGCTCACGGCGTTCGCCATCGGCGCGACCTTCGGCGGTTTCGCCGGGGCGTTCTTCGCCACCCGCAACGCGTTCATCAGCCCGGAAAGCTTCACCTTCATCGAGAGCGCCATCGTGCTCGCCATTGTCGTGCTCGGGGGCTTGGGCAGCCAGCTTGGCACGGCGCTCGCGGCTATCGTGATGATCGGTGGGTTCGAGGTGTTCCGCGATCTCGCCGAGTACCGCATGCTGCTGTTCGGCACGGCGCTGGTGCTGATCATGGTGCTGCGCCCGCGCGGCCGGGGGGCCGGCCGGACCCCGCGCGGGGCGCTCGGCCGGGCCCAGGAAATCTCGGCCGAGCTGGTGGCGGAAGGCCGTGGATAAGCCGCTGCTGCAAGTCACAGACTTGACGATGCGCTTCGGCGGCCTGACGGCGGTGAACGCCCTGTCGTTCGAGGCGCGGCGTGGCGAGATCACCTCGGTCATCGGCCCGAACGGCGCCGGCAAGACGACGGTGTTCAACTGCATCACCGGCTTCTACCGGCCCACCTCCGGCGACATCGCGCTGACCCACCCGGACGGTGCGGCGTTCCGGCTGCAGACCCTGCCGGGCCACCGTATCGCCCGGCGCGCCCGCGTCGCCCGTACCTTCCAGAACATCCGCCTGTTCGCCGGCATGACGGTGTTGGAGAACCTGCTGGTGGCGCAGCACAACGCCTTGATGCCCAACGTCGGCTCCGGCCTGCTCGCCGTGTTCGGCCTGGGCGGGCACCGGGCGGCGGAGGCCGTCGCCATCGACCGCGCCCGCGGCTGGCTCGACCGCATCAACCTGCTGCCCCGCGCCGACGACCCGGCCGGCGCCCTGCCCTACGGCGACCAGCGCCGGCTGGAGATCGCCCGCGCCATGTGCACGGACCCGGTGCTGCTGTGCCTGGACGAACCCGCGGCCGGCCTCAATCCGCGGGAAAGCGACGCCTTGGCCGAACTGCTCAAAACGATCCAGGCGGACAGCTGCTCCGTGCTGCTGATCGAGCACGACATGGGCGTCGTCATGCGCATCTCGGACCATATCGTCGTGCTCGACCACGGAAGCCGCATCAGCGACGGCGACCCGGCGCATGTCCGCGCCGATCCGAAGGTGATCGCCGCCTATCTCGGCGAAGGCGACGAGGATGATCCCGACGCGCCGCTTGCGGCGGCGTCCGACGCGCCGCTTGCGGCAGCGCCCGATGTGCCGCTGTCCGCCGCGTCATGAGCGGGCCGCTGCTCAAGCTGTCCGGCGTCACTGCGTTCTACGGCGCGATCCAGGCGTTGAAGGGCGTTGATCTCGAAGTGGCGCCGGGCGAGATCGTCACCCTGATCGGCGCGAACGGCGCGGGCAAGAGCACGCTGATGATGACGATCTGCGGCAGCCCGCACGCGCGGCACGGCCAGATCCTTTACGATGGCTGCGACATCACCGCCCTGCCGACGCACGAGATCATGCACATGGGCTTGGCCCAATCGCCGGAGGGCCGCCGCATCTTCGGCCGCATGACAGTGCACGAGAACCTGCTGATGGGCGCGCAGGTCGTCGCCATGCGCAACTACGCCGCAACCCGGGACCTGGTGTTCACCCTGTTCCCCCGCTTGAAGGAGCGTCTGACCCAGCGCGGCGGCACGCTGTCAGGCGGCGAGCAGCAGATGCTGGCGATCGGCCGCGCGCTGATGAGCCAGCCGCGCCTGCTGCTGCTCGACGAGCCGAGCCTGGGCCTGGCGCCGCTGGTCGTACGTCAGATCTTCGGCGCGATCCGGCAGTTGAACCGGGAGACCGGGCTGACGGTGCTGCTGGTCGAGCAGAATGCGTTTCAGGCGCTCCGTTTGGCGCACCGCGGCTACGTATTGGTCAATGGGACCGTCACCATGGCCGGGTCCGGCGCCGAGCTGCTGGCACGGCCGGAAATCCGCGCAGCCTACTTGGAAGGCGGGCATTAG
>CAXUJE010000153.1:0-11692 GCA_964251035.1 uncultured Acetobacteraceae bacterium
GGGCGTGGGGGGGGTCGACGGGCGGGGGGGGGGCGGGGGCGTTTAGCCTGGGGGGGCGGTGGGTGTCGGGCGGGGTGGCGCCCGCTGGGTCCGGCCAAGCCGGGCAGAGGACGCGGCAACGCTGATCGCGGCCGGGTTCACGGTGCTTGCCCATCACCGCGACAGCCCGGTCCTCGATGCCCGAGCGCCCGCTTGACCGGATTGCGCCCGTCCCTTCTGGTGGATCTGCGCCCGTGCTACGAGGGCTTCGCCGGCATCCCGCAGGAAACCCGGCTGCTGTTCCAGTTGTTCTCGGACATGAAGCTGGGAAGGCTGGGCGGCCTTGCCTCCGGCATCCATTTCGCCGGGCCGCCGCGCCGCGCCACGGCCGGACAGACGCCGTTCGACCGCACCTTGCAGCAGGCGCGCGTGCTGATCAGCCAGGACACCAAGCGCCACCACGCGCCCCCCGGCCTGTCGTTCCTGCTGCCCGGCCCGATCCGCCGCCGCATGCACCACGTCACCACCATCCTGAGCCTGGCGCAGCGGGAGGAGCAGCTCGACCTGACCATCGACCCCGTCCTGTTCGAGGACTACCTGTGGATGAAGCTGTTCGACAACACGCTGCCGCCGTCCGACCGCGGCCTGCTGTCGCGCGCCGAGTTCTTCGCGACCGCGCTGGGCCATGAGAACGCGCGCAGCCTGTCGCTGCTGCCGCTGCCGTTCCAGCGGCGGCTGAACACGGCCGGATGGGACGTGTTCTTCGCCGCCACCGTGTCGCCCTACCGCGTGACGCCGGGCACGCAGTTCATGGTGCGCTACTACGACGCGCTGCCGCTGCTCAGCCCCCACACCATCGGCGAGCCGTGGCCGCACACGAACAGCCATGCCCGCATGCTGAAGCGCAACATGGACCAGGGCGCACACTTCTTCTGCGACAGCGAGCCGGTGCGGGAGGACGTGCTGCACCTGTTCCCGGAGAGCGAGGGGCGCGTGCACACCATCCCGGCGCTGGTCGCCCCCGAGTACCGTCCCGACGTGCGGTCGGAAAGCGAGCTGCGCACCATCCTGCGCCGCCGGGCCAGCACGGCAACGGCGCCGGCGGGCGGGCGGCGGGAAGCGCCGGACGCGCCGTTGCCGAAGCTCATCATCGCCGTCTCGACGCTGGAGCCGCGCAAGAACTACCTCCGTTTGTTCCGCGGCTTCGAGATCGCGCGCCGCATGACGGGGGCGCCGATGCAGCTCCTGATCGTCGCCAACCCCGGCTGGCGCTCCGACGCGGAGCTGGCCGAACTCAAGCTGCTGGTGCGGGAGGGCGCCTACCACGTGTCCGGCGTGCCGCTGGCGGAGCTGCGGGTGCTGTATTCAATGGCGCACCTGGTCGTTGCCCCGAGCCGGGCAGAAGGGTTCGACTACAGCGGCGTCGAGGGCATGGCCTGCGGCGCGCCGCTGGTCGCGAGCGGCATCCCGGTGCACCGTTGGGTGTACGGCGACGCCGCCGCGTACTTCGATCCCTACGACGACGAGGAGCTGGCCACGATCCTGGCCCGCCTGGTCGAGCTGCCGCGGGAAACCGGGGTGCTGTCGGAGATGCGGGACCGCGGCCTGCGTCAGGCGGCGCTCTACCAGTCGGCGGCGCTGTCGCCCCGCTGGGAACAGGCGGTGCAGTCGGTCGCGGCCCACTCGCGCGCAACAATGGTTCAACCGGCATGATGACCGAACCCCACCGGGACAACAACTTCGACGCCCTGCGTCTGTTCGCGGCGGGGATGGTGATCTACGGGCATGGCTGGATCCTGGCGACCCCGGCCGGGCCGGGCTTCTGGGGCGTGCCGTTCGCGCGCATCGGCCTCGACATCTTCTTCGCCATTAGCGGCTACATGGTCACCGGAAGCTGGCAGCGCGCGCCGAACCTGCTGCCGTTCCTGGCCAAGCGGGGCTTGCGCATCTTCCCCGGCCTGATCGCCTGCGTGCTCGCCACCGCCTATGTCCTCGGTCCCCGGCTCAGCAACCTGCCGCTCCGCGCCTACCTGCACAACGGCGAGGTGCTGAAGTACTTGCAAAACATCTGGCTGTTCCAGCGGCTCTATTTGCCCGGCGTGTTCGACGGCATGCGGCTGAACGGAGCCGTCAACGGCTCGCTCTGGAGCCTGTTCCCCGAAGTGTTGTGCTATCTGACGGTGCCGTTGCTGGCCCTACTGCCGCTGCGGCCGCGGCTATGGGCGCTCGGGATCGGCGGGATCGCCGCGGGCGTCGCCGGCATGTGGCTGTTCTACGGCTACGAGGGCCTGCCGATCATCTTCTACAACACCGACATCAAGTACATGCTGGTGCAGGTGCCGTTCTTTTTCCTGGGCGGCCTCTACCGGCTGCTGGGCGACCGGATGCCGAACTTCTACCGGGCCGACTTCGCCCTGCTCGGCTACACGCTGAACTGGATGGTGGCGAGCTGGTACAGTTGGTGGAACCTGCCCATCGAATGGGTGACGCTGCCCTACATGGTGATTTGCTTCGGCCGCATGTCGATGCCGGTGGTGCGCCGGGCCGGGCGGTTCGGGGACTTGTCCTATGGCATGTATCTGTATGCGTTCCCGGTGCAGCAGATCGTCATTGCCGCCCTGCCGCGCGACGAGCACCCGATTGCCACCTGCATGGTGCTGACCGTGCCGTTCGCCCTGCTATCCTGGCACCTGGTTGAAGCGCCGGTGCTCCGTTGGAAGCCCGGCCGCATCCGCACCGTTGCCCCGGCGGCCTGATACAGCTTTACTGACCAAGTGTCCCGAAACCAGAAGCACGCACGTGGCCTGAACAGCAGAGGCAGTTCAGGTACGCAATGGCGGCCTTCTTTGTCCAAAATGTGTCTTTTGTTATCCAGCCATACAGCTTTTGCTATTGCGGTATCGGTCGGGAGAAACCAAGCAGGATCACGCTGGCATCGACCATCAGCGACGCGCGCGTGGCAATTACGGCAACATGCTGGAAGCCCTTTCGACATAGTCTCATGCTATTCTTGTCTTTTGTGACCACAAACTAAAGTCGGCAGGAGAATAAATGACATTTCCCGAAACGAAAATGTCTGAGCGGCGCAGCAGGATGGGTGAACTGGATCGGCGTTCAGTGCTGCGTTTCGGAATGGCATCCGCGCTCATGCCGGGTGCGGCGGCTGTGCTTGCCGGGCTGGCAACTGAGAAAGCCTTCGCGGCCGCCCCATCGCTCGACCAATCCAGCCTGCCCCAGGAGATCAAGGCGCAGATACGGCACGAGGAGGCTTGGGCGTTCTTCCGGTCCGTCTACGACAGCCTTGATCTGGCCGACGTCCAAGGTTTCCTGTCGCATTTCCTCCAATCGGACCTGTTCGTGTTCCAGGACGCGGCCGCCGGCTTCAACTTCGCAGGCTACCAGCAGTTCGCCGGCGCCTTTGCGGGCCTCATCGGGGGCCTCGGAGCCGCTCTTGGACCCGGACGGTCTTCGAGACTGTTCCATGTCACCGGCGACCTGCGCTACGGCGCAATGGTCGAGCACGTCTTTCCTCAGAACACCTTCTTCTCGACGAACGGGATCACGATCCAAACCGCCATCGACATGAGCGACGGGTTCATCTCGCGGAACCTCGACTACTGGGACTCGCGCGAACTCGGGCAGGCGGACATCACCGGCGGTGGCACGACGAGCGGCGTCGCGGTGCCGTTCGGGGCTGTCCACCCCGGCGGCATCCCGCTTTCTGTTCCGCCTCCCGCGCCGCCCACCCCCGTCGCCCTCGCTTCGGGCGTCGATGGCCGCGCGTCGGCGTCGCCCGCGATGGTCAACTTCGTCAAGGAACTGACCGACGCCCTGAGCCAAGGCAGCGTCGGCGACGTGCTGGGCTTCTTCGCCGAAGATGCGCTGTACGTGAACCCCGTCATCCACCAAGGGCCGGCGTTCTACGGGAACTTCGACCAGACGATCCAGATCAGGGGTCTCGGCTTGCTGCGGCCGTTTTTCGAGGCGGTACTGAACCTTTTGCCGGATGGTCCAGGCTCGACGCTCATCCACGTCGTCGGCAGCGCCGCGGGCGGCGGTTTCGAGTGGAAGGCGGGCGGCCCCTATGCAGCGACTGGCCTCGACCGGACCGGTCTGGCTGGAAGCACCGCGCTGGACTTTGCGGGAAGCAAGATACGGCGCATGTCGGTGAAGTTCGACACCTTCCAGATGCCGCTCGCCTCCTATGACCAGATCAGGGCGGAGCTGCTGGCAGCAGGCGTTGTCGATCAAGTTTTGTAAGGCCGTCTGAACCGGCCTCCCTTAACGGCTGAGGAACCGCTTGAGCAGGCCACCGGGAGTCGGCTTGGGCACCGCTTTGGCCACGAGGCCGGCCCAGTCGGCGTAGTTGATCCGCCGCTCCTCCTCCGCGGTCAGCGGCGGCAAAGGCTGATCGCGGCGGCGGCCTACGAGGGCGGTGTGGTAGTTCGGCAGCACGCCTTGCCGGGTCAGCATCTGCTCGATCAGGATGATGAGCCGGGCCACCGTCTGGTCCCGGGGATCGGACCAGTCGAAGTTCGGCAGGATGCCGGTGAAGAACGGACGCATGATCGCGCCGCCGTAGTCCTGGCGGTGGACCACATCGAACCATTGGTAGGTCAGCGGCAGGATGCGGGACGCATGCACGCCCTCCGACGGGTCATGCCCCATCATGAACTCGAGCGACGGGCGCGGCACCATGGTGCGGGTGTGCTTCGCCAGCACGTCCCAGCGGTATTGCGGGGCGAGGCAGTCGTTCACCTCGTCCATGATCGCCAGCACTTCCGGCTCATACATATGGTGGTCGGGGCCGATGTACTCGTCGAACCACAGGAGGCCGCCGGGCTTCAGCACCCGGTGCATCAGCGCGTACATCTCCTCGATCTCAGCGAAGTGGTGGATGGCCGCCTGGACGAACACCGCGTCATAGCCGGCGGTCGGCAGGTTCTCGGTCAGCACGTCGCCGCAACGCAGGTCGAGCCGGGCGGCGTACTCCCTATCCGCCACCCGCGCCCGCGCGCCCTCGATGGCGGTGCGTGACATCTCATACGCCGTGACGTGCTGGGCGTAGTTCTGGGCGACCAGGTACTCTTCCAGGAATGCCATGCCCGACCCGATGGCCAGCACGCGGGCGGGCGGGGGCGTGAAGAACTGCCGGGCGATGCTGTCCACCGACCAGCCGTCGAGCGAGCCGGTCAGCGGCTTGGCGATGGCGTGCTGGTATAGGAACTTATGCTGGGTGAAGTCGATCGGGTCCCCCTCGATCACCGCCTGGGACCCGACGTGCTCCCCCTTTTCGTAGCGCTCGTCCCAGATCGCGGTGGCGTCGGCTGCGGGCTTCTCGGTATCCATGCTGGTGTCCTGCGCTAAGCATCATCTTGACGATGCGTCTCCAATGCCTCTTCAGCGTCCATGCACCATCGAGCCTGGCGGCAGGGTGGACAGCAAGGCCTCGAAGTAGGGGACGGTCCGCCGCAGCCCCTCGGCCAATGACACGGCCGGCTCCCAGCCCAGCGCCGCCTTGGCGTAGCCGATGTCCGGGCGGCGCTGCTTGGGGTCGTCCTCCGGCAGGGGCTGGTGGACGATGCGGGAGCGCGACCCCGTGAGGTCGATGACCTTTTGCGCCAGCTCCAGGATGGTGAACTCCCCGGGGTTGCCGAGGTTCACCGGGCCTGCGACCTCCGCCGGGCTGTCCATCAGCTTGACAAAGCCGTCGATCAGGTCATCGACGTAGCAGAAGGAGCGGGTCTGCTGCCCTTCCCCAAACACCGTGATGTCCTGGTTGGTCAGCGCCTGCACGATGAAGCTCGACACCACCCGGCCGTCCCGGGGGTGGGTGCGGGGCCCGTAGGTGTTGAAGATGCGCGCCACCTTGATCCGCAGCCGGTGCTGGCGGCGGTAGTCGAAGAACAGCGTCTCGGCGCAGCGCTTGCCCTCGTCGTAGCAGGAACGTGAGCCGATGGGGTTGACATTGCCCCAGTAGCCTTCCGGCTGCGGATGCATCGAGGGGTCGCCATAGACCTCGCTGGTGGACGCCTGGAAGATCTTGGCGCCGGTCCGCTTGGCGAGGCCGAGCATGTTGATGGCGCCGATCACACTGGTTTTGGTGGTCTGCACGGGGTCGCGCTGGTAGTGGATGGGCGATGCCGGGCAGGCGAGGTTGTAGATCTCGTCCACCTCGACGAAGAGCGGGAAGGTCACGTCGTGACGCATCAGCTCGAAATTGCGGTTGTCGTGCAGGTGCGCAATGTTGCGCGGCGTTCCCGTGAAGAAGTTGTCGACGCACAGCACATGGCACCCGGCATCCAGCAGGCGTTCGCACAGATGGGACCCCAGGAACCCGGCGCCACCCGTCACGAGGACACGACGTTCGAGGTGCAATGAACCGCTCCTGCCTTCAATGCAGGATTGTTACCGCGATGTGGCGCAATGGTAAACTGCCTGGCCCTCAGCGCCCGTTTGGTCCTGTGGCCGCGAGTGTGCCATTTTACGTCATTCTCATGACATTGCCTTTTGGCACATAGGTCAGCCGGGAGACGGGACTTGCGCATTGCGATGATCGGCGGCGGCTACGTGGGCCTGGTATCTGGCGCCTGCTTCGCCGACCTTGGCGTGGAAGTTGGCGTCGTGGAGTCCGACCCCGCACGGCTGGCCGCCCTGGCGGAAGGCCGCATGCCCATCTACGAGCCGGGGCTCGACCGGCTGGTGGCGGACAACGTCGCCGCCGGGCGACTCGGCTTCAGCGATGACCTGGCCGCGACCGTCGCCGGCGCCGAGGCCGTGTTCATCGCCGTCGGCACGCCCACCCGGCGCGGCGACGGCCACGCCGACGTGTCCTTTGTCAATGCCGCCGCCGAGCAGGTCGCCCGCGCGCTGACCGGCTATGCCGTGGTCGTGACCAAGTCCACCGTCCCCGTCGGCACCGGCCGCCGCATCGCCGAGACCATGCGGCGCGCCCGCCCGGACCTTGAGGTCGACGTCGCGAGCAATCCCGAGTTCCTGCGCGAAGGCAGCGCCATCGGCGACTTCATGCGCCCTGACCGCGTGGTGATCGGCACCGACAGCGAGCGGGCGCGGGACGTGCTGCGCCGCCTCTACCGCCCGCTTTACCTGATCGAGGCGCCGATCCTGTTCACCAGCCTGGAGGCGGCCGAGCTGACCAAGTATGCCGCGAACTCCTTCCTGGCGATGAAAGTGACGTTCATCAACGAGATGGCGGACCTGTGCGAGAAGGTCGGCGCCGACGTGCACGACGTGGCCCGTGGCATCGGGCTTGACGGCCGGATCGGGCGCAAGTTCCTGCATCCCGGCCCGGGCTTCGGCGGCAGCTGCTTCCCGAAGGACACCTTGGCGCTGATGCGGATCGCCCAGGACTGGGGCGCGCCGTCCCGCCTGGTGGAGGCGACGGTCGCGGTGAACGATGCGCGCAAGTCCGGCATGGCCGCCCGCATCATCCAGGCCTGCGGCGGGTCGGTGCATGGCCGCGCCATCGCGGTGCTCGGCCTGACCTTCAAGCCGGAAACGGACGACATGCGCGACGCCCCCAGCGTGCCCATCATCAGCCGCCTCGCCGAGGAGGGGGCAACGATCCGCGCATTCGACCCGGTCGGCATGCCGCATGCCCGCGCCCTGCTGCCGAAGGAGGTGGCCTATTGCGCCGACGCCTACGACGCCGCCAAGGGCGCGGACGTGCTGGTGGTGGTGACCGAATGGAACGAGTTCCGAGCCTTGTCGCCGGGGCGGCTGTGCCAGGCGATGCGCGGGCGGCTGGTGATGGACCTCCGCAACGTGTTCGACCCGGCGGCGATCGCCGCCGCCGGACTGGACTACCGCGGGATCGGGCGGGTGGCCAAACCCGAGCCGTGAAGCGCTCCTGGCAGCGCAGGATGCTTGGAAACCAGGCGTTAGGACCGGAGTTCTGGGCGACTCACGCGAGCGAGGCTTCGGTCTCTCCGGCGCACAGGCGCACAAACGTCGAAGCTTTCTCCTTCCAATCGGCCGCCGCCGCTATGGCCCGCGCTCCCTTGCAAAGCTTGGCGCGCAACAGCGCGTCGGACCGCAGCATCGCCATTGCGGACGCAATCTCCGCAACCGACCTCCCATCGACGATGAGGCCGTTCTGCCCGTGCCGCACGGCATCCGTGCTGCCGCCGTCACGCCCGGCGATCACCGGCAACCCGCAGCTATTGGCCTCCAGGAACACCAAGCCGAACCCCTCGGTGTCGCCATTGGCAAGCTCGCGGTTCGGCATGACGAAGACGTCGCCCAGACGGTAATGATCGGCCAAATCGTCATCGGTCACGTCGCCGGTGAATATGATTCGATCCTTGGCGCCGGTCGCGGCGGCTATCCCCCGCAGTTCCCGCTCGAACGGACCCATCCCGACGATCAAGTAGCTGCAGCTTTGATCGAGGGAGTCCAATTCAGCGAAGGCGCGAATGGCATTGTCTATGCCTTTCTTTTCGAGCAGCCGGCACACAGACACGAAGACGAACCGGCCTCGCAAGCTATATTGGTCGAGCAGCTCCGGTTGTCTCTTTCCGCAATGAAAGCGCCTGGTGTCGACCCCATTGCCGATGAGGCTTAGCTTGGCATCGGCGCTTGGGCCGAGCAATGAGCGGATTGCAGCCTGCGTGAACCGGCTGACAACGATGATCCGGTCCGCCAGCAGGGCTTGGCGGCGCCGGCGAGCCCCCTTGTCATAACCGTCCTCGGTCGTGATCTCCTCGCCGTGCACATAGACGAGGAGACGTACCTTAGGCAGCCAACGCAGGATGCTGAGCATCCACCCGCTTGCCAGAAGCTCCCCGATGCAGACGGCCGATATGCGCTCCCGCCGGATCACGATGAGAGCCGTCGCAAGGAGGCGTAGCCTGATCCAGATGTCGTTGAGGATGAGCGGCAGCTTCCATGTCAGGCCGCGCTCTCCGTCCTGCAGCTTTGTGCGCAGCAGCGGGAGACGAATGATGCGATAAGGCGCGTGCCGGTCATGTTCGCGCCAGCCGATGATGGGCAGCCCGTCGCGGTAACTGAGCTTAGGCGCCAGGACGACGATTCGCCTGTCAGCATTCCGGGCAAGATTGTCATAAACGACGGCGGAGCCGCCGCGCACTGGCGGGAAGTTGCTTGCAATCAGCAGGATGCCGCCCGTAGGGATCAACAATGCCGTCCCATCGTGTCAGCAAGGACCGTTGAACCGCAAGGCACAGTCAGGGGAGGAGCGTCCAAGAGGTGATCCGGAATATGCAGGATGTCGGCAAAGCCGAAATGGAGGGCACTCGCAAGATAATCCAGCACGGCGGACAAGCGGTCGTAAAAAGCATGCAGGTCGGCACGGGCCGTGACATAGGGGTTGCCGCCCACCTCAAGCGACGAGCTGTGAAAACTCAACGCGAGGATCGTCTGGCCTCTGGCGCACAAGCCATTCACGAGACGCCGCATGGCAGGGAAGTCGTTGCCTTCTGGCGACAGGGTGATGCGCTCGGCGCACCGGGACCGGCTCAGCATGGCGGAAATCGGGCTGTGCGCCGCCCAGGGCATGTTCAAGCTGCGATACAGGCTGCCCGCTGCCAACCCGGCCCAGCCCACGACGCTGCGGCACAACGGCACTTCCAGCAGGTTGCGCTCCTTGCCGAACCAGAACAGCCCGTAGTCGAGGGCGGTGGTGTCCGGCCCTCCCTCGGCGTCAAACGTCGTGCGCGGCGCGAGACTGGTATCGAACGCAAAGCCGTGCTTCTCCAGCAGTCCCGCTGTTTCCCGGCTCACGCCATAGCGGCCGCTCCGGTAAACCAGCGGCTCGTAGCCGAAGCATTCCACGAACTTGGCCTTCAGGCTGATCAGCTTGCGCTCTTCCAGATCGGAGCGAAGATTGCCCGAGAACGAGTAGCGCGCGCCGATGTCGCCGCCGAACGGGGGAGTGACCCAGGGGTGCAACTGCACGCCCAACGTACACCTGCCCTTTCCAGCCTGGTGGCGGAGGCTGCGGACGACATCGACGTCCTCAAGCACGGGATAGGTCAGCAAGTAGGCCGGCACAACCCCATAAGCGCCGACGATCCTATGCAGCTCGCCGATGTTGCGCATGCAGGAGGTCGTATAGGCCGTCCCGCGGACCGGCGTCTCCCAATTGAAGCTCTCCTCCGCATCAATGACCAAGGTGCAGATCCGTGCACCCGCCGCGATCAGCGCCGGGCGGGGAGCGTTGAAGAAGGGAGAGTTCATGGCATCGTTTCTAGATGACCTGAGTTGCAAGCCGCAATGCAGCGCATCGCGTTGGGGCCGGGCATGGGGCCGCATTCACTCACATTGCGGGGCATGGCGGGTACATTTGCTTAAAGAAACGATTTCTGACATGACCATGTTTGGGTAGCCCTTACGCCCAATCCGAAGACGTCTATGCGCGGAGGTGGTAGCTTTGCCGACATTGCAACGGGAAAACGCACCCATGCCGGCTGACTTGAAGCATCCTCATCGCCTTCTGAGGAAAATGTTCATTAATGTTAAGCTGCTGCGCAGTGACCCGGAGCGTTTAGCAAAGAACGTTTTGCAATTCACAAACCCGAATCTGTTTGAGCAACGTCTTCTGGACGTTCTGCATGCAACGCCGATGCACGTCGAGTATGGTGCGAGTCCCATGAGAACGCCGACGCTTAATGTCCTGGACGCGGCCTGGTCCGTCATGGGAATGACAGGTGGACCCAATACGGTCATCAATCTCGCTTGCCGAATTGCGAGGCACGGTGTGCCGGTCCGCTTGGTGTCCACGGTCGAGGCCGCGACGGTTGATCCCAAGTGGCTCCACAGCCACGCCGGAAGTCTGCTGGGGAGCGATGTCCCGAGGGTTCAGGTCGCCAGCGCGGCGCAGAAAGGCCCGGCCCTGCAGATCGGCCCTGGAGATGTCTTTCTGGCAACCCATTGGACGACAGCGCAACAGCTGAAAGCCGTGCTGCCGACGATGCCGTGCCGCCAGTTTTTCTACATGCTGCAGGAGTTCGAGCCAGGTTTCTATGCCTGGTCCAGCAACTTCGCGCTGGCCGTTGAAACCTACGGGATGGACTACTGGCCAATCATAAACCAATCGACGCTGGCCGATTACCTGCTGGCCCAACCGCTCGGGCGGCTGAACGACCCGATTACGCGCGACCGCGCCATCGTCTTTGAGCCAGCGGTGGATGCCACTCTGTTCCACCCCGGCCCAGCAAGCGCGCCGTCCCGCCCCCGACGCCTGCTTTTCTACGCTCGGCCGACCAACACCCGCAACCTTTTCGGCATGGGCCTGCTGGCGTTGCGCCAGGCCGCCGCTGACCCGGCGTTTGCCGGGTGGGAGTTCCTGTCGATCGGCAGCCGCGGGAGCGTTCCGGATTTGCCGCTCGGCCACGGGCACGTGCTGCGCCGGGCGCCGTGGATGGACTACGCCGGCTATGGCGAGGTGCTGCGCGGAGCGGACGTTCTGCTCTGCCCCATGCTGTCGCCACACACGAGCTATCCGGTGCTGGAAATGGCTGCGTGCGGCGGCTTGTCAGTCACCAACACCTTCGCCACGAAGACCCGCGAGGCTCTGGCAGCGATGTCGGAAAACATCGTCGCGGTTGAGCCAACCATCGAAGCCATGGCCCGAGGCCTGATCCAAAGCGCGTCCCGCGTTAACGGCGGCCACCGTGGTTCAGCAGCGGGCAACCTGCCACGCGACTGGGGCACTGCCCTGGACCCGGTAGCC
>CAXUJE010000154.1:0-11691 GCA_964251035.1 uncultured Acetobacteraceae bacterium
TTGCTCAAGGGCCGTCATCAGCCGGCTTTGAGCTGCCGGAACCGAGGAGTTCGTTACAGATGTGATTAGCGGCCTTTCACGCCCGGCACACGCGAGCGTCTACATCAGCAGCTTGGCCAAGATACACCCCACACGATTCGCTGCGCCGAACCGCCCCATACCGAAACCCCGTTCTCCGGACGGCCTATTAAACCCTAGCAACTACGGGTTTCCAGAGGCCAACCGTGAGGCATACAGAAACCAGTTGGTTGTTGGACAGGTGTGACGTATCGCCTGGCGTATCCGGCGCGGAGGCAGGCACCATGGCGGCAGCGAAAAAGGCGGCGATCTATCTCCGGGTACCCACCGGCGAGCAGAACGTAGAGGATCAACGGCGCGACCTCGAAGCAGCAGCGGCTCAGCGTGGCTGGGTGATCATCGCTACCTACGCGGACGACGGCATCAGCGGCGCCAAAGGCCGAGACAAGCGGCCCGGCCTCGACGCCATGCTGAGGGACGCCAGCCAAGGCAGATTCGACGTGGTGGCGTGCTGGGCCGTGGATCGCATCGGCCGGTCCTTGCCCGATTTGGTGGGCACATTACAGGAGCTGCATCGGGCCAAAGTGGACCTGTTCCTCCACCAGCAGGCATTCGACACAACCACGCCAGCCGGACGCGCGATGTTCGCGATGATGAATGTCCTTGCGGAATTCCAGCGGTCCATGAGCCAAGCACGCATCAAGGCTGGGTTGGCACGGGCAAGAACAAACCCTACGAAGGGCGCCAAGGCTAGCGGGTGGCCGAAGGTGGCGGACACCATAGAGGGAGAGATCAGAAGCCTTCTGCAGGCCGGTACGGGCATTATGAAGGCCGCCCGGATGGTCGGTGTCGGGACCGGCACCGTCCAGCGGATCAAGGCCGAACCCCGGCCGAAATGGGCGGTCAACAGTTTGCGGCCTCCAACTCTGGCCGATGGGCCATTCCCTGCCTCGGACTTCAACCATGCGGTCGCAGCAGATGTCACTGCCCACCTCCCATCGAAAACGACTCCTTACTTCGACGACATCGCGCGGGGGTATCCGACATTTCCGCTACAAGCCGAACTGAATCGCCTTTGTCGCCCCTTCAACCACGAGGTTTGTCGGCCTTGGCGAACACTCTTCGGTTCAGTGCAAGGGGATCAGCGAAGCGCGGTCGCCGGAGGCCTTCAATTTCTGCTCACTCCACTCCACAGGGCGACAGCCAAGTCCGGGTATGCGCAGCTTCGACCAAGCAATTTGATGCTGCCGTGCGCAAAAACCCGATCTTGTCGCTACGCAATGAATTGGACCGTCTGTGCCGCACGTTGCCACCCGAAGCATTGTCCGCATTAGGCGATGCCCTTCGGGAAACCGTGAAGGGCTTTGTGGAGCCTGGTACCGATACGCTCGAGGGGCTGGGAGGTCCTTCCGCACACATACGTATTGCCGTTCAGACACGCCGGAATCGAGGGAACCTGCGCTCGAGCAGGTCGAGGCTGGCCCAGCCATACATCTGGCGCTTGATGATCTTGAGCCGGTTGATCTGCCCTTCGACCTGCCCGTTGCTCCAGGCCAGGGTCACCGCTGCACGCACGGCGTCGTAATCCGACGACAGTCGCATGGCGAAGCGCTGCAGCGCCGGCACTGCGCTGTCCTGCGCCCGTGGCAGCCAAGGGGCGAGGCCCTCCGGCTCGCGCCCGCGCACCAGAACAGCAAACTCCTCTGCCAGAGTCACCGCTGTTGCCAGGGTGGGCACGGTCTCGCGCAGCCTAGCCAGCAGAACCATCTCCTCACTGCCCCGCCGATCCGGCGGGCGCAACACGATCCACGCCACGGTACGCGGCGTCAGCACCTGCTTGGGTCCGGCACCACATCTGCCTTGGAAACGCCGCGGCGAACACACCGTGGCAAATTCGTAACGACCGTCTCGACTCTACCGCGGTCAATGCAAACGCCCTGTCGGCGTTCTCAACCCTGCTCACTCGTCGGCGGCTACCCAAAAGGCGGGTGAAGACCAATCAGCCATTCTCGGTTAAAACTCTCCCCATCCATCCCGGTCTCAACCCAAACGAACATGGGGGCAAGAATGGGGACATATCTTACGCACTCCAAAATAATCTGAGTTATTCCAACACATTAAACTGAATCTATGGCGGAGAGAGTGGGATTCGAACCCACGGTACGCTTGCACGCACACACGCTTTCCAAGCGTGCGCCTTAAGCCGCTCGGCCATCTCTCCAGCGCGCGGGCATCAATAGCAGCGCCGGGCGATGATGCAACCCGGTCCTGCCCTCCTCACGCATCCATCTTCAGCGCCGCCAGGAAGGCGGATTGCGGGATCTCCACCTTGCCGAACTGCCGCATGCGCTTCTTGCCTTCCTTCTGCTTGTCCAGCAGCTTGCGCTTGCGGCTGATGTCGCCGCCGTAGCACTTTGCCGTCACGTCCTTGCTGAGCGCGCTGATCGTCTCCCGCGCGATCACCTTGCCGCCGATGGCCGCCTGGATCGCGATCTTGAAGAGCTGCTTGGGGATCAGGTCCTTGAGCTTCGCGCAGATGCTGCGCCCGCGGTTCTCGGCGGCGCTGCGGTGCGCGATGAAGGACAGGGCGTCAACCGGGTCCTGGTTCACCAGGATGCTGATCCGCACCAGGTCGCTTTCCTCGTAGCCGTCCATCGCGTAGTCGAAGCTGGCATAGCCTCGCGTGACCGATTTCAGCCGGTCGTAGAAGTCGAACACCACCTCGTTCAGCGGCAGGCGGTACACCGCCATGGCGCGGTTGCCGACGTAGGTGAGGTCCGCCTGCTGCCCGCGCCGCTCGTTGCAGAGCGTCAGCACGCTGCCGAGATAGTCGTCCGGCACCATGATGGTGGCCCGGATCCACGGCTCCTCGATGTGGTCGATCCTCATCGGCTCCGGCATGTCGGCCGGGTTGTGCAGTTCTTCCACCGCGCCTTTGGTGGTGTGGATGCGGTAGACGACGCTCGGCGCCGTCGCGATCAGGTCCAGGTTGAACTCGCGGCTCAGCCGCTCCTGGATGATCTCCAGGTGCAGGAGGCCCAGGAAGCCGCAGCGGTAGCCGAAGCCCAGCGCGGCCGAGGTCTCCGCCTCGTAATGGAAGCTCGCGTCGTTCAGCCTGAGCTTGCCCAGGCTGTCGCGCAGGTGCTCGAAGTCGTCGGCGTCGACCGGGAACAGGCCGCACCACACCACTGGGACGCTCGGCTTGAACCCGGCCAGCGCCGCGGCAGCCGGCACGCGGTCGTCGGTGATGGTGTCGCCGATGTTGCAGTCGGCCACGGTTTTGATGGAAGCGGTGATGAACCCCATCTCGCCGGGTCCGAGGTCGCCGGTGGGCACCATCTTGGGCGTGAACACGCCGACCTGCTCCACGCTGTGCACGGCGCCGTTCGACATCATGCGGATCTTCTGCCCGCGCTTCAGCCGCCCGTCCTTGATCCGCACCAGGATCACCACGCCGAGGTACTGGTCGTACCAACTGTCCACCAACAGCGCCTTGAGCGGCGCGTCCGCGTCGCCCTTTGGCGGCGGCAGCCGGGTCACGAGCGCCTCCAGCACGCCCTCGATGTTGATCCCGGTCTTGGCGCTGATCATCACCGCGTCGTCGGCGGGCAGGCCGATCACGTCCTCGATCTGCTGCTTCACCCGGTCGCACTCGGCTGCCGGCAGGTCGATCTTGTTCAGCACCGGCACGATCTCGTGGCCCGCGTCGATGGCCTGGTACACGTTGGCCAGCGTCTGCGCCTCGACCCCCTGGCTCGCGTCCACCACGAGCAACGACCCCTCGCACGCCGCCAGGCTCCGGCTGACCTCGTAGGCGAAGTCCACGTGGCCCGGCGTGTCCATCAGGTTCAGCTCGTACGTCAGCCCGTCGTGGGCCTTGTACGCCAGGCGCACCGTCTGCGCCTTGATGGTGATGCCGCGCTCCTTTTCCAGCTCCATGCTGTCGAGCACCTGCGCCGACATCTCCCGCTCCGTCAGCCCGCCGCACACCTGGATCAGCCGGTCGGCCAGCGTCGATTTGCCGTGGTCGATGTGGGCGATGATGGCGAAGTTGCGGATGAGGCTGAGCGGGGTGTCGGTCATGCCTCCGATGTAGTGGGTTTCCCCTGAAAAGTCAGCGCCTCTCTACCGCAGCGCGCCGCCCGTCGCCTTCGCCACCGCGGCCACGACGCGGACGCCCGCCGCCTCGATCTCCGCATCCGTCAGCGTGCGCTCGCGCGGCTGGAACACCACCTCGATCCCTACCGACTTCTGGCCCGGCGGCACCTTGTCCCCCTCGTACACGTCGAACACGAGGGCAGCCGCGATCAGCGCGCGCTCCGCCCCGCGCGCCGCGCGCAGCACCGCATCGGCGGGCACGTCCGCGCCCACGAGGAAAGCGAAGTCGCGCCGCACCGGCTGGAACGCCGGCAGGTCCGGGGGCGCCCGGCGGGGGCGCTTCGGCTCCGGCACGCGGTCGAGATACACCTCGAACGCCGCCGCCGGGCCGGGCCAGTCTAGGGCCTGCAGCACGCGCGGGTGCAGTTCTCCAAACGTCGCCAGCACGAGCCTTGGCCCCTGGCGCACGGTGCCGGAGCGGCCGGGATGGTAGAAGCCGGGCGCGTCGGCGGTGACGCCCAGGCTATCCATGGGCAGGCCGAGCGCCTGCAACACCTCCAGCGCCGCCGCCTTCGCGTCCGTCGCGCCCAGCCCGCGGGACGGGGCGAGCGGATGCCGCGGCGTCACCCCCGCCAGCATCCCGGCGGCTAGGACCTCCTGCGCGCCCTCGCGGAAGGCTGGCCCGATCTCGAACAGCCGCGCCTCCGTCTGCCCCCGCGCAGCGTTGCGCCGGGCGGCGAGCGCCAGGGTGGCGACCGGCGTTTCCCGCATCTGGTCCAAGTCGGAGGCGATCGGGTTCAGCAGGCGCAGCGCATCCGGCGCGTCGCCGAACAGCGCCGCCTCCGCGTGGTCCAGGAAGCTGAAGCTCACGCACTCCATCAGGCCCGCGGCGGCGAGCGTGCGCCGGGCCAGCGCGCTCCGCACCTGGCGCGGCGTCAGCACCGCCGGCGGCACCGGCGCGGCGCGGGGCCGGGCCCCCGGGGGCCCCTGGTGCCGCCCGCGCAGCCGCCGCCCCGCCGCGCTCAGGGCCGCCTCCGGCTCCGTCTCGGCGCAGCCTTCGGCGGCGGCCCGGGCACGGTCGAGGTCAAGGCCCGGCGCCTGGTCCAGGACGATGGGCGCCGCGATGTCGTTGCGCCAGGACGGCACAGCCACCTGCACCCTGTCCGCCGTCCGCGACTCGACGGTGAAGCCCAGGCCGGTCAGCGCCGACACGGCCTCGTCCGGCGGTACGGCCGTGCCGCCCAGGCTGCGCAGCCGGTCGAACCGCATCGCGGCGCTGCGCTGCCAGGCCGGCTCGGACCCAGCCTGCGTGACGGCGCTCGGCTCGCCGCCGCAGAGATCCAGGACCATCTGCGTCGCGGCCTCGATGGCTTCCGGCAGCAGTGCCGGATCGATGCCGCGCTCGAAGCGCTGGCGGGCGTCGGACGTGATGGCGTGGCGGCGGCCGGTGAGGGCCACATGCACCGGGTCGAACAGGGCGCACTCGATGAACACATTGGCCGTGGCCTCCGTGCAGCCGGTCGCCTCGCCGCCGATCACGCCGGCGAGCGACTGCACGCCCTCGCTGTCGGCGATCACGCAGTCCGCCGGGTCCGCCACGTAGTCTCGGCCGTTCAGCGCACGGAAGGCCTCACCCGCGCCGGGGCGGAAGCGCAGCACGCCGCCCTGCACCCGGTCCGCGTCGAAGACGTGCAGCGGGCGGCCCAGGTCGATGGTGAAGAAGTTGGTGATATCCACCAGCGCGCTGATCGGGCGCAGCCCGATGCTCAGCAGCCGCCGTTGCAGCCACGCCGGACTGGGACCGTTGCGCACGCCACGCACGGTGCGGCCCAGCACCCAGGGGCAGGCGTCGGGCATGTCGATGGCCCAGGACACCATGCTCCCGCCCAAGCCCGGCACGGTCGCAGGCAGCCAGGGCCGCAGCGTGCCGAGGCCCGCCGCCGCCAGGTCGCGCGCCACGCCCCGCACCGAAAGGGCGTCGCCGCGGTTGGGCGTCACGCCGATCTCGATCACCGGGTCGTCCAGCCCGGCCCAGGCGGCGTAGGCCTGGCCCACCGGCGCGTCGTCCGGCAATTCGACGATGCCGTCGTGGTCCTCGCCCAGCCCCATCTCGCGCAGGCTCAGCAGCATGCCGGCGCTCTCGACGCCGCGGATTTCGCCCACCTTGAGCACGGCGCCGGTCGCAGGGATGATGCTGCCGGGCGGCGCGAACACGGCGCGCATCCCCGCCCGCGCGTTCGGCGCGCCGCAGACGACGGAGACGACACCCGCCCCCGTGTCCACCCGGCAGGCGCGCAGGCGGTCGGCGTTCGGGTGCTGCACCGCCTCTACCACGTGCGCGATGCGGAAGGCCGAGAGCGCCGCGCCCGGGTCCTCCAACCCCTCCAACTCGAGGCCGATGGCCGTCAGCCGGTCGGTGACTTCGTCCAGCCCGGCGTCGGTGTCGAGATGCGTGCGCAGCCAGCTCCAGGAGAACTTCACGGCGCCACGCCCTCATGCAGCACCGCCGGGGCGAGCGGGCTTGACCCGTAGTGCCGGAGCCAGCGCAGGTCGCTCTCGAAGAACGGGCGCAGGTCGGGGATGCCGTGCTTGAGCATGGCCACCCGCTCCACCCCCATGCCGAAGGCGAAGCCCTGCCATTCCCGCGGGTCCAGCCCGCAATTCGCCAGCACGCGCGGATGCACCATGCCACTGCCGAGGATCTCCAGCCAGTCCCCGCCGCCGCCCAGCTCCCCGGTGCGCCGGTTCCAGCCGATATCGACCTCCATGCTCGGCTCGGTGAACGGGAAGTAGCTGCTGCGGAAGCGCACCGGCAGGTGGGCGATGCCGAAGAACGCGCGCAGGAAGTCGATCAGGCAGCCCTTGAGGTGCCCGAGCGTGATGTCGCGGTCGATCACCAGCCCCTCGCACTGGTGGAACATCGGGCTGTGCGTCGCGTCGTGGTCGGCGCGGTAGGTGCGGCCGGGCGCGATCACCCGCAGCGGCGGCGGCGTTTGCAGCATGGAGATGATCTGCACGTCGCTGGTCTGCGTGCGCAGCAGCAGCGGCCGGCCGTCGCGGGTGCCAGGCAGGTAGAACGTGTCGTGGTCGGCGCGCGCCGGGTGGTGCGCCGGGATGTTCAGCGCGCTGAAGTTGAACCAGTCGGTCTCGATGTCCAGGCCTTCGCCGACCGCGAAGCCCATGGCGCCGAAGATCGCCGCCATCTCCTCCATCGTGCGGCTGATCGGGTGGACCAGGCCGTGCGGGCGCGGGGGCGGCGGGAGCGACACGTCCATCCGCTCCCCGGCCAGCCGCGTGTCCAGCGCCGCCGCGTCCAGCGCCACGCGCCGCGCCTCGATCAGCGCGGCCAGCTCGTCCTTGAGCACGTTGAGCTGCGCCCCGCGCTCCCGCCGCTGCTCCGGCGCGACGCGGCCGAGTTCCTTGAGCAGCCCAGTGAGCCGCCCCTGCTTGCCGAGCACGCCGACCCGCACGGCGTCCCAGGCCCGCAGGTCGGAGGCGGCGAGGAGCGCAGCCTCAGTTTCGGCGTGGAGGGCGTGGAGGTCGTCGGTCATGGGAAACTGTCCGAAAGAGAAGCAAAAAGGGCCGCCCGGTGGGGGCAGCCCTTTCCATTACGTCCTGCCGCCCGGCGCTACTCGGCGACAGCGGCGGGGGCGGGTTCCGGGGCCGCGGCGGCAATCACCGCCTGCACCTGCTGCACGACCTGGGAGAACGCCGCCGGGTCGTCGTAGGCGATGGCGGCCAGCACCTTGCGGTCCATCTCGATCCCCGCCGCCTTCAGCCCGGCGATGAAGCGGCTGTAGGTGATGCCGTGCTCCCGCACCGCCGCGTTGATCCGCTGGATCCACAGGCCGCGGAAGTCGCGCTTCTTCTGCCGCCGGTCGCGGTAGGCGTACTGCAGCGACTTCTCCAGCCGCTCCAGCGCGATGCGGTAGTTGGTCGAGCTCCGGCCGCGGAAGCCCTTGCTGGCCTTGAGGACCTTCTTGTGCCGGGCGTGGGTGGTGACGCCGCGTTTGACTCGTGCCATCTGCGCGCTTCCTTACGACAGGCCGTACGGCGCCCACTGCTTGACGGTCAGCCCGTCCGCATGGGTGAGCACTTGGCTGCCGCGGTTGCTGCGCTTCATCTTCTGCGTGCGGTTGATCAGGCCGTGGCGCTTGTTGCCGGGTCCGGCGAGCACCTTGCCGTTGGCGGTGATCTTGAACCGCTTCTTGACGGAGCTTTTCGTCTTCAACTTGGGCATTTGGGCCTCCTGTGGCTGGACCTGCGGGGCCGGGTGGCCGCCGGACAGGCGTCGCGGCCGGGCATGCCCATTCCAGGCCCGGCGCGCAGACGAAGCGCGGGGTTTAGCGGGACGGGAGGGGGGATGCAACAGGCGGGACGGTCAGTCGTCCAGGTCCGGCTCCTTGCCCTCGTTCATCACGGCATACAGGCGGTCCATCTCCGCGTCGAACTCGGCCCACAGCGCCGCGCCCTCGGCGGGCGGCAGCGCGTCCTTGCCGAAGCGGAAGGCGTTGTCTTCGCGGATGATGGCGAGCCGGTCGGTCCATGGCATCACCCGGGCCGCCTTGACCAATGCCAGGGTCGCGTGCAGCCGGGCGCGGATCAGGGCGACGACCTCCTCGCTGGGCAGCTCGCTGGCGCGGGTGGGGCCGAACAGGTCTGCTTGCGACGCGGACATGATCCACCTGTAGCAGCCGGGCGCGATTCGGGCCAGCTTTGGCGACTCTGACCGGATCGCGCATCGTGTGGCCATGACAAGCTGGCATACCGAACGACTGCCCGAACTGGTGCAGGAACTCGCCAAACGGCCACCGCACGAGGCGTTGCGCGGCCACATCACCGATCTCCTGCGTTCGGGCTTCGGCGTGCCCTACGCCGAGATCGGCCAAGAGGTGTACCTGCTGGACGGAAGCGGCCGCATCGACACGATGTGGGGCGCCACGGTGATCGAGCTGAAAAGCGACCTGCGGAAAGAGTTGAACAACGTGCTCGCGCGCATGCCGGCCTACCTGGCCGACGCCGCCAAGCGGTCGCGCAGCCCGCGCCCGGTGACGGGCCTGGCGACGGACGGCGCCACCTTCATCGCCTATGCGCTACGCGACGGCGCGCTGCAAGAGTTGACCCGCTACACGACCAACGTGGACCGGCCGCGCGAGCTGATGGCGTGGCTTGAGCTGCTGCTGTCCGACCGGCCCGACCTGTTGCCGGACCCGCAAGCCGTCGTGCAGGCGTTCGGCCGCGCCAGCCTGACCTTTGGCCGCGCCAAGATGACCCTGGAAACGCTGTGGGCGACGCTGCGCCATGACCCCGAGGTGCGGCTGAAGCGCGATCTGTGGGACGGCCTGCTGCGCGAGGCGTACGGCGAGGAGGTGGGCGAGGACGCGCTGTTCCTCCAGCACACCTATCTCACGGCCGTGGTCAAGGCGATCGCGGCGCGGGTGCTGGACTTGCCGGTGGACGACCCGGCCGCCCTGCTGTCCGGCCGCGCCCTGGCGGAGGAGGGCATCCTGGGCGCGGTCGAGGCGGACTTCTTCGACTGGCCGCTGCGGCTGCCGGCTGGCGCGGAGCTGGTGCGCCAGGTGGCGCAGCAGGCCGCCCGGTTCCGCTTGCGCGACGTCGAGACGGACGTGCTGAAGATCCTGTACGAAAGCCTGGTCGATCCGGACCAGCGGCATGACCTGGGCGAGTACTACACCCCGGATTGGCTGGCCGCGCGGGTAGTCGCGGCGGCGGTGGACGCGCCGTTGATCCAGCGGGTGCTGGACCCGGCCTGCGGCTCCGGCACCTTCCTGTTCCACGCCGTGCGCCGCCTGGCCGTGGCCGGGCGCGCGGCGGGCTGGTCCGGGCCGCAGATCCTGGACGCCTGCGCGGAGCAGGTGCGCGGCCTCGACGTGCATCCGGTGGCGGTCACGCTGGCGCGCGTCACCTGGCTGCTGGCGCTCGGCAACCTGCTGGCGGACCGCCCGGCGGTGCTGCGGGTGCCGGTGTTCCTCGGCGACGCCATGCAGTGGAACCTGCGCCGCTACGTGGGCGGGGCGGACGTGCTGGTTGAGGTGCCGGGCGAGCCGCCCTTGCAGATTCCCGCCGGGTTCGCCGAGGACCAGGCGGTGTTCGAGCAGGGGCTGGACGCGCTGAGCCAGGGCCTGGCTGACGACGCCACGCCCGAGGCCGTGGGCCGCGCGCTGCGGCGCATCCAGGGCGCGGCGCCGGCGGACGCCGACGCCCTGGCATCCACCTTCGCGCGCTTGCAGGCGCTGTACCGGGCCGGGCGCAACGGCATCTGGACCTTCGTGTTCCGCAACCTGGTGCGCCCGGTCTGGCTGTCGCGGCCGGAGCAGCGGGCGGAGGTGCTGGTCGGCAACCCGCCCTGGATCGTGTATCGCCACCTCAGCCCCGGGATGAAGGACCGGATGCGGGAGGCGCTGCGGGGGTATGAGCTGTGGGTCGGCGGGAACCTCGCGACGCAGCAGGACATGTGCGCGCTGTTCTGGGCGCGCGGGGCGGAGCAGTATCTCAAGCCCGGCGGGCGGCTGGCGTTCGTGCTGCCGTACGCGGTGCTGAACGCCCCGGTGTTCGCCGGGCTGCGGGCCGGGCGGATGGGCGAGGCGCGGGTGCGGCTGACCGGCGGGTGGGCGCTGGAACGGGTGTGGCCGATCTTCGGCGCGCAGTCCGGCAGCAGCACGACCAGCACCTGCGTGCTGTTCGGCCGGCGGCAGATGGCGGGGGCGCACCCGGCGGAGCTGGACCGCTGGGTGGGGCACCTGACCCGGCGGGACGCGGATGACGCGGAGGCGACGCGGGCGCTGGCCCATAGCCGCGTGCCTTGGCCGCGGGCGCGGACGCTGGTGGGGGTGTCGCCATACCGCACACGGTTTCGGAATGGGGCGTCAATTTTCCCGCGGCGATTTTTTATCGTAGATCCAGAGCCTGCAGGTCGGCTGGGAAGCCGGCGTGATGCCCCTCGGATGCGTGGCCGGCCCGGGCCGCTCGACAAATTTCCGTGGACGACCGTGGAGCCGCCGCGTGGACCGGTTGAGGCAGAATTCCTCCGACAGATCGCGCTAGGTGAAACGATTGCACCATTCCGCCTTCTTGAAACTGTAACGGCGGTGATCCCGCTCGAAGGTTTGAAGGCGATGGACTCCACAACTGCAAGCGAAGCCGGTCATCGTTACCTGGCAGCATGGCTGCGCGATGCTGAATTGAAATGGGGGGAGCACAGCAGTAAGGGAACTGATGAACAACCGCGTATGACACTGCTTGCGCGCATTGACCATATGCGCAACCTGTCGATTCAGGCTGGAAAACCTACAATCCGGGTTCTGTATACTAAAGCCGGCACTCGGCTCAGCGCTGCGGCTATCGCCGCCAATGATGTGCTGGTGGATCACATGGCATATTGGGCAACGGCGCGCTCTTCAGCCGAAGCAGCTTATCTGGTTGCCGTCATCAATAGCGCCGCAGTCCTGGCAAAAGTAGCTGACCTCCAACCACACGGCCAACGCGACAAGCGCCACTTTGACAACCTCGTCTGGACCCTGCCGATCCCCGAGTACGACGACGCCGACCCCCTCC
>CAXUJE010000155.1:0-2129 GCA_964251035.1 uncultured Acetobacteraceae bacterium
CAACTAGCCATGGCCATGACGGACCTCGACTGGCGCGAGATCGCCGTCCACCAGGGCGTGCGGATGCGGCGGCAGCAGATGGCGCTGCAGATCCTGCGCTGCTGGAACGGCCGCGAAAGGCGCTCGGCCGCCATCGCCGCCGCGATCCACCGCTGGATCGACGCCGGCATGCAAGGGCCGCTGCCCTGGCCGGACGACCCGGCGTTCGGGCGCTGGGCCGCCCGCAAGGGGTTCAGCAACGTGCGCGGCCACATCGGCGACCAGCTGCTCGCCGTCCCGCCCGGCACCATGCACTGATGATCCCGCGCGAGGTCGCCGGCACGCAGGACCGCTACGAGCGCAACGGCGAGCAGGCGCTGCGCGACGTCCGGCCGCTCTCGGTCCGGCTGCGGCACTGGCTGCGCGGCGGGGCGTCCGGGTTCGTGCTGGGCGGCATGGCGGGAACGACGCTGCTGGTGCCCGCCCTGTTCGACGCCACGCTGGCGACGGGGCTGTGCTACGCCGCCTGGGTGCTCGCCGCCCGGGTGGAGGCGCCGATCCGCCTGCCGCGCAGCGCCCGCCGCCGCGACTGGAGCGACCCCGACCCCAAGACCCGCAGGCCGCGCCGGGCGTCCGGCGACTACTTCGTGGGCTGGGACGCCTTCACCGGCAAGGAGATCTGGCTCAACAACGAGGACCAGCGCCAGCATGGCACGCTCCCGGGCACCACCGGCTCCGGCAAGACCACGACCATCATCAGCAGCAACGCCAACCCGCTCACCCAGGGCAGCGGCTTCTGCCTGGTGGACGGCAAGGCCAACTCCGAGCTTTACGGCCAGGGCTACGTGCTGCTGCGCCGCTTCGGCCGCGACGATGACTACCGGGTGCTGAACCTGCTCACCGCCAGCCTGCCGGCCGAGGCCCTGGCGCACGGCTACAACCTGCTCAAGCAGACCCACTCCTTCAACCCGTTCGCCACCGGCAACGCCGACGCGCTGCACGAGCTGCTGGTCAGCCAACTGGGCGAGGCGCCGGCGAACGACACCAACGGCGTGTTCCGCGACCGCGCGGTGGCGCTGATCGGCACGCTGGCGCCGGTGCTGGTGTGGATGCGCGACCACAAGGGCGTCTCGATCAACATCGAGAAGATCCGCTTCATGGTGGAGCTGAAGAGCATCTGGATGCTGGCCAAGCACAAGGTGTTCCTGGTCCGCGACCCCGACACGGGCGAGGTCGGCGAGACCGACGCGCGGGACATGCCGGCCGACCTGATCTACCCCCTGGAAGCCTACCTCGGCGAGATCCCGGGCTACGACACCAGCCTGCCCTACAACGCGCAGCGGTCGGACGAGCCGAGCAAGCAGCACGGCTTCGCCATCTTCTACTTCACCAAGACCTTCACCCAGCTCGCGGTGAGCCTCGGGCACATCTTCAAGGTAGAGGCCGGCGACATCGACATGCGCGACATTGTCATGAACCGCCGCGTGCTGCTGGTGAACCTGCCGGCGCTGCAGGGCTCGGACGCGACGCTCGCCGCCTTGGGCCGCATCGTGATCGCGTCCCTGCGCGCGATGATGGCGCAGCTGCTCGGCGCCAAGCTGGAAGGCGACCCGCGCGAGATCTTCGCCCACAAGCCCGGCATGGGCATCGGCTCGTTCGGCGTGGACTTCGACGAGCTGGGCTACTACGCCACCGCCGGCATGGACCGCATGCTGGCCATGGGGCGCGGCATCAACATGGCGTTCCGCATCGCCTTCCAGGAGCTGGGCGGCATCTGGGCGGCGCTGGGCGAGAAGATGTACTCCCTGCTCGGCAACGCCAACTTCACCGCCGGCATGCGCCAGCAGGACTCCGGCCGCACCTGGGAATGGCTGCAGAAGACCGCGGGCCAGGCCTGGGTGACGCAGGCCACCTCCTTCCAGGGCGGGCTGGACGGAGCCTACCGCGAGGGGCACACCGCAGACCTGCGCCAGGTCAACCGGGTGGACTGGAAGGACTACCAGAACCTGCTGCCCGGCGAGGCCGTCGTGCTGCTCGGCGGCCGGCGCATCTACGCCCGGCTGTTCCACCACCCGCTGGAGATCACCGGCCGCCCGCGGCTGTGCCGGACGCTGATGCTCGACCCTCCGCACGTCCGGCTGGTCGGAAGG
>CAXUJE010000155.1:2139-11668 GCA_964251035.1 uncultured Acetobacteraceae bacterium
ACGTCGCCCGGCGCGGGGTGGACGACGCCATCGACCGGGTCCGCGAGCGGGTCGTGGCGGGCCTGCCTTCCGACCAGCCGGACGTGCCGGCGTCGGGCGTGCTGGAGGGCATGGCCGCGGCGCTTGCGGGGGCCGCGGCCAGGGGCGCCGCGGCGCAGGGCTGCATCGCCGCCGCGTTCGAGGCCGTGGGTCAGGTCCTCAAGGAGCAGGCCCGTGCTGCCGGTGCTTCCGCGCTGCTGCCTGCGGACAGCGAGGATGCAGCCGGGCAAGCCGGCGAGGACGCAGACGCTGCTGGGGGTGGGGACGGCGACGCGCCTGTCTGCCAGCCGGTGACGGAGTTCACCCCCATGCTGGACGTCACCGCCGCCCAGCCTTCCGTGGACCCCGGCCGCTCCGGACGCCCGCAGGAGCCGGTCGATGCCGAGCTGCTGGCCGCGCTGGTCGCCATCGAGGTCGCCGCAGGCACGCCGAAGGTTTCGGCGCGCGCCAGCGCCCAGGCGGCTCTGGGAGACCGCGATGCCGCGCTCGCGGCCCTCAGCCTGCCGGAACAGCCGCCCACGCCGGACGGCGAGCTGCGCGAGCGTGTCGACGGACTGTGCGCCCGGTTCACAGCGCTGGGGCTCGCGGGAGAGCCGGACCACGGACGTCCGGAACCCTGGCAAGACGCGGCTGAATGACGAACCGTTGCAAGCTGCCCGATGCAGGCCCATGCCCGCCTACGCCGGCTGGGAAAGGGGGAAAGATGTTTCTGCAAGCGTTTCGCATCCACCGTTCAGATGAGGATCGCCGCGCGCGCGCCGAGGAGGCCGACGTGGACCGGGCCATGGAGATGCTTGGCGTCGAGGTCGGTGCTGAGACGGCGTGTATTCCCGCCGATGTCCGGGGCCTCCGCCGCAGGCTGGACGCCCTTCTTGATGACTTGTTGCCTCCGGCATCCCGATCAGGTTTGGGAGAACGCCTGCTGCGCTGGACGGGCCTCACCCTGCGCGCCAAGGCTGCCGATGCGGCGCTTGTCGCGTTGTTCCACGGGGACCCGCCCGATCCGCATCGCATCGCCCTATGCTCGCATGGAGGCGTCCGCGCGCTCGGTGAGCGGGTTTCGCCCGAGGAGACCATGCGCGGGCGCATCGCCGACGCGCTTGACGATGCCTACTGCATGATGCTGCCGCACGAGGCCGCGCGCCGGGCCGAACTGCACCGCGCGTTCTGGGCTTCGGCTCAGGAGGAAAACCGGAAACGGAAGTTCATCGGCCGATGTTCGGGACAATCGGACTAGGCCCTCCTGCAGAGAGGTGTTTCCCATGCGTGTCGCCGTTGCGCTTGCTTCTTTGGTGGCTGCCTCGGCCGTCCTGGTTTCGCCCGCCCGGGCGCAGGAGTTCGACTTCACCGGCCAGGGCACGGTCCGGGCCAACGGTCCCGGCCTGACATGCCGGGAGACGACCCATCCGACCTTTGGCTACGCCGCGCCGTCGTTCTCGGCGCAGAAGGTCGTCCGGTTCTCGCTGGTCGTCGCGGTCACCGGCCCGGCGGTCAACGGCTTCTTCCCCGTCGCGCTGCGCACCGGGCAGGCCTGGGTGCCCGTGGCCGACACCAAGCGCCCCACCCGGCTGCAGTCCTGCTTCGTGCGGCGCCTGCGCGACGGCCGCCTGCTGTATTCGTCGCACGACCGCATCCAAGGAGACTGACCATACGCCTGCCGGGGCCGGGAGCCGCTGAAATGCGGCTCGTTCGAATGGCCGGCCTTGGGGATGCAGCGGCCGAGCAGGCACAGTGCGACACCGCGACGGACTGGATCTCGGCTTACGCCAGGCATTGCCCCGTCTCGACCGATCATCCGGGATGTCGCGCCACCCACGACGACGCGGAGCAGCGCCGGCGCTGCTCCGTTTTCGCCATGCTTGGCGAGGGTGGGTGCTCCTTCAAGGAGCACCCAAGTGTCGTCATCACCAGCATCGTCCGGCACCGCGTCGTCGGCCGGCAGCGGCTCGGATACCCTGGTCCTCAACCTGTCCGAGGACGCCTATGGAGGCGACGCTCAGTTCAGCGTCACGGTGGACGGCAAGCAGCTTGCTGCGCCTCAAGGCGTCACCGCTTCCCATGGCGCTGGCCAGGCGCAAGCCTTCGCGTTCAACGGCGATTTCGGCGCTGGCAGCCACTCGGTCGGCGTCACCTTCGCCAACGACGCCTACGGCGGCACCTCGGACACCGATCGCAACCTGTACCTGGACAGTGCCACGTTCGATGGAACCCAGGTGCAAGGTGCGGCACCGCTCTACCGGAACGGCACGGTCACGTTCGCCGCTGGCGTGGCGGCCCCTCCTGCCGCAGCGCCCGTCGTCTCCGGCAGCGGCGGGAGTTTTGCCCCGTCCGCCCGCGGCGGGTCGCTGCTGCCGCCCGGCTACCTCAGCACGAGCGGCAACCAGGTGGTCGATGCCGCGGGCAACCCGGTGCGCATCGACGGGATCGGCTGGTACGGCACGGACGGGCCGGCCGGCTCGGCGCTGCAAGGGCTGTGGACCGCCAGCTACGGCGAGATCCTGGACTCGATCAAAGCGGTCGGGTTCAACGCCGTGCGCATCCCGTGGTCGGACGCCGACTTGAACACGCCGTTCGCCGGCACCAACGCGCTGGGCGGGGTGGACTGGTCGAAGAACGCCGACCTCAAGGGGCTGACCACGCTGCAGGTGTTCGGGAAGCTCGTGGACTACGCCGGGCAGATCGGCCTCAAGGTGATCTTCGACCACCACACGGACGACGGCTCCGGCGGGCAGCAGCCGAACGGGCTGTGGATCGACAAGGGGCCGGGCACGGACGGGACGGACGGCGCGGGCGTGCAGGGCACGGTGGACGCGGCGAGGTTCCAGGCCGACTGGGTGCAGCTTGCCTCGGCGTTCAAGGGCAACAGCACGGTGATCGGCTTCGACCTGGACAACGAGCCGACGCAGGGCGGCGGAGCGCATTGGGGCGGAGGCGGCCCGACCGACATCCAGAAGATGTACACAGACGTGGGCAACGCGGTGGAGGCGGCGGACCCCGGGGTGCTGGTCATCGCGGAAGGACCGATCGCCTGGGGGCAGCACGGCTTCTATGGCGCCGACCTCAGCCAGGCCGCCATCGATCCGGTCAAGCTGGGCATCCCCAACAAGCTCGTCTACTCGGCGCACGAATACCCGCACGAGATCGGCGGGACGCCCGTCCCGGACAGCGGGCCAGCCTACGTCGCCGACATGAACGCCCGCTGGGGCTTCCTGGAACAGCAGAACATCGCCCCGGTCTGGGTCGGCGAGATGGGGTCCAACATGACGTCGGCCGGCAGCAAGGCATGGGCCTCGACGCTGCTGGACTACATGAACGGCAAGGACGGGGCGCAGGGCGGGCCGACGTTCAGCGGCAGCCAGCAGCCGGTGGGCGGGAGCTGGTGGAACATCGGCTCCGGTGGGGGCCGGGCCACTACAAGCCGGAGCAGCAGGCCGTCACCGACCAGATGCTGTTCAAGCCGTCCTGAGCGGGCAGGGCGGGTTGCGGACCGCCTCGCTGCCGGACATCGCCGGGAGCGCCGCTGCATGGGCCGCCGATCGCACATCGGGCAAGACGGGTGCTGGATGGCACGGCTCTGCCCGCCGACGGTTCAGACCCGGAGCACAGTCTTCCACGGCTGCCGACCAAGGCCGGCGCACGGCCCTCCCATGGCCGATCCTGGCAGCGCCGATGCACACCGCCCCGTTGTCGCCGGACAGGCCCCGTTTTCGCCAGGCGCAGCGACGCTGAGCGCTCCGAACCAGGAGCACTCGAATGGCGACAACATCAGCATCGTCCGACCCGGACACCTTGGTCCTGAACTTGTCCGAGGACGCCTACAAGGGCGACGCGCAGTTCACCGTCACGGTGGACGGCGTGCCGCTCGGCGCGGCCCGGACAGTCACCGCCTCGCACGCGGCCGGCGCGCAGCAGCCGTTCACCTTCACCGGCAACTGGGGTGCCGGTCCGCACAGCATCTCGATCAAGTACTTGAACGATGCCTACGGCGGCACCTCGGCCACCGACCGCAATCTCTTCCTGATGTCGGCCACCTACGACGGCCAGGCATATGCGAACATCAACGAGGGGATGTACTCGGTCGGCGAGACCGCGCAGGTCACGGTGCAGGCGCCGGGGCAGAACGGGTCCACGGCGCCCACCCGTGCGACGGCTGCCGCATCGGTTCCCGCCTCGGCCTCCCCCTCGACGACCACCCCCGCTCCCTCGTCGCCGCCGCACATGAGCCTGGTCGGCGTGAACCTGGCCGGCCCGGCCTTCGCGCCGCAGAACGCGCCGGGCGTGCTGGGCACCGACTTCGTGTATCCCACCCGTAATGAGGTCGACTACTTTGCCTCGAAAGGGGTGAACGTGTTCCGGCTGTCGTTCCTGATGGAGCGGCTGGAGCCGACCCAGAACGGCCCGTTCGACGCGGCCGAGCTGGCGCGCATCGACGACGTGGTGAACTACTCCGCCAGCAAGGGCATCAAGGTCATCCTGGACCCGCACGACTTCGGCCAGGCTTACGGCAACGACATCGGCAGCGCCGGCACGCCCGCGTCCACGCTGACCAGCTTCAACGCCAAGCTGGCCGCCCACTACGCGAACACGCCCACCGTGATCTTCGGGATCATGAACGAGCCGCATAACCAGACCGCCACGCAATGGGAGCCGATCGCGCAGGACAGCGTCAACGCGATCCGCGCCGCGGGGGCGACGAGCCAGGAGATCCTGGTTCCCGGCACCTACTGGCAGAACGCCAAGGACTGGACGAACTCGGACAACGCCACGGTGATGGGCAAGGTCACGGACCCGAACCACAACATGGCCTTCGAGCTGCACATGTACTACGACGCCGGCTCCGGCGGCACGCAACCGGACGTCGTGTCGCCGACGATCGGGGTGGAGCGCATCACCGACGCGACGAAGTGGGCCGAGGCGACCGGCAACCGGCTGTTCCTGGGCGAGTTCGGCGTCCCCGCGACCGACGCGGGCCTCACGGCGCTGAACAACACGCTGAACTACATGGACCAACATTCCACCGCTTGGCAGGGCGCCACATACTGGGCCGCAGGGCCGGGGTGGGGCGACATGTTCATGTCCATCGAGCCGTCGGGCGGCCCCAGCAACTACACGGACAAGCCGCAGATGGGCATCCTGGCCCAGCATCTCGCCACGTCCTGACGCGCGGCGAACCGAAGAGGGCGGTCCGGCCCAACCAGGTGAGACCCTGGCAGGCCACGTGGATGCCAATGGCAGTTCCTGGCGTCGCGGCAACGGCGGGCGGGGTGGCACGCCGCAGCCCCGTTTTCGCCATCGGCGGCGAGGGTGGGCGCTCCATCCAAGGAGCATCCACGTGCCCGCACCCACCTTCGACGACGAGTTCAACACCCTCAACCTGTCAACCGGCCCCTGGAAGCCCGCGATCTCATGGGCGCCGAACGGCACCACGGACCCCACGGTCTCGTCCTGGTCGGTGAACCCCGCCTGGGGGCCGACCTCGGCCGCGGACGCCAACGTCTTCTCCGACAGCAACGGCGTGCTGTCGATGGCGATCAAGCCGACGCCGGGCGACGTCAACCCGTCCAGCGTGGGCAACAAGCCTTTCCTGGCGGGCCAGCTCACCACCCAGGGCTCGTTCTCGCAGACCTACGGCTACTTCGAGATGAACGCCAAGCTGGGCAGCGGCTCCGGCGTCAACTCGGCGTTCTGGCTGCTGCCCGAGGACGGCTCCTGGCCGCCCGAGCTGGACGTCGAGGAGGTGCTCGGCAGCAGCCCAACCACATTGGTCAACACGGCGCACTCGCAGGCGGGCGGCTCGCACACCGCCAACCCGCACTGGTCCGACATCCCCGACGCCTCGGCAGGGTTCCACACCTACGGCCTCGACTGGGAGCCCGACAAGCTCACCTGGTACTTTGACGGCAAGCAGGTCGCCCAGGAGAACACGCCCTCGGACATGAACAAGCCGATGTACATGCTGCTCTCGAACATGACCGGCACCTCGTCGTCCTGGGTCGGCCAGCCTGCCTCCGGCACGAACACCGCCATGCAGGTCAACTGGGTGCACGCCTATGCCAGCAACCCCTATGCGAACGGCGCCACGCCCAGCGGCTCCGCCTCGTCGGCCGGCACCTCCGCCACCGCCCAGCCCGCGCCGGCCGCTACCGGCACCTCGGCTGAAAGCACCACGGCACCGGTCAACACGCTCACGCTGCACCTGTCCGAGGACGCCTGGAAGGGCAACGCGCAGTTCCTGGTCAGCGTGGACGGCAAGCCGCTCAACGCCGCGACGGAGGTGACGGCGTTGCACAAGGACGGGTCGGTGCAGGACTTCGGCTTCGCCGGCAGCTTCGGCGTCGGGCCGCACGACGTCGCCGTCACCTTCCTCAACGACGCCTACGGCGGTTCGGCCGCAACCGACCGCAACCTCTACGTGAACGCGATCGACCTGGGCAGCCAGCACCAGAACCTAAGCAGCTTTTGGTAGGTCGCGGCACGGATGCATGATGGTTCGTTCTGCGTTCATCTGGGTGACGGCTTGGTGGATGGCCTGATCGAGTTCGTCTGCGTCCCGGAAGGTGCGGTGGGCGAGGTGGTGGCGCTTGAGGTCGCGCCAGGTGCCCTCGATGGCGTTCAGTTCCGGCGCGTAGCGGGGCAGCCACTCCACGGCGAGCCAGGCGTGGCGCGCGGCGAGTGCCGCCAGGCTGGCCTTGCTGGTGTGGATGGGGCCGTTGTCGAGCACCAGCACGACGGGCTTGCGCGCCTGCCCCGGTGTTGGCCCGTGGGCGCGGTCGAGTTGTTCGAGCAACGCGACGAAGTCGCTGCTGCGCTTGGTGGGCGAGGTGTGCACCAGGACCTCGCGCGTGGCCGCGTCCAGCACGCCCAGCAAGGCGACCTTGCGCGCCTGCCCCGGCGCTTGCACCCGCAGGTCGGTGCCGCGCTCGGCCCAGGCATGGGCGAGGTAGGGGTGCGTCAAGGCCTCGCTCTCGTCGCCAAACAACAGCGCAATGTCGCCCGCCTCGGCCTGCGCGCGGCGCAGTTGCAGCCGCAGGCCCACCCGCTCCACCTCGCGCGCGTCCTGGCGCCCGGTCAGGCTGTGGCGGGGCCGCCGCCACCGGAAGCCCCTTTTCGCAGCAGCACGCTCAGGTGCGACTGCGCCACGCGCACGCCCGTGCGCGCTTCGATTTCGGCGCGCAGCCGCGGCAAGGTCCAGTTCGGCCGATCCTGCACCGGCGCGGCCAGGATCTCGCGCGCGCAGGCCAGCGCCCGCTCACCCCTCTCGGACGAAGGACCCGGGGCCAGGGTCGAGCGCAGCGCGTCCACGCCACCTCGCGCAAACAACGCCCGCCAGCGACGTACTGCGTCCTCACCCACCCCAAATGCCTCGGCAATCTGCGGCGCCGTCCAGCCCGCAAGCGTCAGCAAGACCGCGCGCGCCCGGTCTGCTTCGCCACGCACCGGCGACTTCGCCAACTCCCGCAACGCCGCCTCCTGCTCCGCGCCCGCGCAAAACGAGGACCGACCCGACATGACGCACATCTCCTCTCACCCAACCATGCCACCTATACGCCATCCGTGGCGCAAGTCAGCGAAGTCTGCTTAGGAGCGGCGTTCTACGGGAACGGCACGCAACATTTCCAGGTCGGCTAGGACGGCGGACTTCGCGTACGGCCCGCCACGGTTTCTCGGTTCGCGCCGTGGCGGGACCGGCTGCCGGAACGCCCGAAGCAGCGCTGCGTGTGCGCTTGGTCACATCAGGCGAGGCGCACGGGGTGGCAGGTTCTGCCCGCAGTTTCCTGGGCGGGCAAGCACCCCTCACCGGGACGACGCCGTTTGCGCCGTGCCAGGCGAGGCTGCGCGGCGTGAGGAGGAACAATCCGATGCGAAACGTTTGCAGCACATGCCTCTGTGCCATGCCCCCTGCCGGCCGGCGATTTCCCATTGAGGCGCGGGTGCAACCCCGGGCCGCCGGGAAAGCCTCGACGTCGCGCTTGCAGCAGGTCCTGCCATGAAGCACGCACGCCTCGAAACAGCCGACGGCGCCCGTACCGTGCGTGCCGACGGCACCGAGCCGCAGCCGTGGGACACGGCAAGCCCTGTGCTGCACCTGCTGCCCCAACTCCATGTCGGCCGCGACGTCATCGCGGCCTGCCCGTCTCCGCGTGTCCGCTGCACGGCCACCATCCTGTCCCCGGCTGCCCGCTGGCCGCTGCCGCACGAGCTGGTGGTCCGCCAGCCCTTGCCGAACCGGTGCTTCCTGGTCGCCGGCACCCCCGAAAGCCGGTATGGCTTCCTGGTGCCGTTGCCGCCCGAGCTGCCGGACACCGTCGTGGTCCGCTTCGAGTGGCGGTTCACCGACGCCGGGCAGGCTGACGCCCTGCGTCGCCTGGGCGACGCCACCGCCACCGCCGTCAACCACACGCTCCGGCTCCGCCTCCGGCCCGGCGGGCACGGCCAGGTCTTCTCCACCGACACCGCCGCCTGGCCGGTGGAGGACGGCGCCGAGGCGCCGTTCCGGCGGCAGCCCTCCGCCGTGCTGGGCGAGGACAGGCTGCCGGCCGCCCGGGAAGGCAACACCTCCGTGCGGATGGATGCGCAAAGCGGCGTGCTGGTCCTGGACGAGCAGGTCGACGTGCCCGGCATCCTGCTGAGCGACATCTGGGGGTTTGCCGAGTTCGAGGCCGAGTGCCTGCACGAGGTCGGGCAGACAACCGTGTTCGATCCCGCCTCGCCCGGCACGCTCGCGCACCGGGCCAACGCCTGCGTCGAGATGCCGGCCGAGGTCCTGGTGCGGGCCGTCCGCCTCGCGCGGGACATCCCTTATGGGCCGGACACCCCCTACGCTGGGAGCATGGCCGCCTGCGAGCGGCATCCCGCCCTGGCCGCGCTGTGCGGCTGGTGGAACAGGAACGCGCCCGACCCCCGGCATCGCCGAGCCGGCCTGTGCTCGGTCGAGCTGCGCGTGCGCGACGACGGGGAGTACTGGAACGCCTACCATGAAACCCCGAACATGCCGGTGGACACCCCGGTGAAGATCCCGCAGATCGCCGCCCGGGTCGGCGACGTCGTGCTGGTCGCGTTCCACCAGGGCCAGCACGCCGCCACGTTCCCCGAGGCGGGCGCCTGCAGCTTGCATGACGTCGCCGGCAACCCGTGGCAGACGGGCGGCGGCACCGAGGCCGAGGTGCGGCGCGGCGAGGCCGACGAGGGCTGGTATGTGCTGTCCGGCCTGGCCGCGCTGCCGGACCGCTTCCCGGCCGCCTGGGACTGGCTCGCCGGCACTGCCCTGCGAGGCGGCGGGCAACCCGCGGACGGTCCGTCCGTGGAGCGCCACGCCATGGCCGCGCCCTCCGGTCAGCGTTCCGGGATGCTGGCTCGGCTGAAGACGCGCCTGACTGGGAGCCTCCGGTAGCCGACAGGCGGCGCCGTCGCCGTTCGCGCCGCGTCCGGTGACGGTGGGCGCTTCAACGAAGGAGCCGCCCGTGTCCTGCAAACCCGCCCTCCTCGCCCT
>CAXUJE010000156.1:0-11650 GCA_964251035.1 uncultured Acetobacteraceae bacterium
CCTCCGCCAGCACCGTGACCGCCGCCGCATCCCGTGCCCAGGGGATGCGGCCCGCCGTGCCCGCCAGGCGCCAGCCGCCCTCGGCCCGGCGCAGGGTCAGCACGTCGCGGACGCGCACCGGCGCCACGGTCAGCACGCCCTCCGGCACCGGCAGGCCGGCCTCCGCGAGCAGCCAGCCTGCGAGCATGGTCTCGGCCAACGGGATCGGCGCGGCGTGGGCGGCGGCGGTCCGGAGCAGCGCCATCGCCTCCGCCACCGTCGCGCCGAAGCCGCCGGCGCGCTCCGGCAGCAGCGCCGCGGTGAACCCAGCCGCCGCCACGGCGTCCCACAGCGCCTGCGGGAACACGCCGTCCTCGGCGGCGCGGATCACGTCCTTGCCGGCTTGGGCAGCGAACAGGCGCCCTGCGCTGTCAGCGAGCGGGTCGCTCATGGAATGCTCCTCCGTTGGGCATGGCTCCCGATGTTAGGACCATCGCCGCCCGATCCGCCAATGCCAATCGAGCCAGCACCAGCAACCGGCCGTCCAGCACAGCGTTGCCGCGCGATGGACCTGTCCGAGAAGGCGCTGGAAGTTCACCGTCGGCTGTGCCGCGAGTACGGCTGTCCCATCGCCTATTTCCACGCGCTCGACCCGCTCAGCGAGCTGGTCAGCTCCCTGCTGTCCCACCGCACCCGCAATGCCGACAGCGGGGCGGCGTTCAAGGCGCTGCGGGGGTGTTTCCCCGATTGGGCGGCGGTCATCGCGGCACCCACGGCGTTGGTGGAGGCGGCGATCTCCCGCGTCACCTGGCCGGAGCAGAAGGCGCCGCGCATCCAGACCATCCTGCGCGCGATCCAGGCGGAACGCGGCGCGCTGTCGCTCGATTTCCTGGCGGACCTGTCCGTGGAGGAGGCGCGCGCCTGGCTGGAACGGCTGCCCGGCATCGGCCCGAAGACCAGCGCCGCCGTGCTCAGCTTCAGCACGCTGCGCCGCCCAGCGCTGCCGGTGGACAGCCACCACCACCGGGTCGCCGCCCGCACCGGGCTGATCCCCTCGGGCCTGGCCGTGGGGCCGTCGCACCGGGTGCTGGCCGCGCAACTGCCGCCCGATTGGGATGCGCAGCAGGTATACGACAACCACGAAGTGCTGATGCTGCACGGCCAACGCTGCTGCTTCTTCCGCAGCCCCGCCTGCGGGCGATGCGTGCTGCTGGACCTTTGCCCGACCGGGCAGAAACTGATGCAGTCCGCCGCGGGTCCGGGCGGCACCGACCCGGCCATCTTGCCGGCTTAAGGCCGGTCCGCTGCGAGGCCGTGGCGGCCGAGCCAGGCGAGCAGGCGCGCGTTCACCGCCTCGGGCGCTTCCTGCTGCACCCAATGCGAAACGCCGGGCAGGCGCTCCAGGGTGAAATCGGCGACGTAGGGTCCGTAACCCTCGGTTAGCTCCAGCCCGAGCGCCGTGTCCTCCTCGCCCCAGACCATCAGCGTGGGCACCTCGATCTTCGGCGTGGGCGCCGCGTCCGAGAGGCCGGCGAGGTTGGCCCGGTAGTAGTTGAGCATCGCGGTCATCGCGCCGGGCAGCAGCGCGTTCCGCCGGTAGCGTTCCAGCACGTCGGGTGGGAAGGCCGACTTGTCGACGGCCATGCCGCGGAAGGATTGGGCGACGGCGCGGGCGCGCCCGGCGGTGAGCAGCGCCTCCGGCAGAAGGGGAAGCTGGAAGAACGCCACGTACCAGGACCGCCGACGCTGCGCCCAGGAGTGGCGCAGGACATGGCGGAACACCGCCGGGTGCGGCACGTTCATCACCACCAGGCCGTCGAGCGGCCGGGTCCGCTGCATGGCGAAGGTCCAGGCGATCATCGCTCCCCAGTCATGGCCGACCAGCAGGCGGCGGCGCGCGCCGCAGGCGTCGAACAGGGCGGCGGCGTCCGCCACCAGGTGCTCGATGCGGTAGGCGTCGCGCCCCTTTGGCCGGCTGCTGTCGCCGTAGCCGCGCAGGTCTGGGGCGACCACCCGCCATCCCGCCGCGGCCAGCGCCGGAAGCTGGAACCGCCAGGAGTACCGGCATTCCGGGAAGCCGTGCAGGCAGAGCGCCACCGCGTCGCCCTCGCCGGCCTCGTCGACCGTGAAGACCTGGCCGTTCGCCTCGATGCGCCGGGTCGAGACCGCCACGGCGTTCACGCGGCTGGGCAGACGAGGACCTTGCCAACCGTCTCCCGACGCCCGAGCCGGTCCAGCGCCTCCCGTGCCTCCGCCAGCGGGAAGCGCGCGCCGATCAGCGGCGACAGCCGGCCCGCGCGGTACAGCGCCAGCACCGCGTCCGCGACCTGCTCGGCGGCGGCGGGATCGCGCTTGCAGACCTCGCCCCAGAACACGCCCATCGCCGAGGCGTCCTTCAGCAGCAGCCGGTTGGCCGGCAGGTCCGGGATGGTGCCGGCGGCGAAGCCGACCACCAAGTAGCGGCCCCGCCAGGCCAGGCCGCGCAGGCTTTGCACGCCGACCTCGCCGCCCACGGGATCGTAGATCACGTCGGCCCCGGCGCCCCCGGTCACGGCGCGCAGCCGGTCCACCCAGTCCGGGGCCGCGTAGTCGATCACCTCGTCCGCGCCGAGGCCGCGGCACAGCTCGCGCTTCTCCGCCGTCCCCGCCGTCGCGATCACCCGGGCGCCGGCGGCCTTGGCGATCTGCACCGCGGCGCTGCCGACGCCGCCGGCCGCCGCGTGCACCAGCACGGTTTCGCCGGATTTCAGGCCCGCGCGGTTGTGCAGCGCGTAGTAGCTGGTCGGGTAGTTGACGCCGAGCAGCACCAGCGCCGCCTCCGCCGGCACGTCGTCCGGCACCGGGCGGGCCGCGCCGGTGGGCACCAGCGCCTGCTCGGCGAAAGCGCCGCCCTCGATGCTGGCGCAGATGCGGGCGCCGGGCGCGAGCGGGGCCTCGGCGCCGGCTGCCGTGATCGTGCCCACCACCTCGACGCCTGGTGTGAAGGGCAGCGGCGGCTTGCGCTGGTAGCGGCCGCGCAGCATGAGGGTGTCGAGGAAATTCACCCCCGCCGCCTCGACCTGCACCAGGTAGTCCCGCGGCCCCGGCTGCAGCGCCGGGCATTCTGCCAGGCGCATCTCCCCGGCCTCGGTGATCCGCTCCACGACCCAGGCTTTCATCGCTGTTCCCTTCTTAGACCAATGTCGCCCTGACTGGAAACGCGACAGCGTTGCCAGTCATGCGACGAATTGGTCGCCCAAATAATACCTAGACCGCTATCGCCCTGACATAGTCAGGGCGATAGCGGTCTAGCCGCCGAACGCCCCGGCGATCCCGGCATAGAAGCCGAAGCCCGCCGTGACCAGCACGATGACCCCGACGACCCATCTGTAGGCGCCGCCCAGCCGGTACGGCTCGGGCAGGGTGCGCAAGGCGAGGACGTAGAGGAACCCCAGCACCACCGGCAGCAGCAGCGCGTTCATCACCTCGACCGCGACGGACAGCGCGACCAGGTTGACGCCGGAGGCGACGAGCACGCCGCCTGCGACCAGGCAGGCCGAGAAGATGCCGTAGAACCACGGCGCCTCCATCGGGCGGTGCTTGAGGGACCGCTTGTAGCCCGCGACCTCGCCGATGCCCCAGGCGGCGGTCAGGCAGACCACGATGGTGGCGACCAGCGCCGCGCCCGCCATGCCGGCGGCGAACACCAGGCGGCCCACGTCGTCGCCGAGGAACGGGATCAGCGCGTGCGCGATCTCCGGCACGTCGTTGAGCGAGGCGTCCGGGCGGCTCCGCCCCACGGTCGCGGCGACGGCGATCAGCACGGAGGCCATGATGAGCTGCGTGACGACGGCGCCGAACGCGGTGTCCCAGCGGGCGAGCCTCAGGTCGGCCGGGTCGAGGCCCTTATCCAGCACGGCCGACTGCTGGTAGAAGATCATCCACGGCATGATCACCGCGCCGAGGTTGGCGGCCACCAGGTAAAGGTACTTGGGGTTGGCGAGCGGCGCCTCCGCGAGCTGCGCCGCGATCTCCGGCACGCTCGGGTGCGCCCGCCAGGCCACGGCGACGAAGGCCAGCTCGAACAGGCCGAGCGCGATGGCGATGCGCTCGACCACATGGTAGCTGCCGAGCCAGGTCATCAGCAGCAGCAGGGCCACGACGCCCGTCATCATCCACGGCACCGGCAGGCCGAACAGCGAGGCGATGCCCGCAAGGCCGGACAACTGGGTGACGATGGCGCCGACGCAGGCGAGCACGAGGGTGCCAACAGACAGCCAGGCCCAACTGCGCCCGAAGGTGGCGCGGATCAGCTCGCCATGGCCGCGCCCGGTCACGAGGCCGAGCCGCAAGGTGAGTTCCTGCACGATGAACAGCACGGGGATCAGCAGGATCTGCAGCGCCAGCAGCTTGTAGCCCCACTGCGCGCCGCTTTGCGCGGCGGTGATGATGCTGCCGGCGTCCGTGTCGGCCAGCATGACGAGGAGGCCCGGCCCCAGGGTCGCGAACAAGCGGCGGCGGAGCGGGACGGCGAGGACGCGGGTGGACAAGGGGTTCACCAGAAGCTGTGTGTTGCGGGTGATTATCAACATCAGCCGCGATGAGCCAGAGCCGCCGCCAGGGGGCATGCTTGACAGCGGCGCGGCGCATGGCTCCAGTCCTGCGGCGCGGTATGACAAGCGAAAGGGAGGGCAGCATGTCCGAGGCGAGGGGGAGCACGACCCAGGGCGCCGGCCCGCTCGACGCGGTGGTCGTCGGCGCCGGGTTCGCCGGGCTGTGCATGCTGCACCGGCTGCGTGGGCTGGGCCTGTCCGCCCGGGTGTTCGAAGCAGGCGATGACGTGGGCGGCACCTGGTACTGGAACCGCTACCCCGGCGCGCGCTGCGACGTGGAGAGCATGCAGTACTCGTTCTCCTTCTCCGAGGCGCTGCAGCAGGAATGGCGCTGGACCGAGCGGTTCGCGGGCCAGCCGGAGATCCTGGCCTATGCGAGCCACGTGGCGGACCGCTTCGGCCTGCGGAGCAGCATCCAGTTCGGCACAAGGGTGACAAGCGCTGCCTTCGACGAGGCCGCCGGGCTTTGGCGCATCGGGACCAACCGCGGCGACCGCGTCTCGGCGGCGTTCTGCATCATGGCGACGGGCTGCCTGTCGGCCGGGCGGGTGCCGGACATCGCGGGCATGGGCGAGTTCCGCGGCCCGTCCTACCACACCGGGCAATGGCCGCATGAGGGCGTGGACTTCGCCGGGCAGCGGGTCGGCGTGATCGGCACCGGGTCGTCGGCGATCCAATCGATCCCCGTCATCGCCGGGCAGGCAGCCCATGTGTACGTCTTCCAGCGCACGCCGAACTTCAGCGTGCCCGCCCGCAACGGCCCGATGCCGCCGGAGCACGAGGCAGAGTGGAAATCGGGTTACGCCGAGCGCCGGCAGCAGGCGCGCACGCTGCGCTCCGGCGTCATCTACGACTTCGGCGAGACCTCGGCGCTCGCGGTCACGGCGGAGGAGCGGGAGCGGGAGTATGCGTCCCGTTGGGAGCGCGGCGGCATCAGCCTGCTTGCCGCCTACAACGACCTGGTCCTGGACAAGGCGGCCAACGACACCGCCGCCGACTTCGTCCGCAGGCAAATCCGCTCGGTCGTCCGCGACCCGGCGGTGGCGGAAAGGCTGCTGCCGACCAGCCACCCCATCGGCACCAAGCGCATCTGCGCCGATACCGGCTACTACGAGACGTTCAACCGCCCCAACGTGACGCTGGTGGACCTCCGCGCCGCGCCGGTCACGGCGGTCACGCCGGGCGGCATCGCCACGCGGGACGCCGAGTACGCGGTGGACAGCATCGTCTACGCCACCGGCTTTGACGCCATGACCGGCTCGCTGCTCAAGGCGGGCATCAGCGGCCGGGGCGGCATGCCGCTGGCGCAGAAATGGGCGGAGGGGCCGCGCACGTATCTCGGCCTGATGACGGCGGGGTTCCCCAACCTGTTCACCATCACCGGGCCAGGCAGCCCCTCGGTGCTCAGCAACATGATCGTGTCCATCGAGCAGCACGTGGACTGGATCGCGGACTGCCTGGCCTACCTCCGCACGCATGGCATCGCCTGCATGGAAGCGACGGCGGAGGCGGAGGCGGCCTGGGTCGCGCATGGCAACGAGGTCGCGCACCGGACGCTCTACCCCCAGGCCAACTCCTGGTACATGGGCGCCAACATCGAGGGCAAGCCGCGGGTGTTCATGCCCTACATCGGCGGCGTCGGCGTGTACCGGGAAACCTGCGACGCGGTCGCGGCGAACGGCTACGAGGGCTTCCGCCTGACCCGGCGCCGGCAGGCCGCCGCCGAGTGATGCCGGCGGTCCGGCGCCGGCGCCCTCGCTCCCGTTGCCGCACCGCTCCCCCCCCGCGCCGTTCCAACGCTGGAGCTGGAGCTGCCGGATCGGGTGGTAGTTGGTCGGGCTGGTGCTGACGGTGATGCCGGGCAGCAGGGTGGGAAGCTGCAGGCCCTGCAGGTTGGTGGCCTGCTTGAGGATGTTCTCGCGCGAGAAGTTGCCGTCGCACTGCTTCAGCATCTGCACCGTGGTGCCGCCGATCGCGTAGCTGAAAGCGTAGTTGGCGTCGGTCACGTCGGAGTCGGGCATGTACTCCTTCATGAACGCCCGCCACTCGTTCATGCCGGGATCGTCGCTCCAGGCCGGGTCGCTCACCTCCTTGAGGTAGCCGCCCAGGATGATGCCGACCGCGCGCTCCGGCCCGGCCGGGTTGATCACCGATGCGACCGAGCCGGACACGTCGGTCAGGAGGTGCAGCGGCTTCCAGTCGAGGTCGTAGATCTTGCGGATCATCTGCGCCGCGAACTTCGGCGTCGCCGCGGTCACCAGCACGTCGGCGCCCGATCCTTGCAGCGTCACCGCCTGGCTGTCGATGGTGGGGTCCGTGACCTCGTAGCTGACCGCCTTCGTCAGCATGCGGTCGTAGCGGTCGCCGAGCACGTCGCGCAGCCCCGTCACGTAGTCCTTGCCGAAGTCGTCGTTCTGATACAGCACCGCGAGCTTGCCGTCCGGCTTGTTCTGCAGGATGTACTTGGCGTAGACCTGCGCCTCCGTCCGGTAGCTGGGCTGCCAGCCGATGGTCCAGGGGAACTCCTTCGGGTTCGCCCACTTGTCGGCGCCGGAGGAGACGAAAAGCTGCGGCACCTTCTTCTGGTTCAGGTATTTCTGCACCGCCGAGTTCGACGGCGTGCCCAGGCTGTTCAGCAGGAACGACACGCCCTCCTGCTCCACCAGCCGCCGCGTCTGCTCGACCGCCTTGGGCGGCAGGTAGCCGTCATCGACCGAGATGAAGTTGATCCGGCGCCCGGCGATGCCCCCCTGGTCGTTGACCCGCTTGAAGTAGGCCACGAGGCCGCGCCCGATGGCGCCGTAGGCGGAGGCCGGGCCGCTGTAGGCCTGGGTCTGGCCGATCTTGATCTCGGTCGCGGTGACGCCCGGCGTCTCGGCGCGCGCCGGGCCGATGCGGCTCAAGGCGGCGAGCGAGCCGGCGGCAGCAAGCAGGGTGCGGCGGTGCATGAGTTCTTCCCTCCTTTATGGTTCAGACGGGCCGCCGCGCCGCGCGCCGCAGCAGGCGGCCCAGCCCGCCCGCGACGCCCGAGGGCAGCAGGAACATGAAGGCGATCAGCACGACGCCATACACCGCGCCGGGCGCCGCCTTGGACACCTCCTCGGCGACGTTGGGCAGGAAGGCGATGAACGCGCCGCCGAACACCGGCCCAGCGATGGAGGCGACGCCCCCCACCACGAGGCCCACGAACAGCGTGATCGACAGCAGCACGGTGAAGCTGTCCGGCGCCACGAACCCCACCGCGACCGCGCCCATCGACCCGGCGATCCCTGTGACCATCGCGCTCACGGCGAAGGTGCGCGTCTTGAGCAGCGCCACGTCGATGCCCGTCGCCTCCGCCGCCAAGGGATGGTCGCGGACGGCGCGCATCGCGAGGCCGATGCGTCCCCGCACCAGGTTGCCCGCCAGCAGGAACAGCACGGCGCCGACGCCGAGCGTGCACAGATAGAGCCACTGGTCGGCGTTGAGCGGCAGGCCGGGCGGCGGGTCGGGCTTGTCGAGCACGAGGCCCTGCACGCCGCCGGTCCAGCCTTCGAACGCATGGTACTTCAGCAGTTGCGGCGTGGCGACCGCGAGCGCGAAGGTGGTCAGCGCCAAGTACAGCCCGCCGAGCCGCAGCGCCGGCAGGCCGATCAGGAAGCCGAGCGCCGCGCAGACGGCGGCCGAGGCCGGCAGCGTCGCCCAGTACGGCACGTCGTAGTGCGCCATGAGGATCGCCGTGACGTAGGCGCCGACCGCGTAGAACGCGCCGTGGCCCAGCGAGATCTGCCCGTTGAACCCGGTCACCAAGGCCAGCCCCAGGATCGCGACCGCATAGACCGCCACCAGGGTCAACTGGAACAGCCGGTAGTCGCTGACGACGAACGCCAAGCCGGCCGCGGCGACCACGAACAGCACGCCCGCCAGGAACCGCAGGGCGCGCACGGCCCTAGACCCGGCTGACCACGGTGCGGCCGAACAGGCCCGCGGGCCTGACCGTCAGCACGGCGACGATGATCACCAGCGCCAAGGTCAGCTTCAGCTCGGGGCCGACCAGGTAGGCGCCGGCCAGGTTCTCGATCACGCCGATGGCGAAGCCGCCGAACACCGCGCCGAGCGGGTTGGAGATCCCGCCCAGCAGGGCGCCGGCGAAGGCGTACAGCAGCACCCCCGACATCATGTTGGGATCGAGGAACACCACGGGCGCGACCATCATGCCCGCCACCGCCCCGATGGCCGCCGCCAGGCCCCAGCCGAGCGCCAGCATCCGGCCCACCCGGATGCCCATCAGCCGGCTGGACGCCGGGTTGTAGGCGGCGGCGCGCATGGCGAGGCCCAGGTCGGTGAAGCGGAAGAACCCATACACGCAGGCCAAGACTCCGAGCGTCACCGCGGTGGAGCCGAGGTCGTGCCGGGTGACGAAGCCGCCGAGCAGCGGGGGCCCCTCGAACGGGCTGGGGAACGGCTTCAGCGTGTAGCCGAACAGCCAGCCGGCCACGCTGTTGAAGATCAGCAGCAGCCCGATGAACACGCCGACGCTCGCCAGCACCGGCGATCCGGCCATGGGCGTCAGCAGCACCCGCTGGATGGCCGCGCCCAGGACCAGCGAGGCGAGCACGGTGATGGCGAACGCCCCCCAGTACGGCACCCCGGCCTCCATCAGCGCAAGTGCCACGTAGGTGGAGAACATCGCCATCTCGCCCTGGGCGAAGTTCACGTGATGGGTCGCCTGGTAGATCATCACCAGCGCCAGCGCGACGCTGGCGTAGATGCCGCCCGAGGCGACGCCGGACAGGACCTGGTGCAGGAACTCGTCCATCGCCCTCGATACCCCCTAATACCCGAGATACGAGCGGCGGATCGCCTCGTCCTCGCGCAACTCGGCCGCCGGCCCGGCCATGACGATGCGCCCCGTCTCCAGCAGGAAGGCCGTGTCCGCGATGTCGAGCGCCAGGCCCGCGTTCTGCTCCACCAGCAGGATGCCGACCCCGTCGTCCCTGCTGATCCGCCGCATGATCCCGAAGATCTCCCGCACCACCAAGGGCGCCAGGCCGAAGGACGGCTCGTCGAGCAGCAGCAGCTTCGGGTGCAGCAGCAGGGCGCGGCCGATGGCCAGCATCTGCTGCTCGCCGCCCGACAGCGTGCCGGCCTGCTGGCGCAGCCGCTGGCGCAGGCGGGGGAAGTAGCCGAACACCCGCCGTAGGTCGGCCGCAGCCTCGCCGCGCCGCCGCGTGTAGGCGCCGAGCCGCAGGTTCTCCTCCACCGTCAGCTCCATCAGCGTGCCGCGCCCGTCCGGCACGTGGGCGACGCCGCGCCGGGCGATGTCCTCGGTGGCGAGGCCGCCGATGCCTATGCCCTCAAGCTGCACGCGGCCGGAGACGCGGACCATGCCGCAGAGTGCCCTTAGCGTGGTCGTCTTGCCCGCGCCGTTGGCGCCGAGAAGTGCTGTGATCCCGCCCATGCCCACCGTGAAATCGAGGCCGTGCAGCACCTCCACGTCGCCGTAGCCCGCGTGCAGCCCGGCGACTTCCAGCATCGGCGCCGGCTGCAGGAGCATCTCAAGCATGGGCGGGCGCGGGCGCGGCAGGCTCGCCGAGGTAGGCGCGGATCACCTGGGCGTCGTTCTGCACCGCCACCGGGGTGCCGTCGGCGATCTTCAGCCCGAGTTCCAAGGCCACGACCTTGTCGGACACGCGCATAACCAGGTTCATATGGTGCTCGACCAGGAGGATGCTGAGGTCGAACTCGGCGCGGATACGGCGCATCAGGCCCTCAAGCTCGTCCACCTCCGAATGGTTCAGGCCGCCGGCGGGTTCGTCCAGCAGCAGCAGCTTCGGCCGGCCGATCAGGGCGCGGGCCAGTTCCACGCGCTTCTGCGTGCCGAACGGCAGGCTGCCGACCGGCGCCTCGGCGACATCCCGCAGGCGGAGCAGGTCGAGCAGGCGGTCCAGCGCCCGCCGCGCCGCCGCCGCTTCCCGCCAGACCGCGGGCAGCAGCAGGGCGTTGGCCACGAAGCCGGTGCGCCCGAGGTGGTGGGCGCCTGCGAGCATGTTCTCCCGCACGCTCATGCTGCGGAACAGCGCGACGTTCTGGAAGGTCCGCCCGATGCCGAGATCGACGATGCGGTGCCGGCTGACGGATCGCAGCGACCGGCCTTCCAGCCGGATTTCGCCCGCGCCGGGCCGGTAGATGCCGCTGATGCAGTTGAACAGCGTGGTCTTGCCCGAGCCGTTCGGCCCGATCAGCCCGCAGATCTGCCGACGCCCGACCTCGAACGAGACGCCGCCCAGCGCCACGATGCCGCCAAACCGCACGACAACGCCCGACACCTGCAACAGGGGCTTGCTCGCACCCGGCGCCACGTCGGGATGGGCGTCGGGCGGCATGCGGCTGCGATCCGTCAGGACGCGCCAGGGTGGGTGGGTCGCGGACGTGCTGCCCCGGATGAATGCTGCACGACCCACTCCCTTGCTGCCTTCTTGTGCGCAAGGCCGGATGGAACCCGCGCAAGACGCATTGCAGGGATGCTATCGCTGCCAGGCAGCGGGTTCAAGCGTCCTTGTCCCAAGCCGCCCCGCCGTCACGCGAGCCGCCAGGCGTCGCGCAGCGTGTCCGCGGCAAGGCGCAGCGCCGGGTCGGCGGCGGCGATCACCCGGCCCATGGTCAGCAGGCCGTGGATCTGGTCGGACAGGTGCAGAGCCGCGACGCGCACGCCCTCGGCTTCCAGCCGCCCGGCATAGGCGCGGCCCTCGTCGGCCAGCGGGTCGTGCGCGACCGTCAGCACCAGGGCCGGCGGCGTGCCTGCCAGCCGCTCCGCCCGCAACGGCGAGGCGCGCCAGTCCAGCCGCTGCGCCGGCTCGGGGACGTAGTGACCGATGAACCAGCGCATCGTCGCCGCGGTGAGCGGCACGCCCTCGACGGCCCGGGCGTAGGAGGCGGTGTCCATGGCGAAATCCACCGCCGGGTAAAGTAGCAACTGGCACGCTGTCGCCGGCGCCGCGCCGTCCCGCCCCATGAGGGCGAGCACGGCCGCGAGGTTGCCCCCGGCGCTGTCGCCGCCCACGGCGAGGCACGCCGGGTCGATGCCGAGGCTCGCTGCG
>CAXUJE010000157.1:0-11640 GCA_964251035.1 uncultured Acetobacteraceae bacterium
GCCGTTCGCACCGGCCTGATCCCCGCGAACCTAGCCGTGGGCCCGTCCCACCGCGTGCTGGCGGCGCAACTGCCGTCTGACTGGGACGCCCAGCAGATCTACGACAACCATGAGATCCTCATGCTGCACGGCCAACGCTGCTGCTTTCACCACAAGCCCGCTTGCGCACGTTGCCCGCTGCTCGACCTGTGGCCGAGTGGACAAGAACGGTACAGCACCGGTGCCGGCGCGCGCCGATGCGGAGCGTCTTGAGCCGACCTGCCTGCTAGGCGGCACAGTAGCCTATTTGTCATGTCGTGGAACGCTTTAATGGTTTGTGTCCACGTCCAGGCAGGTGCCGTTCTGTGATCCTCCACCCTTTCCGTAGACGGCTTATGCTGCGCTCAATGCTCTCTACTCTACCTCGGCGGGCGTGCGGTTGCCCAGACCCGAGTGCAGCCCTTCCCGGTTGTAGAAGCCTTCCACGTAGGCGAACAGGTCGCGCCTGGCCTGGTCATGGGTGGCGTATGTCCTGTGGTGCACCAGCTCGGTCTTCAGCGTGTGAAAGAAGCTCTCCATTGGCGCGTTGTCCAATGGGTTGGCCCGCCGGCTCATGGACGCCGTGATGCCGGCTTGACTCAGCGCGGATTGGTAGTCGCCGCAGGCATATTGGATGCCCCTGACGCCCTTCTAATTGTCAAGCGGCGATGGCGGCCTGGTTTATCTTCTGTCGTTTTTGCTTGATCAGGGAGAACACCTCGCGCGCGATGTAGCGCTTTAGGCATCGAATGGCCTCAAGCTTGGAGTGGCCCTCGGCCATGCGCTTTGCAACATAGGCCTGGGTCCGCGTGTCGGTCCGCAGCCTGCCAATGGCGATGATGTGGAGCGCGCTGTTGGCGGCGCGGTCGCCGCCGCGATTGAGGCGCTGGGGGGGGCGCTTTGCGGGAGCGGGGGGGGCCGGGGGGGCCATACGCCGGGGGGCGGCACGCCGCAGGCGCCGGACCTGATCGTGCTGTATCGCGAGCCGATCCTGCTGGAATGGATCGAGACCGGGGAGGACCTGTTCCGCCTCGTCCGCAACGTGCTGATCCATGAGGTCGCCCATCATTTCGGCTTCAGCGACGCCGACATCGCGGCGCTGGAAGCGGATTGGGAGTAGGGTTCCCGCGCAGGGTGGCGCTCAGGGCTTGTTAAGGACTTCCTGGGTAGAATGCGCCCATGGATGCCGTCCCCAACCGGTGCGCGTTCGAGCACCCGCTGTTCACCAAGCTGGGCGAGGTGGTGTTCCGCCCTGCCGAAGCGGACGGCACGCCGTCCCTGGTCATGCCGCTGGGCCACAGCACCGCCGTGCTGCCGTTGCGGTCGTTTCAGGTTGAGTTTGGCATTGACGACTCTTCGGCGGACGGCCGGATGCTGGCCCAGGTCGCCCGGTCGCTCGATTTCGTCACCGACCTGCGGCTCGGCGACCCGCTGCCGGTCGAGGTGCTGGACGGGGCGGCGAGTTGGGAGCCAAGCCCGCTGCATCAGCAACTGGCGGCGTCGCGCCTGAAACTGCGGCTCATCAGCCAGCTTGGCGCGGATACGCAGACGGATTGGGGCCGCGCCGCGCCGCAGGCCGTGCTGCTGGCAGCGGCAGCGCCCGGCATGCGCCTCGGTCTGAAAGCGGCCTACGTCGAGGCCGCGGCGCGGCTTGGCGTCCCGAACGCGGCGGTGCTTGCCCGGCTGGTGGAGGATGCGGCGCATGAGCTGGGCTTCATCGAGGCGCTGTGGGACAGGCTGCTGCGCCGGGTCGCGCAGTTGGCCGAGCGGCTGCAACGCCTGGCGGCCGGCCTGGCGCAGAACCTGTCCGGCTCCGAGTTGCTGTCCCGCGTCATGCGGCTGACCAGCATCGGCCTTGAACGGATCAGCGCGCGTTTTGACGAGGTGGACGGCCAGACCGAAACCGTGCTGGACGCGCTGCGGGCGCTGGAGGCCTGGCGCGCGCCCATCCGCCGGCACCGGGACTGGCTGTATTGCAGCCTGCGCGGCTGGGAGCCGATCCTGGCGGCATGGGAACTCGCAACGCCCGACTGGCCGGGCGCGGCTTCACCGCTGCTGGGCCGCACCTACCGTTTCCTGGCCCCGCGCTTCATGCCAATGCAGGAATGGCAAGCCGCCCGCACCAAGCTGCACGGCGGCGAGACGGGGTCGCGGATGGTCTGGTGAGCCTTGGCCATTGCAGGACCGTCCGCTATCCGAGCGGGACGCCCACGCCCTTGGTCCCCATCTTGTGAGGGGCCGTCTTGTGAGGGCCGGGGTTGTGCGGTACGGCATGGGGCAGGGTGGCACGGAGGCAATGTTGCGGGTTCTCGGCATCGGATCGCGGATCGACCTGGGGGATCTCTATCTCAGCCTGTTGCGCGAAGGGCATGAGGTGCGCGTCCATGCCGGGGACCCGTCCTATGCCGGCTGCTTCGGGGGCCTGCTCGACCCGGTGGCGGATTGGCGGGCCGAGCTTGACTGGGTCGGCCGCGACGGGCTGGTGCTGTTCGAGAAGGTCGGCCGCGGCGCCGAGCAGGACGCGCTGCGGGCGGCGGGCTACCAGGTGATCGGCGGCAGCGCGTTGGGGGACCGGCTGGAGTGCGACCGCGCCTTCGGCCAGGCCACGCTGCGGGACGCCGGCCTGCAGATCGCCCCAAGCCACCCGTTCGACAGCCCGGCGGACGCCGCCGCCTGGCTCAGGCGGCATCCCGGGCGCACCGTGCTCAAGCACGACAACAACGCGCGGGCGACCTTCGTGGGCGACCACCGGCAAGGGGCCGACGTGCTGTTCCAGCTTTCCCGCACGCCGCCGGGCCGTGTGCTGCTGATGCCGCGGCTGGAGGGCGTCGAGGTCGGCGTCGGCGCGTATTTCGATGGCCGGGCGTTCCTCCGCCCGGCCTGCATCGACTTCGAGCACAAGCGCTTCTTTCCCGGCGAGCTGGGCGAGATGACCGGGGAGATGGGCACCCTGCTGTCGTACGAGGGCGCCGACGCGCTGTTCGACGCGACGTTGGGCCGGATCGCGCCCCTGCTCGCTGGCGCCGGGCACGTCGGCTACGTCAACCTCAACATGATCGCCAACGAGGCCGGGCTGTGGCCGCTGGAGTTCACCTGCCGTTTCGGCAACCCCGGCTTCGCCGTGCTGGCGCCGCTGCAGCGGGACGGCTGGGGCGACCTGCTGAACCGCATGTTGCGCGGCGGCACCGGGAAGTTCGCAACCTTCCCCGGCTGGTCCGTCGGCATCGTGCTGACCGTGCCGGGCTTCCCCGAGGAGCGGCCCGGCGCCGACCCCGCGGCGGACCCGCCGATCTTCTTTCACGAGCCGCCGGACGGGGCGGAACTGCCGCACTACCATTTCTCCGACATGCGTCGGGAGGGGAACCAACTGTTCGCCCGGCGGCGCACCGGCTACGCCATGGTCGTCACCGGCACCGGACCCACGGTGCAGGGCGCGCAGGCGGCGGCGGCGGCGCGGGCGCGCAACGTGATCATCCCCGACCTGCGCTGGCGCGGCGACATCGGCGACCGCTTCCTGGCTGGGGAGGGCGCACGACTGGCGCGGCTTGGCTGGCTGCCGCTCTCGGAGACCAACATTCAAGCGGATGCGGCGTGAGCTTGGACCAGCCTATCGGGGATTGCCTGGCCTTGCGCATCTCGCCCGAGGTTGCGGTGGCACGCATGCTGCTGGCCGGCGTGGCGGCGGAGGGCATTGCGGCGAGCCTGGCGCGGCACCGCCCCGGTTCGGACGATGCGCGCTGGGCGGCGATGGCACGGCTCGTGGAGGGCCGGGGCGCCGCGCTCGACCGGCTGGCGGCGGAGGTCGCGGCGACCGGCGCCCAGCATGATGCGTCTGGCGACGGGGGCCTGGCCCGGATTGCCGCGTTCTTCGACCGCGCCGTGGCGCACTCGCCCGAGGCCAGCGTCGCGCTGTACTCGCTCGGCGACCCGGCCATCCTCGCCCAGGCGACAATCGAGATCGTCGGCTGGCTGCGCTCAAACCAGCTTTTGCGCACCGAGGCTGACGTTCTGGACCTGGGCTGTGGCATCGGCCGGATCGCGGCGGCGCTCGCCCCGCTCTGCCGGTCCGTGCTGGGCTTGGACGTGTCGGCCGGCATGGTGGCGGAAGCGCGGCGGCGCAACGCGGCGCTGGGCAACGTGCGGTTCGAGCAGACGGCCGGACGCGACCTCGACGCCTTGCCCGGCAGCGCGTTCGACCTCGTGCTGGCGGTCGATAGTTTCCCCTACATGGTCCAGGCCGGGCCTGACATGGTCGGCCGCCACGTCGCCGGGGCCGCCCGGGTGCTGCGGCCCGGCGGCGCGCTGGTGGTGCTCAACTTCTCCTATCGCGGCGACCGGGATGCCGACCGTGCCGATGCCGCCGCCCTGGCCGCAGCGCACGGCTTCACCTTGGAACAGGACGGCACCGCGCCGTTCGGCGTTTGGGACGGCACGGCCTTCGTGCTCCGCCGCTGATCCGCTGGGCCGTCCTGCTGGCGCTGCTCGCAACGCCGGCGTTTGCCGGGGAGGACCGAGCGGCGCTGATGCAGGCCCACCGCGGCGGCACGATGCGGCTGCTGGCCCACTCGGCTGCGGGCACGGTTGACCCGCAGGTGAACTACACCGCGCAGTTCTGGCAGATGTTCTCGATGGCCTATGACGGGCTGCTGGCCTTTCGCAAGGTGCCGGGTCCCGGGGGCAACGAGATCGTGGGCGACCTGGCCGAGACCGTGCCGGTGCCAACCGATGGCGGCCTGACCTGGGTGTTCCGATTGCGGCCCGGCATCCGCTTCTCGGACGGCGCGCCGGTGCGCCCGGCCGATGTCGTTGCGTCCTTCCGCCGGCTGTTCCGCATCTCCAGCCCCACTGCGGACAGCTTCTACGGCGCGATTGCGGGCGCTGACACCTGTCTTCGCGCGCCCGCCGGCTGCACGTTGGAGGGCGTCACGGCAGACAACGCCGCGGGCACCGTCACCATCCGCCTGTCGCGGCCCGACCCGGAGTTCGCGATGAAGCTCGCCTTGCCCCACGCCAGCGTGCTGCCGGACACCGCGCCCGATACGGACACCGGCACCGTCCCGCTGCCCGGCACCGGCGCTTACCGCATCGACGGCTACGACCCCGGCGGCAGCCTCCGTTTGGTCCGCAACCCGCACTTCCGCGAATGGAGCGCGGACGCGCAGCCGGACGGCTTCCCCGACGCCATCGACTACGATTTCGGTCTGGAGGACGAGGCCGAGTACACCGCCATCGAGAACGGCCAGGCTGACTGGACCTTCGACGCGCCGCCCGCGGACCGGCTGGCGGAGCTTGGAACGCGCTTTGCGGACCAGGTGCATCTCAGCCCGGCCTACGCCATGTGGTTCCTGCCGCTCAACACCCGCCTGCCGCCGTTCGACGACGTGCGGGTGCGCCGGGCGCTGAACCTCGCGGTGGACCGGCGCGCGGTGGTCAAGCTGTTCGGCGGCGCGCGGCTGGCGACCGAGTCCTGCCAAGTGCTGCCGCCGCGCCTGCCGGGCTACCAGCCGTACTGCCCGTACCCGCTGGACCTGGCCCGGGCGCAGCGCCTGGTGGCGGAGAGCGGCATGGCCGGGCAGACGGTGACGCTGGTGATCGACGACAGCCCCGTGGCCCGCGCCATCGGCACCTACATGCTGGACGTGCTGCGCGACCTGGGCTTCGTGCCCCGGCTGCGCAGCCTGTCGGGCAACGTGCAGTTCACCTTTATCCAGAACACCAACAACCGGGTGCAGGCCAGCCTCACGACCTGGTACGCGGACTATGCCTCTGCCGGCAACTTCCTGGGCGGCGTGTTCGGCTGCTCGGCCTTCCGCCCGGGGTCGGACGCTTCCCCCAACATCAGCGGCTTCTGCGACCCGGCGCTGGACGCGCGGCTGCAAGCGGCGCTGGCGGCCCCGGATGGTGCTGCGGACCTCACCGCCATTGACCGCACTGTCACTGACCAGGCGCCGGCGGTGGTGCTGTTCAACCCGCGCTACATCGACGTCGTGTCCGCCCGTGTCGGGCACTTCGGCTACCATGAGCAGTTCCGCTGGCTCGTTGGCCAATCTTGGGTAAGATGAGGGCCTGGGTGCGATGAGGACCGGCAGCGCCGTGCTGGCCGCGATCCTGCTCGCCTGCCTGCTGGCGCCGCTGTATGCGTCGCGGGTTTCGGGCACCGACCCGTTCCGCAGCAACGTGAACGGCACGGCGGCCGGCCAGGAGGTGCTGGCGGAGAACACCGCCGGGCTGGGCCTCGGGGTGACGCCCATCGGGCCGACCTGGCGCGGTCCCTACCTGCTCGGCGCGGACACGCAGGGGCGGGACGTGGCGGCGCGGCTGCTGTACGGCGGGCGCACGTCCCTGTTGATCGCGGGGTGCGCCACCGTGCTGTGCCTCGTGCTGGCGGTGGTGCTCGGCGTGCTGTCGGGCTTCGTGGGCGGGACCGTGGACACCGTGCTGGCCGGGCTGCTGGACCTGCTCTGGGCGTTCCCCGTCTATCTGCTGGCGATCTCGCTCTCCATCGTGCTGATCAGCCAGGACCTGCGCATCGGGCCGCTGCTGCTCACCGCCGACAGCCTGGCGCTGCCGGTGCTGATCCTCGGCGTCGTGTACGTGCCCTACGTCGCCCGGCCGATCCGCGCGCAGGTGCTGGCGCTGCGCCGGGCCGAGTTCATCGAGGCCGCCCACGCCACCGGCGGCGCGCCGCTGCACATCCTGCGCCGCCACGTCCTGCCGCAGATCTGGCCCGGCCTGATCGGCTTCGCCCCCGTGGTCATGGCGATGGCGCTGCTGACGGAGGCCGCGCTCTCGGTGCTGTCCATCGGCGTGCAGGCTCCCGCCGCGAGCTGGGGCACGCTGATCGCCGACGGGCAGGCGCTGATCTACACGCGGCCCATGGTCGCCATAGCACCTGGCCTCGCGGTGCTGGCGACGGTCCTGGCGCTGAACGTGGTGGGTGAGGCGTGGCGCGCCTCGCTTGAGACCCGGCGATGATCGCCCGCCTGTTCCGCTCGATCCTGGTCATGTTCGGCATCAGCGTGCTCGTGTTCCTGATCTTCTTCGCGACCCCTGGCGCCGACCCGGCCGCGCGCCTGGCCGGGCGCGGCGCGTCGGCGGAGGCGCTGGCCGCCGTGCGCCACGAGTACGGCCTCGACCGCTCGCTGCCGGTGCAGTACGGCCTGTTGATGCACCGCCTGTTCATTGCGGGCGACCTCACCTCGCAGGTGAACCGGGGGCAGCGCGTGGTGCCGGCCGTGCTACGCGCCGCACCCGTCACCCTGTCCCTGGCCGCGGGCGCGGCGGCCGTCTGGCTGCTGGCCGGCCTCGCCATTGGCCTGATCGCCGCGGCGCGGGAGGGCAGCGGGTGGGACCGCGCGGTGACGGCGCTCGGCCTGATCGGCATCTCCATCCCGGTGTTCTGGCTGGGAGAGGTGGTGAACCTGCTGACCCAGAGCCGCCTGCACGACACTTGGGCGTTCCGCTGGGTGCCGCCGCTCGGCTACGTGCCGCTGCTGCAAGACCCGGCCGCCTGGGCGCGCAGCCTCGTGCTGCCGTGGGTCACGCTCGCGCTGCTGTATGCCGGGGTGTATGGCCGGGTGCTGCGGTCCAGCCTGATCGAGGCGTTCCGCCAGGACTACATCCGCACCGCCCGCGCCAAGGGCATCAGCGAAAGCCGGGTGGTGCTGCGGCACGCCCTGCGCAACGCGCTGGTGGTGGTGGTCGCGCTGTTCGGCCTCGACATCGGCGCGCTGATCGGCGGCGGCACGCTGCTGACGGAGGTGGTGTTCGGCCTGCGCGGCATCGGCAAGCTGACCTACGACGCGCTGCAGAACCTCGATCTGCCGGTGGTGATGGCGGCGGTGCTGTATGCGTCGTTCTTCGTGGTGCTGGCCAACGCCGCCGTAGACGCGGTGCAGGCGGCCCTCGATCCGCGGCAGCGGTGATGCCACACTGAAACCGTCCCGACCCGGAGGCCTCCATGCCTGCACTCGGCCGCGCCCTGCTCGACGCCCTCCGCCAGCACGGGGCGCGCGAAATCTTCGGCATCCCCGGCGACTTCGTGCTGCCGTTCTTCAAGGTGGTCGAGGAGAGCGGGGTGCTGCCGTTCTACACTTTGAGCCACGAGCCGGCCGTGGGCTTCGCCGCCGACGCCGCCGCCCGGTTCCACGGCGCGATCTCGGTCGCCGTCGCCACCTGGGGCGCCGGCGCGTTCAACCTGGTCAACGCGGTCGCCGGCGCCTACGCCGAGCGCGTGCCGGTCGTCGTCATCTCCGGCGCGCCCGGCGTGCACGAGCGCGCCAGCGGCTGGGTGCTGCACCACACCAGCCGCACGGTCGATACCCAGACCCGCGTGTTCCGGGAGATCACCTGCGACCAGGCCGTGCTGGACGACCCGGCCCGCGCCCCCGCCGCCATCGCCCGCGTGCTGCGCAGCGCCCGCGAGCACTCGCTGCCGGTCTACATCGAGCTGCCGCGCGACCTGGTCGGCGCCGAGGTGGAGGCCGTGCCTGTCCTGCCGCCCAGCCCGGTGCTGCCGGCGGCGCTGGCGGAGGCGGGCGCCGAGATCCTGCGCCGCCTGCGGGACGCGGCCAGCCCCTGCATCGTGGTGGACGTGGAGGTCCGCCGCTACGGCGCGGAGGACAAGGTGGCCGAGCTGGCGCGCCGCCTGGGCATCCCCGTCGTCAGCACCTTCACCGGGCGCGGCCTGCTGTCGGGGCACCGGGACGTGGCGCGCGGCACCTACCTCGGCGCCGCCGGGCAGCCGGCGGTGACGGCGCTGGTCGAGGGGTCGGACGCGCTGCTGCTGCTCGGCGTGATCCTGTCCGACACCAACTTCGCGCTCAGCGAGCGCAAGATCGACATGCGCCGGGCGATGCTGGCCATCAGCCGGCAGGTCCAGGTCGGCTATCACAGTTATCCCGACATCCCGCTCGACGCGCTGATCGACACCCTGCTGGCTCAGGTGGGTGCGGAAGGGGGACAAGTGCCCTGCGCGGTGCCGCCGGAGCGCTACCCCGAAGGGATGCCGGCCGACGACGCGCCGATCTCGCCGAGCGACATCGCGGCGGCGGTCAACGACCTGTTCGCCCGGAACGGCCCCATGCCGATCGCCGCCGACATGGGGGACTGCCTGTTCACCGCCATGGAAATCCGCAACACCGAGTTGGTCGCGCCGGGCTACTACGCCGGCATGGGCTACGGCGTGCCGGCGGGGCTTGGCGCCTGCGTCGCGGCGGGCCACCGCCCGATGGTCCTGGTCGGCGACGGCGCGTTCCAGATGACCGGGTTCGAGCTGGGCAACTGCCGGCGCTACGGCTGGGACCCCATCGTGGTCGTGTTCAACAACGCATCCTGGGAGATGCTGCGGGTGTTCCAGCCGGAGAGCGCCTTCAACGACCTGGATGACTGGCGCTTCGCCGAGCTGGCGGGTCCGCTGGGCGGCGACGGCGTGCGGGTCGCCACCCGGCGGGCGCTCGGGGACGCCCTGGCCCGCGCCCATGCGACGCGGGGACGCTTCCAATTGATCGAGGTGATGCTGCCGCGCGGCCAGACCTCGGACACGCTGGCCTGCTTCGTCGCGGGCTTCAAGGCGGCACGCGAGCGTCCGGCAGCATCCGGGTGACGGGCTGCACGTGATCGGAGGAGGGACACCCATGCTGGTCCGCACCGCGACCGAGGCCGACCTGCCCGGAATGCTCGCTATCTACAACGAGGTCGTGCGCAGCTCCACGGCCGTGTACACCGAGCACGAGGCAACGCTGGAGGACCGGCGGGCCTGGCTCGCGGGCCGCACGGCCCAGGGCTACCCGGTGCTGGTCGCCATCGACGACGCGGACGGGTCCGTGCTGGGCTACTCGACCTTCGGCGACTTCCGGCCCTGGCCGGGCTACCGGCGCACGGTGGAGCATTCCGTCTATGTGCGGGCCGACATGCGCGGCCGTGGCGTGGGCGCGGCGTTGGTGGAGCCGCTGTTCGGCCTGGCCGCGGATTTGGGCAAGCACGTCATGGTGGCCGGCATCGACGCGGCCAACCCCGCCTCCATCCGGCTGCATGAGCGCCTCGGCTTCGAGCAGGCCGGCACGCTGCGCGAGGTGGGCACCAAGTTCGGCCGCTGGCTTGACCTCGTGTTCATGCAGCGCTTCATCGCTGCCTCAGATAGCACCGCCCGCGCCGAGCCGTAATCAAACAAGGGAGAACGACCATGCACGAAGGCATCAGCCACGTCGCCGTCCTCGGCACCGGCACCATCGGCGCAAGCTGGGCGGCCTACTTCCTGGCGCGCGGCCTGTCCGTCGCCGCCAGCGACCCGGCGCCCCAGGCCGAGGGCTTCCTGCGCCGCTTCGTCGAGAGCGCCTGGCCGACGCTGGAGCGCCTGGGCCTGCATCCCGAGGCCGACCCGGCCCGCCTGCGCTTCACCGCCGACCCGGTGGCCGCCGTGGAGGGCGCGGGCTTCGTGCAGGAGAACGGGCCGGAGCGCATCGAGGTGAAGGTCGCGCTGTTCGAGCAGGTCAGCGCCGCGCTGCCGCCCGACGCCCTGATCGCGTCCAGCAGCTCGACCCTGCTGCCCACCGCCATGCAGGCGCGGACCCGTCACCCGGAGCGCCTGGTGCTGGGCCACCCGTTCAACCCGCCGCACCTGATCCCCTTGGTCGAGGTCGCCGGCGGCGAGCAAACGGCGCCCGAGGCGGTGGAGCGCGCGATGCGGTTCTACGCGGCCATCGGCAAGCACCCGATCCGCCTGATGAAGGAAATGCCCGGCCATGTCAGCAACCGGCTGCAGGCGGCGATCTGGCGGGAGGCGGCGTACTTGGTTGAGCAGGGCGTGGTCAGCGTGGCGGACGTGGACGCGGCGGTGAGCCAAGGCCCGGGCCTGCGCTGGGCGATCATGGGGCCGATCATGACCTACCACCTGGGCGGCGGCGCCGGAGGGCTGCGCTACCTGATGGACCACATCACCGTGGACAAGCTCTGGCCGGACCTGGGCACGCCGGCTATGACGCCCGGCTTCGAGCAGGCATTGATCGACGGCGTGGAGGCGGAAGCGGGCGGCAAGCCGATCCCCGAGATGGCCGCGGACCGCGACCGCAAGCTGGTGGCGATCTTGAAAGGCTTGCGCTGATCCGTTGATCACGCTGCGCGGGCGGCCAGCACCCGCCGCACCTCGGCCCGCAGCGCCGGCAGCACGTCGGTGACGAACCAAGGGTTGTTCTTCTCCCACACGCCTGTCCGCCAGCTCGGGTGCGGTAATGGGAAATATCGCGGCAAGTACTGCCGGAACTCCCGCACCCGGTCGGTCATGCGGCCCGGCCCCAGCGCGTCGGCCTGGGCGTAGCTGCCGACCAGCAAGGTGAGGCGCAGGCCCGGCATCGCGTCCAGCAGGCGGCGGCGCCACAGCGGCGCGCACTCCGGGCGCGGCGGGCAATCGCCGCCTTGGGGCAGGCGGCCCGGGTAGCACAGCCCCATCGGCAGGATGGCGATGCGCGCCGTGTCGTAGAACTCGTCCGGCGTCATGCCGAGCCAGGTGCGCAGCCGCACGCCGGACGCATCGGTCCACGGCGTGCCGCTCACGTGCACCTTGGTGCCGGGCGCTTGGCTCGCGATCAGGATGGTGGCGGTGGTGGACACGCGCAGGATGGGCCG
>CAXUJE010000158.1:0-11560 GCA_964251035.1 uncultured Acetobacteraceae bacterium
GCGGCGTGGCCGGTCGAGCGCGGCGCCATGAAGATCGGGCGGGGGTCGTTGGCCAGCTCGTTGTAGTGCGTGTGGCCCATGTCCACGCACAGCACCTGCGGCCGGGCCAGCAGGGCGCCGAGCCGCTCGGCCCCCTCGCGCAGGTCGGCGGGGTAGGTGTGCATGAACACGGCCGTGCCCTGGCCCGCCGCCCCGGCCGCCTCCAGCTCGCGCTCGGCCCAGGCAAGCTGGTCCTCGCCCAGGCGGAAGTCGGGGCCGCCCGTGCCGGCGGACACCACGTCCAGGAACAGGCAGCGGCGCCCCGCGACCGTCTTGGCGAACGGCAGCCGCTCCGCGCCGAGCACGGCGTGGTAGGCATCGAGGTTGCCCGGCTTGAAGTCGTGGTCGCCGGGCAGGACGTGCAACGGCAGGCGCAAGGGCGCCACGGCGTCGCGGACGAGCCGGAACTGCCCCACCGTGCCGTCGTCGGCGTTGTCGCCCGGCAGCCCGGCGAAGTCGAGGCGGCCCGGCGGCAGGGCGTTCGCCAGGGCGACGATGCGGCCGAGGTCGCGGTGGTTCTCCAGCCCCGCTTCGGTCAGGTGCAGGTCGCCAATGTGCAGCCAGGCCAGCACGCGGCCGCCCGGCGTCGCAGGGGAGGACATCACTGCTTCTCCTTGGGGATGATCGAGATCGTGCCGTCCCGCTCGATGATGGCATAGCGCATGTCGTCCATCTCGATCATGCCCTGCTGGCGCATCGCGGTGCGGATGTCGGCCTCCTGCATCCGCAGCTTGCGCATCTGGTCCGGGGACCAGCGCCCGTCCTCGAACACGACGACCGGCGTGCCGTCGATGATCCGTTCGAGCAGCACCGATTTCAGCTTCAGCCAGGACACCAGGACATGCATGAGGCCCACGGTGAAGATGCCGGTCATCGCCGCGGTGAACGACCGGTCCTCGCCGAGGATGGCGGCGGTGGTCATGCCGCCGAACAGGAACAGCACGACCATGTCGAACGGCGCCTGCTGGCTGGCCGTGCGCCGGCCGATCAGCCGCATGGCGAACAGCACGACGAGGTAGGCCGCGGCGGCCTTGAGCACGGTCGCCATGCTACGGCAGCACCAGTTGCGACCAGCTGACGGCCGGTCCGTCGTCGGGCCGGGCCGACAGGCGCATCAGGCCGCCGCCGGCCGGCATGCCGCCGACCTGGACCACCGCCCCTTGCGCGCCCGGCTGCACCGGGAACAGCATGCGGATGCCGCCATCCCCGCCGGTCGCCCACTCCACTGGCTGCGGGAAGACAGACTGCAGCCCGTAGCGGCGCACGATGCTGGCCGGCAGGGTGATGGCGACCCGGTCCTGCCCTGGCCTCGTCGCTGCCCGAATGGTCAGGCCCGTCGGTGTGCCGAAGCGGACCACCGGCGCATACTCGACCTGCAGCGGGCCGGCCCCGGCCTTCCGAGTCCACAGGCTGACCGGCCCGCCTCCCAGAAGCCCGGCCAGGGTCGCGCCGACCGCCAGCAGCATGACGGCGCGGCCGACCAGCTCCGCCTTGCGCCAGCCACGCTCGAAACCGGGATAGAACCCCGTCTTGATCTCCTCGGGCATCGGTGGGGACGGGTGCATCGAGCAGCTCCTGGCTGGCGCAAGGGTGACGGGATGTCAGGATCATGGACAAGGAAAGAGCCGTCCCGTCCCAGTGTTGACGGATTGCCGCAACCTCCCTGCATGGCTGTCGACCGCAGATCAGCAATGGGCGTGCCACGACGAAGCCAGGGGTTTTCATAGCGGTGTAAGCGCGGCTTCGCCGGCGATGTCTGGAAAGACGACAACTGATCGTCCTCGGAGCGGACATGCGGCGATGCCGCGGGAGTCGGTCGCATCTCGCCGTTATGTTGCGATATCGCATCTTTATATTACGGGGCGCCGGGACGTCTTGGGTGAGTGCCGCTCCGTTCGCTGCACGCCTCGTCCGTTTGATTTCGCGATCAGCCGCAGAACTTTGCCCCATGGTTGAGCGTATGAACCATGCGCTGAGTCTCCCCCTTATGAGGACTGTCCGATGGCCGCTTCCGTGAACCGATCCCGCGTCACCGAAGGCCGGCCGCACCCGCGCGGGGCCACCTGGACCGGGCGCGGCGTCAACTTCTCGCTGTTCTCCGCCAACGCGACCAAGGTCGAGCTGTGCCTGTTCGACAACGACGGCGAGACCGAGATCGAGCGGATCGAGCTGCCGGAGTACACCGACGAGGTGTGGCACGGCTTCCTGCCCGACGCGCGGCCCGGCACCGTGTACGGCTACCGCGTCCACGGCCCCTACGCGCCGGAGGAGGGGCACCGGTTCAACCCGAACAAGCTGCTGATCGACCCTTACGCCAAGGCGCTGGTCGGGCATCTCAAATGGGGTCCCGAGCTGTTCGGCTACCAGATGGAGGCGATGGACGACCTGACCTTTGACGAGCGCGACAGCGCGCCGTTGATGCCGAAGTGCCGGGTCATCGACCCGGCGTTCACTTGGGGCGACGACCGTCCGCCGCAGATCCCTTGGGAGCACACCGTGCTCTACGAAGCGCACGTGCGCGGCATGACCATGCGGCACCCGGCGGTGCCGGAGGAGTTGCGCGGCACCTTCCGTGGCCTGACGGCGCCCGAGGTGATCCAGCACATCAAGTCCATCGGCGTCACGGCCGTGGAGCTGCTGCCGGTACATATGTTCGTGGACGACAGCCAGTTGCTGGAAAAGGACCTGGTGAACTACTGGGGCTACAACACCATCAGCTTCTTCGCGCCTGCCCGGCGCTACGCCAGCGTGCCCGACTTCGCCTTCTCCGAGTTCAAGGAGATGGTGGCCCGCCTGCACGGCGCGAACCTCGAAGTCATCCTGGACGTGGTGTACAACCACACGGCGGAGGGGAACGAGCGCGGGCCGACCCTGTCGTTCAAGGGCATCGACAACGCCTCCTACTACCGGCTGCTGCCGGACCAGAAGCGCTACTACATCAACGACACCGGCACCGGCAACACGGTCAACCTGTCGCATCCCCGCGTCATCCAGATGGTGACGGACAGCCTGCGCTACTGGGTGCAGGAGATGCACGTCGATGGTTTCCGCTTCGACCTCGGCACCATCCTGGCGCGCGAGCCATATGGGTTCGACCAGCAGAGCGGCTTCCTGCGCGCGGTCGGGCAGGACCCGGTTCTGTCCCAGGTCAAGATGATCGCGGAACCCTGGGACTGCGGCCCCGGCGGCTACCAGGTCGGCGGCTTCGCGCCGGGCTGGGCGGAGTGGAACGACCGCTACCGCGACACGGTGCGGGCGTATTGGAAAGGCGAAGGGGGCAAGCTGCCGGAGGTGGCGACGCGCCTCACGGGGTCGGCCGACTTCTTCAACCACCGCGGGCGGCAGACCTGGGCCAGCGTCAACTTCATCACCGCGCATGACGGGTTCTGCCTGAACGACCTCGTGACCTACAACGAGAAGCACAACGAGGCGAACGGCGAGGACAACAAGGACGGCAGCTCGAACAACGAGTCCTGGAACTGCGGCGTCGAGGGTCCGACCGACGACGAGGCGGTCAACGCGCTGCGCGAGCGCCAGATCTGCAACATGATCGGCACCCTGCTGCTGTCGCGCGGCACGCCGATGATCGTGGCCGGCGACGAGTTCGGCCGCACCCAGGGCGGCAACAACAACGCCTACTGCCAGGACAACGACATTTCCTGGCTGAACTGGGAGATCGAGGACAAGGGCAAGCGGCTCCTCAGCTTCGTGCTGCGCGTGGCGGCGATCCGCCACAAGTACCCCGTCCTGCACCGCACCCGCTGGCTCAGCGCGCAGTGGAACGAGGAGATCGGGGTCAAGGACGTCGCCTGGCTCACGCCGTCGGGCGACGAGATGACGGATGAGAGCTGGACGGACGGCAACTCCCGCTGCCTCGGCATGCTGCTGGACGGGCGGGCACAGCCGACCGGGATGCACAAGCGCGGCGTGGACCAGAGCCTGCTGCTGATCCTGAACTCCTACCACGACGCGGTGGGGTTCCACCTGCCGGAGGTGGTGGGCGGGCAACGCTGGACGCGGCTGATCGACACCAACCAGCTCGACCATGCGGAGGAGCCGACGTTCGAGTTCGGCGCCAGCTACACCGTGACCGGGCGGTCGATCCTGCTGTTCGAGCTGGTGATGGACCCCGACTATGCGACGGCGCGGCTGGAGCGGGCGATGCCGGAGCCGGACGCCTGATCAGCAGGCCGGCACCGGCGGGCTGACCGCCGGCTGCATGTCCTCGTGCCGGGGCAGGTACAGGCGCACGGTGGTGCCATGGCCGAGTTCGCTGTCGATCTGCACCACGCCGCCCGCCAGCCGCACGAAGGACAGCAGCTGCGAAAGCCCCAGCCCCGTGCCCCGGCCGATGGGCTTGGTGGTGAAGAACGCCTCGAAGGCGCGTGCCCGCGTCGCCTCGTCCATGCCGGTCCCGGTGTCGGCGACCGAGATCTCGGTATGGTCGCCGGGGCGGGCGCCCTCATGGCCGGCGGTCTCCGCCTCATCCAGATGCACCTGCCGGGTGCTGATGGCGAGCCGCCCGCCCTGGGGCATCGCGTCGCCCGCGTTGATCGCGAGGTTGAGCAGGGCGTTCTCAAGCTGGTTGGGATCGCAGAGCACCATCCATGCGCCGCCGGTTTGCAGCTCGACCGTGACCGAGAGCCGCACCGCCCGGCGGATCAGGTCCTCCATGCCGAGGATCAGCTCGTCCGGGTTGACGGGCATGGACTGCGGCGCCTGTCGCCGGGTGAACGCGAGCAGGCGGCTGGTCAGCGCCGCCGCGCGGTCAACCGACTTGAGCGCGCTCTCGATGTAACGGTTTGCCTCCGCAATGCGCCCCTGTTCCGCCCGGCGCTGCACTAGTTCGATGCTGCTGGAAATGCCCTGGAGCATGTTGTTGAAGTCATGCGCGATGCCGCCGGTGAGCTGGCCCACCGCCTCCATCTTCTGCGCCTGGCGCAGCGCCTCCTCCGCCTGCAGCCGCTCAAGCGCCTCGGCGTGCAAGGCGTCCACTGCCTGGATCAGCGCCGCCGTGCGTTCGGCGACCAGCCGTTCCAGCTCGTTACCGCTTCGGGCCATGGTCTCGCGTGCCTCTGCCAGGTCTTGGATGTCGGTGCAGGTGCCGATCCAGCGCTGGACGGCGCCGGTGCCGGCGTCGCGCACCGGTGAGGCCCGGCTCAGGCACCATCGCCAGGTCCCGTCCGCCCGCCTGAGGCGGTATTCCGCCTGGTAAGGCTCGCCGGTCGCCAAGCTGTGCCGCCACGCGGCCATGGCGTGGGCGAGGTCGTCCGACCGGAACAGCACGCGCCGGGCCTTGCCCTTGCCGTCAGTGGGTCGGATGCCGGTGTACTCGTACCAGCGGCGGTTGTAGTAGTCATGGCGGCCATCCGGCTGTGCGGACCAGACCATCTGCGGCATGGCGTCGGTGATGGTTCGGAACCGGGCCTCGTCTTCCCGTAAGGCGGCGTTGCTGGCGCGCTTCTGCTCACGCAACCGAAGCGTCGTGGCGGCCCAGGCGAGCGCGGCACCGATCCGGCTCGCTTCCCGCACGCCGGGCGGTATGGGCCGCGGCAGCCTGCCCATGGCCAGCGCGTCGGCCGTGCCCACCAACGCATGCAGGGGCGCTGCGATGCGGCGGGCGTACCAATCGGCGGCGATCAGGCCGAGCAGCAGCACGACGGCGCCCGAAGCGGCCGCGCCGGCGACCGAGCGCCGCAAGGCTGCGTCGTCCAGGTCCAGGCGCGTGGCCGCGAGCGTTGACCAGTTGGCGCCGGGCACGCGGGCATGCGCCGCCAGGATCGGGTAGCCGTCCTGGGACGTCCCCTCGAAGACGCCCTTGCTGCGTCCGATCGCCGCGAGCGAGGCGGTTCCGATACGCCGCCCGACGAAATCCCCCACGTTGCTGCTGCGCGCCAGGATCAGCCCGTTGCCGTCCACGACGACCGTCCGCCCCTCCTCAGCGCCCCGGCGGTTGTCGAGGGTCGGCGTGAACATCGACGGTGCGAACGCCATGGCGAGGCGGTAGGCCGCCTGCCCGTCCAGTTCGACCGGCACCTCCAGCGCAACCAGGCCGTCGCGGGCCAGCGGCCCGATATGCAGGTCCGACACCTGCGGCCGGCCGGTGGCGAGGATTTTTGGCACGCCGCCCGTCTCGCCCGGTTCCGGCAGGGCCGGGCCGGGCGGCACGCGCGAGTCGGCCAGCACCCGGCCCGACGTGTCGGTGAGCACGACATGCGCGCCGTCCGGCTTCGGGATGCGCATCGACTGCTGGCGGAACGCCTCGAAGTCGCCGGCGGCCAGGGCGGGCGAGGTCGCCAAGGCGAGCAGCGCGGCCTCTGGGACCGCCAGCTCCCGCGCTATGTCGACGGCCAACCCCTGCGCACGGGCAGTCAGCTCGCGCTCGGTGGCGCTTCGGCCTGCCTGCCAGGCATAGGCCGCGCCGATCACTGCTGCGGCTACGGCCGGGGCGATGGCCCACAGCGACAAAGCGACCAGGCTGAAGCGGATGGACCGGTCGCGCGGCATCACGCGGCCCGCTCTGACTCGGTCAGCTTTGCGCCGGCGACACCGATTTGCATAAAATTTGCCGTTTGATACCGCACCATTCACGGCATAGTGCGCGCAAGATGCCGCGATGTCCAAATGAGTTGTTACTACAACCGATTTGAACCGTTCCTGTCATATTAAGCTGGCAGAATCTAAAAACTGATTGTCCAGGACGTGTCCAAGCCTGCGGAACATCCTCTGGCGATGTTGGTTATGTCCAGCATAGGTCCAAGCAGGGGAGCGCGTGATGAACAAGCAATCGGCGGCGGCGGTGGCGATCGGCGGCGTGCTGACCGCGGCGGCGCTCGGCGCCCGCAACGGCCCGCAGCGTCCCAGGACGGCGCTCTGGTACGCCCGACTGGACAAGCCGTCCTTCACGCCGCCCGGCCCATTGATCGGCGCGGCGTGGGGCGTGCTGGAGCTGCTGCTTGCGGGGTCGGGCTACCGGCTGCTGCGCGCGCCGCGCACGGAAGCGCGCGCCGCCGCGGTCGGATCGTGGGCGCTGACCTTGGTGGGCCTCGCCGGGTATCCGTGGCTGTTCTTCCGCCGGAAGCAGTTGGGGGAAAGTGCCGTCGCCTCCGCCTCCATGCTCGCCGCGGCGCTGGGCACCGCGGCCGCGGCCCGCGAGGTGGACCGGCCGGCCTCCGCCATGACGGTGCCACTCCTCCTGTGGCTCGGCTTCGCCACCGTGCTCAGCGAGGAGTTGTGGCGCCGGAACTAGCCCTGGTCCGGCGCACGCCCTTCCGCCATGGAGGCCGAGGGATGGCTGGCGGCTTGGTTAGGAGTGGTGCACCCGCATGTGGCCGGTCATGTGTGCTGCGGAGTTCTGCCCGGTGTCGATCATCGGCGATGCGGTGCTTTGGGACAGGTCCTGGCCGCTCCCGTATGTGCTGGCCTGTGCAGTCCCGTCCGTCGAGACCGCCGCGGCTGGCGGCGTGGCGGCGTCGGTGTAGCTCGCCAACACTTGGCTCGCCGTGTCTGACGCAGGCAGCGGGGCCGGGTCGGTGGCCGGGCTTTGCGGGGCGCTTGCGGAGGCGTCCGCCATGAAGCTTGGCGCCGCTGTTCCCGCGGCCACCGTGTCGGGCGTGATCGCCACGCTGGCGTCGGGCGACGGCGGGGCAGCCGCGGCTGGCGCGGCGCTGGGGGCGGTGCTCCCTGACGTCGGCTCGGACGCGAGCATGGTGTTGCCGCCGACGTTGGCCGGCCCGGATGCCACCGTGCTCCAGCCGTAGAGCTGGTTGCCGCTGATGCTCGCCGTGGCACCCGTCTTGTTCACCACCGCCGTGCTGCTGTGGGCGGTGTAGCTCGTCACGATCGTGTTGTTTTTGACCACGAGGCTGCTGTTGGCATAGACGTTGCCCTCTTCGCCGGAGGTGATGGCGATGGGGTTCTGCGCGTTGGGTCCTTTCTCGATGAAGTTGTTCTCGATATCGCCCACGCCGCCGTTCGTCAGGTCGATCTCGTAGCTCGCGGTGCCGGTCGCGCCGTCCGTGATGGTGTTGCCGGTGATCGTGGTGCTTGCGGCGCGGCTCTTGATGTCGTGGCCGACCTGCGCACTGGTGATCGTGCTGTCCTTCACCGTCAGGCTGCCGATGGCGCCCACATAGATGTTGTGGGTTTGCCCGTCGCCGATCCCGTTGTTGGCGAAGGTCGAGTTGGCGACCGTGACCGACCCGTTCGCATCGGCGTTGGCCAGGATGCCGTTCTGGTTGTTATGGACGTTGACGTGGTCCAGGGTCAGCGTGCCGCCTTCGTACCGGATGCCGGCGCCGTTCATGTCCTTTACGGTGGCGCCCGAGATGTCGAACCCGGTGATCGCGACGTTGACCCCGGCGCCGCCCTCGTCGATGAGGCCCTTGCCGTTCGCCGGCTGCGCCGTGCCGACCAGCTTCACCGTGCCGCCCACGGCCTGCAGCGTGAGGCTGCGCGAGATGTTGAGCACGTCGTTGGTATAGGTGCCGGCATCCACGTTGATCGTGTCGCCGCCGTGCGACGCCGCCACTGCGGCGGCGATCGTCGAGTATTGTTCCCCGTTTCCAACAGTCAGCGTTGTCATAGGCATTGTCTCCCGGTGAAAAAGCCAGGAGACGTGAATGCTCCGCAGCCCGCGGGGCCGTCTAAAATTGTGAACGGCGCCTTGGCAACCCGGGATCGGCGCCGGCCGGGGCGATGCGGCGCATTGAACGTGGGCGGGGGCGCGACCCGTTGGATGTTGAGATGGCAATCCTATTCAGGAACCGGCATCCCCGCGTGCGGGAGCCAGGCAAATGATGGGCAGCAGGGCTGAAAGGCGGCCCGGCCCATCCCTTATGTCGAGGCACAGTGCGGGCTGCTGCCTGCGCTGACATCTCTGACGGAAGACCCATGCCACAGAATTCAGACAGCCCGCTGTTCCAGCCGTTCACGCTGGGCGACCTTCACTTGAAGAACCGCGTCGTCATGGCGCCGCTGACCCGCAGCCGGTCGAGCGACGCCGGCGTGCCGCCGGACTTTGCCGCCGACTACTACGCGCAGCGCGCGACCGCCGGGCTGATCGTGTCGGAGGCGACCAACATCTCGGCGCAGGCGCGCGGCTATGCGCTGACGCCTGGCATCTGGACGCCCGAGCAGGTCGCGGCCTGGCGGCGCGTCACCCGCGCCGTGCACGGGCAGGGCGGGCGCATGGTGCTGCAGCTTTGGCACACCGGTCGCATCTCCCACCCGAGCCTGCACGGCGGCGCGCTGCCAGTGGCGCCGTCCGCCATCAAGCCGTCCGGCCAGGCCTTCACCAACAGCGGGCTGCAGGACCACGTGACGCCGCGCGCCCTGGAAACCGACGAGATCCCCGGCATCGTCGCCGACTATCGCCACGCCGCCCGGTGCGCCCAGGATGCGGGCTTCGACGGCGTCGAGGTCCACTCGGCCAACAACTACCTGCTGGAGCAGTTCGTCCGCGACAGCACCAACAAGCGGGCCGACCGGTATGGCGGCTCGCTGGAGAACCGGCTGCGCTTCCCGCTGGAGGTGGTGGCGGCCGTGACGGAGGTTTGGGGCGGCGGCGGCCGGGTCGGCATCCGCATCTCGCCGGGCACCACGGCGCCGGGCGACACCCCGCTCGACAGCGATCCCATGGGGACCTATGGCGCCTATATCGACGCGCTGTCCCGGTTCGGCCTGATGTACATCCATGACATCGAGGGGGTGACGCAGATGAGCCGCGATCCCAACGGGATCGACTACCCGGCGCTGCGGCGGCGGTTCAGCGGCGCCTACGTCGCCAACAACAACTACGGCCGCGAGCTTGCGGAGAAGACCTTGGCCGAGGGCAACGCCGACCTGATCAGCTTTGGCCGCCCTTATATCGCCAACCCCGATCTCGTGGACCGCATGCGCAGCGGCGCGCCGCTCGCCGACGCGCCGAAGCAGTACTGGTATGGCGGGGACGCCACGGGGTACTCGGATTGGCCGGGGATGCAGGGGCAGATCAAGTTGGCCGCCTGAATCCGAACGGGCCTGCCGGGGACGGCGTTGCAAACAAAGCGGCCCCGCCCGCGTTAGACTGCGTGCCGTGCTTGGCAGGCCCCTTCAAGCCAGATGGACCCTGATGCCGCCTTCTGACCCCTATGCAATGCTTGGCGTCGCCCGCGACGCGACGCCCGAGCAGATCCGCTCAGCCTTCCGCAAGCTGGCCAAGACGCATCACCCCGACCTCAACCCCGGCAACGCCGCGGCCGAGGAGCGTTTCAAGGCGGTCAACGCGGCCAATGAACTGCTGTCCGATCCCGACAAGCGCGCCCGGTTCGACCGCGGCGAGATCGACGCCGCAGGCGACCCGGCGGCGCCGGAGCCGCCGCGCTACCGCCGCTACGCCGACGCGGCGGAGGGTGCCCGCTACGGGGCCGGGCCGGATGATGGCCGCCCGTTCGGCGACATCTTTGGCGATTTCCTCAACCGCGGCGGCGAGCCTCTGCGCATGCGCGGCGCCGACGCGCATTACGCGCTCGCGGTCGATTTCCTGGACGCCGTCACCGGCGCGACTCGCACGCTGACCTTGCCGGACGGCCGCACGCTCGACGTGAAGATCCCGCCGGGCATCGAGGACGGGCAGGTGCTGCGCCTCAAGGGCCAGGGCAGCGCGGGGTGGAACGGCGGGCCGGACGGCGACGCGCTGATCGAGATCCACGCCAACCCGCACCCGTTCTTCACCCGGGACGGCGACGACGTCCACGTCACCCTGCCGGTGACGCTGAAGGAGGCCGTGCTGGGCGGGCGAATCACGGTGCCCACGCCTTCGGGCGACGTGGCGATGACGGTTCCCAAGCGGTCCGACACCGGCACCCGCCTGCGCCTGCGCGGGCGCGGCATCCCGGCCCATGCCGGCCGGCCCGCCGGCGACCAGTACGTGACGCTGCACGTCACCCTGGCCGACGCGGACGACGCGCTTGAGGCGTTCCTGCGCGATTGGACCCCGGCCCAGCCCAGCAACCCACGCCGCGCGATGGAGGGCGCATGATCACCGTCCAGACCCTGTCCGCCACCGTCGGCGTCGCGGAGGCGGAGATCACCCGCTGGGTGGAGCTGACCTGGCTGCGCCCGGACGGCTCCCCCGGCGGCTGGCTGTTCCGAGAGGTGGACGTGGCCCGCGTCCGCCTGATCGCCGAGCTGCGCACGCTGCAGGTGGACGAGGACGCGATGCCTGTGGTGCTGTCGCTTTTGGACCAGCTTTACGCGGCACGGCGGCGGATGCGGCTGCTGCAGCAGGCGGTGGACGAGGCGGCACCGGATGCGGTGCGGGCGCGGCTGCGGGTGTTGCTGGAGGGGACGGGGGTGGGGCAGGACTGAGGACATTACGCCCACGGTTCGAGTGGTAGGCGCTGAACGGGTTGTGGCTATGGTCTGTCAAGCGAAGCTCACCCGAACTTCGCGCCTGGCGCGGGCCGTACCATCCTGTCAAATGGTCGGACCCTGTTGGCGAAGTCGCCCGCTAGGCGGCGAGTGCGGCGAAGCGCGAGGT
>CAXUJE010000159.1:0-389 GCA_964251035.1 uncultured Acetobacteraceae bacterium
GCCGGCGCAACCAAGAAGAAGGTGATGTTACAGCATCACTGGCTCCTGCTGGCTATCCTGGTGATAGTGACCGTGACCGTCAAGGTCAGGGTCAGGATCATTGTGAAGAAGCGGTAGGAGCGGGGGCCGGTCCAGAACGGGCCGGCCCCTCTCCTGGGCGCATTCGGGGCGCATCGGGACCGGCACCCCGGCGCATGGCACGACGCTTGCTGTCCCAACGCCCGAGACATCGAGCCGGAGACAGGACATGCCGAACGGAACGCACGATCCCGCCCCCCGGCGGGACCAGGTCCTCGCTTGGCTGCACGTCGGCGACCTCCATCTCACCACGGCGGACGCCGGGAACCGGCGCGACCTGGACCGCATCGTGGCGCTGGCCAACGGCCTCG
>CAXUJE010000159.1:399-11485 GCA_964251035.1 uncultured Acetobacteraceae bacterium
GCCGGGCATCGAGCGGCTGCCGCAGGCAGTCCGGGTCAAGGGACACCGCTGCCTGTTCATCGACGTGGTCTCCGCGGGCACCGGCGGCCCCGATTTTCGGCTCGACGCGGCGCATCTCGACTGGGTCGAGCGGGAGCTGGCCGGCGCCGAGGCCGCGGGCGAGAACGCGGTCGTGTTCATGCACACCTACCCCGCCGACCTGCGGGCGGGCGCGGCCCGGCTGCGCGCCCTGCTCGCCCGCCCCGAGGTGCGGTGCGTGGACATGGGCCACACCCACTACAACGAGCTGGCCAACGACGGCGGCACGATCTTCATGGCGACGCGCTCGACCGGGCAGGCCGAGGAGGGTCCGCCGGGGTTCTCGGTTGCCGCCGTGGACGGGCGCACGGTGAGCTGGCGCTTCAAGCCGCTCGATCACGCATGGCCCTTCGTCCTGGCGACGCAGCCGGCGGACCGGCGGCTGGCCACGGATGCCAGCCAGGTCGTGGGCGGCCCGTTCACGGTGCGCGCCAAGGTGCTCGGCGACGCGCCGGTCACGTCCGTGGAGGCGCAGGTGGACGACGGCCGGTGGACGCCGATGACGCCCGTGCCGAGCGAGGCCGCGCTGTGGCAGGCCAGGTGCGAGGCGCCGGGCGGCGTCGTGCGCGTCCGGGCGCGGGATGCCAAGGGACGCACGGACCAGGACACGGTCGAGCCGGCACGCCCAGGCTGGACAGCGCCCGAGGGAGCAGGAGACGGCAGCGACCGGGACCGGGTGGGCGCCTGGCCGGAGCGGGGCATCCTCGACACCCAGCTCGGCCCGAACCGCAACGGACAGAAGTGGTGAGCGCCGCAGCGCCGGCCGACGCGGGCATGGCGGACGAGGCTGCTCCGTCCGCGCGGTCGCTGCGGGGCCTGGACGGCATCAACCTGCTGATGGCCGACGTGCGGGACGGGGTGGGTCCGTACCTGTCCGTGTTCCTGAAGGGGGCCGAGCACTGGGACGCGGGCGCGATCGGCGTGGCCATGGCGGCGTCCTCCGTCGCCGCCGCGGTCTGCCAGGTGCCGGCCGGGCTGCTGGTCGATGGCACGCGGGCGAAGCGGCTGCTGGTTGCCGCCTCCGGCCTGGTGGTCGCGGCCGGGTGCCTGCTCATCGTGGTGTTCCCGCGGTTCCCTGCCGTGGTCGCGGCGCAGGCGATGCTGGGCGCGGCGTCGGCGGTCATCCCGCCCGCCATCGCGGCGCTTTCGCTCGGCCTTGCCGGGCGGCGGCTGTTCGACGGGCGGATCAGCCGCAACGAGAGCTTCAACCACGGCGGCAACTTCCTCGCCGCCGGTCTCGCCGGGGTGCTGGGCCAGTATGTCGGCTACCACTGGATCTTCTACCTCGTTTGCGGCTTCGCGGTTGCGAGCGCCGTGGCCGTCACCCTCATCAACCCCGCCGAGATCGACCATGAGCGGGCGCGCGGCGGCGAGGAAGCGGCGGAGGGCGGTCAGCCGATCGCCTTCCGCGACCTGCTCAAGCGGCGCGACCTGCTGGTGTTCCTGGCGTCCGTGGCGCTGTTCCACTTCGGCAACGCAGCCATGCTGCCGATGGCCGGGCAGGTGCTCGCCGTCGCCCACCCCGGCAGCGACACCATCGCGCTCTCGGCCTGCATCATCGCGGCCCAGCTCGTCATGGTGGGCGTCGCCTGGGCGGTCGGGCGTGCCTCGGCGCGGGGCATCGGGCGCAAGCCGATCTTCCTGCTGGCGCTGGCCGTGCTGCCGGTGCGCGGCGTGCTGTTCTCCTTCACCACCAGCCCCTATGCCGTGGTGGCGATCCAGCTGCTCGACGGCGTGGCGGCGGGCATCTTCGGCGTGGTCTCGGTGCTGATCGCCTCCGACCTGATGCGCGGCACCGGGCGGTTCAACCTGGCGCAGGGGCTCGTGGCCCTGTCGGTCGGCATCGGCGCCGCGCTCAGCAACGCGACCGCGGGCTTTGTCGTGCAGGGGTTCGGCTACGCCACGGGCTTCCTGTACCTTGCAGGCATCGCCGGCGTCGCGTGCGCGTTCTTCGCCGCGCTGATGCCCGAAACCCGGTTGGCTGAGGCCGGCACCGGAACCGACGCATTGCGCCAGGCCGGCGCGGGCGCCCAAGGCGAGGCTGCGTGATGGGCGCGCTCGCCGCCTCGCCATGGACAACCTGGGGCATCGCCGCCGCCGCCACGGCCGGCGTCATCATCCGGCCGTTCGCCTGGCCCGAGTTCGTCTGGGCCGTCGCCGGCGCGCTCCTGCTGGTCGTGCTCGGCCTGCTGCCCATGCCCGACGCGCTCAGCGGCGTGATGAAAGGGACAGACGTTTACCTGTTCCTGGTCGGCATGATGCTGCTGGCCGAGGTCGCCCGGCAGGAGGGGTTGTTCGACTGGCTCGCCGCCAAGGCCGCCGGCCTGGCACGCGGCTCCGCCACGCGGCTGTTCACGCTGGTGTTCTGCGTCGGCACCGTCGTGACCGCGTTCCTGTCCAACGACGCGACCGCCGTGGTGCTCACCCCCGCCGTCGCCGCCGTGGTCAAGACGGCCAAGGCCGACAAACCGTTGCCTTACCTGTTCATCTGCGCCTTCATCGCCAACGCGGCGAGCTTCGTGCTGCCGATCTCCAACCCGGCGAACCTCGTCATCTATGGCAGCCACATGCCGCCGCTGCTCGCCTGGCTGCCGCGCTACGCGCTGCCGTCGCTGCTTTCCATCCTCGCCACCTACCTCGTGCTGCGCTGGACCCAGCGGGACGCGCTGCGGCAAGACATCTCGGCTGACATCGAGCTGCCCGAGCTCTCGGCCGGCGGCACGATGGCGGCCTGGGGCATCGCGGGCACGGCCGTCGTGCTGCTCGCCTCGTCGGCGTTCGACATCCAGCTGGGCCTGCCGACCTTCCTCGCAGGAGCCGCCACCACGGCGCTGGTGCTGCTGCGCTCGCGGTCTGGCCCGATGGCGGTGCTGAGGAACGTTTCCTGGGGCGTGCTGCCGCTGGTCGCCGGGCTGTTCGTGCTGGTGGAGGCGCTGGAGAAGACCGGCGTCACCAGCGGCCTGGCCGGGCTGCTGCACGAGGCGGTGCAGCGCTCGGCGACGCTTGCCGCCTGGGTGGCCGGCACGGCGCTCGCGGTCGGCTGCAACCTGGTGAACAACCTGCCGGCCGGGCTGGTGGCAGGGCGTGTGGTCGAGATCGCAAGCGTGCCGGAGCACGTGCGCGCCGCGGTGCTGATCGGGGTGGACCTCGGGCCGAACCTGTCCGTCACCGGGTCGCTCGCGACCATCCTGTGGCTCACGGCATTGCGGCGCGAAGGGCAGAGCGTGGGCGCCTGGACCTTTCTCAAGCTCGGCGCGCTGGTGATGCCGCCTGCGCTGCTGCTCGCCATCGCCGGCGCGTTCGTGTTCGGCTGACCCCAACCCATCCGGAGAACAAACCCTTGGACAACATCAGCCCGGCCTGGCTCTACCCCATCATTTTGGTCGCAGGTGCGTTGCAGGCGTGGGGGCCGCCGATGAACGGGGCGCTGCGCAGCGCGCTGGCCAACCCCTGGCTCGCCAGCATCGTCTCCTTCCTGCCGATCGTGTTCGCCCTCGCCGTGCTGTTCTTCTGCCTGCCGCGCCCGCTGCCGACGACGGACGGGGTGAACGGCATGCCGTGGTGGGCGCCGCTGGGCGGCCTGGCCGGCGCGTTCGCGGTGGTTGCCGGCCTGCTGTTCGTGAACAAGGTGGGTGCCGCCGTGTTCGGCGGGCTGACCATCACGGCCAACATCCTGATGTCGCTCGCCGTCGATCAGTTCGGCCTGTTCGGCATGGAGCAGCACAGCCTCAACTTCGGGCGCATCGCCGGCGGCCTGCTCATGGTCGCCGGCATCGCGCTGATCTCGTTGTTCTGAGCGCCGCGGCTCACCGGGGCGGCTGCCCGGCGGTTCAGTTGAACAGAAGCCGCCTCTTGTCCCTCGGCGGCGCGGACCGGCGCAGCTTTGCTCTTCGATGACACCGGCTCGCTCACCGGCAAAGCGGCCAGCATTGAAGAACGCCCTGCCCCGCACAACATCGGCGCGGTCCAATCCGTTGGGAGACAGTTCCATGGCCTACGCCGGCACCATCCCGCTGTCCGCACGCCCCGACGCCCTGGCCCGGCTGAAGCGGCTGCGCCGCCTCGCCTGGCTGATCGACGGCGCGTTCAAGCTGCCGGGCACGCGCTTCCGCTTCGGCCTGAACAGCGTCGTCGGCCTGGTACCGGTCGGCGGCGACGCGGTGCTGGGGGCGCTCTCCCTTTACATCATCTACGAGGCCGCGAAGCTCGGCGTGCCGCGGCCGCAACTGGCCCGCATGCTGGCCAACGTCGCGTTGGAGGTTGCCGGCGGCAGCGTGCCGGTGCTGGGCGACGTGTTCGACATGGCGCTGAAGGCCAACTTGCGGAACCTCGCGATCATCGAGCGCCACGTCGGCGCGCTCTGACGCCGGCGCAACCAGCCGCCCCGGTCAGGCATGCGGGGCCGGCGCGGGGTGGGGATGCTCCAGGAAGAAGCGCAGCATCTCCCCTGTGGCGTCCGGCCCGCGCGGATCGGTGTAGGAACCGGCGGAGCTGCCGCCGGACCAGGCATGCGCCGCGCCGTGCACCACCCATTGCTCGACGACCGTATGGCCGTCCGCGTCGATCCGCCGGGTGCGGCGAAAGGCGTGGCCCCCGGGCACCTGGCCGTCCTCCGACCAGGCGGTGAGCGTGGCGCTTTGGCCTGCTTGCTCGGCCACCGCGTCGCCATTGCGCGGGTTCACCGTGGTGTCCCGGTCGCCGTGGAACACGATGGCCGGCATCACCCGCGCCCGTGGGCCGGTCCCCTGGGGAACCGCGCCGCCTCGCTGCATCGCCGTGAACGCCGACTGCATGTCGCGCGCTGCGCCGCAGGCCAGGCCCGAATGCACGCCGATCGCCGCATACAGGTCAGGGTAGGCGTCCCCCAGAACCGCCGCCGCGGCGCCCCCGGCCGAAAGCCCGGCGACATACACGCGCGTGGGATCGACGGCGTAGTCGCGCATCACCTCGCGCGTGATCCCGGCGACCAGTGACGGCTCCCCGGCGCCGCGATGCTGGTCGGCCTCGCTGAACCAGTTCCAGCATTTCTGCATGTTCGCCGAGCTGGTCTGGCCGGGATAGGCCACGAGGCAGGCGTGCTGCTCGGCCGCCAGGTTCATCCGCGTGCCGGCGGCGAAGTCGTCGGGCGACTGGGTGCAGCCGTGCAGCATGACGATCAGCGGCACCGGCTGCCCATGGTAGCCGCTGGGCACGTAGAGCTTGTAGGGGCGGCTGCCGGCCGGGTTGCTGAAGCTCTTGGCCAGGAACTGCGCGCCGTCCGGCAGGCCCGCCGGCGTTGCGCTCGCGGCAAAAGGCTTGGGTGCGCCGCCCGGCATCGGGAGGCCGCCCTGGCTGACCCGGTCGAGCAGGCCGCGCAGCGCCTTGGGGATCGGCAGCCCGACGCCTTCCGCCTGGTCCGGCACCGCTTCGCCGTTGCCGTCGATGGTCGGCGGGCCGCGCCGGGCCGGGCCGGTCGCCGGCTGCCCCGTCAGCGCGCCTTGCAAGGCCGCCGTGGCTTCGGACAGGCGCCCGGCCTTGGTGAGACGCGCCGCCTCGATCAGGCCTTGGGGCAGGAGTGGCTTCATCGTGTTGACTTTCCTGCTTGGGACCCTGTCAGGCATCCCCGTTCGGAACCGGGATCGGCTTCCGTCGAATCCGCCGGCGGCATCGGCCGTCGGGAGGCTACTGTGTGCGGTCGGCCAGCGCCGCCTTCACCGCGGCGCTGGCGTGCAGCGCGCCCAGCACCTTGACCGAGGCGATGGCCGCGCGGGCCAGCTCGGGCGACACGTCCTGGGCGATGCTCGCCAGACCAAGCACGTTGATGTGCAACGTGTCGCCCTGGCACCGCGCCGCCTCCAGGTCCCCCCGGCTGTAGTGCCGGAGGCCCAGGTCCAGGCTTTTGCGCGCCACCGACTGCCGCACCACGTCGGCATGGCGCTCAAGCTGGTTGCGGATGGCCGTGCGGATGAAGTCCGTCCGGTTCGAGTAGAAGCCGTCCTGCACCATCAGGTCGATGTGGCCGAGATCGACATAGCCAAGGTTGATGGTGATCTTCTCGCTGTCAGCCACTTTTGGCTTCAGCGCAGGCAGCGTCTCCATCGTTTCCCACCCGTAAACCATCCTGTTGGATGGCAGATGGATGGGAAAACGGAGAATGCAAGGGGCGGGCAGGTGGTCCTGGGTCAGGCGGGCAGGAAGTCCGGCACCGACAGGTAACGCTCGCCGGTGTCGTAGTTGAACCCCAGCACCGTGGCCCCCGCCGGCAGCTCCGGCAGCTTCTTGGCGATCGCCGCGAGCGTGGCGCCGGACGAGATGCCGACCAGCAGCCCCTCCAGCCGGGCGGAGCGCCGGGCGTACTCGCGCGCCTCCTCCGCCTCGACCTGGATCACGCCGTCCAGCACGTCGGCGTGCAAATTCGCCGGCACGAACCCGGCGCCGATGCCCTGGATCGGGTGCGGACCCGGGGCGCCGCCCGAGATCACCGCTGACAAGGTCGGCTCCACCGCGAACACCTTGAGGCCGGGCCAGCGCGGCTTCAGCACCTCGGCGCAGCCGGTGATGTGCCCGCCCGTGCCGACCCCGGTGATCATGGCATCCACGCCGTCCGGGAAGTCCGCCAGGATTTCCTCAGCCGTGGTGCGGACGTGGACGGCGATGTTGGCCGGGTTCTCGAATTGCTGCGGAATCCAGGCGCCAGGGCTTTGCGCGGCAAGCTCCGTCGCGCGGGCGATGGCCGCCTTCATGCCGCCCTCCTTGGGCGTGAGGTCGAAGGTCGCGCCGTAGGCCTGCATCAGCCGCCGCCGCTCGACCGACATGCTTTCCGGCATGACCAGGACCAGCTTGTAGCCCTTCACCGCCGCCACCATGGCGAGGCCGATGCCGGTGTTGCCGGAGGTCGGCTCGACGATGGTGCCGCCGGGCTTGAGTTGGCCGCTCGCCTCGGCGGCCTCCACCATGGCAAGCGCGATGCGGTCCTTGACGGAGCCGCCGGGGTTGGCGCGCTCCGACTTGATCCAGACCTCGGCGTCCGGGAACAGGCGGGACACGCGGATGTGCGGCGTGCTGCCGATGGTGTCGAGAACGCTGTTGGCTTTCATGGGGCCTCTCCGTTGCGGTCGCCGGCGCGGCGCCGGCATAGGATGCCTGAACGCGCGGTTGGGGCGAAGGTCGCCAGTTCCACGGCCTCACCGGCTGCGCGGCACTGTAGCAGCATCGTCGGACCGCGGCATAGCTTCGCCAATACCTCGATAGACTTGACCAGTATACCAACTCGAAATTGCAAATTGGCGAAGTGTCACAATCAGCTTTGCCTGCTGCAAAACTTCACGCACTGTAACACAGGTGCCGCATTCCTGTGCGGACGGCCCGGCGCGGCATGAGCGGATGCCACGCAGTTGCACACTTGCCTTCTGGAAGGACAGATCATGGCGGACCAGGGCTTGATGACACGGAAATCCGTGGAGGACATCGTCGCAAGCGGCGAGGCTGACGGCCACAAGCTGTCCAAGACGCTCGGCCCGTTCAGCATCACCGCCATGGGCATCGGCGCCATCATCGGCGCGGGCATCTTCGTGCTGACCGGGACGGCGGCGGCGCAGTATGCCGGGCCGAGCATCATGCTGTCCTTCGTGCTGGGCGGCGTCGTCTGCGGCTTCGTGGGCCTGTGCTACGCCGAGCTTGCCGCCATGCTGCCGGTCAGCGGCAGCAGCTACACCTACACCTATGCCACGCTGGGCGAGATCTTCGCCTGGATGATCGGCTGGGACCTGATCCTGGAATACGCCATGGGGGCGGCAACCGTCGCGGTCGGCTGGTCCGGCTACGCCGCCAGCATCCTGCGCAACGTCGGCATCGTCATTCCCCCGACCTTCGCCGCGGCGCCGGGCACGGAGGTGACGCTGGCGGACGGCAGCACCGCCACGGCAGTCGTCAACCTGCCGGCGGCGTTGATCATCGCCGCCATCACCGCCCTCCTCGTCATGGGCACCAAGGAATCGGCGCGGCTCAACAACATCATGGTCGCGGTCAAGCTGACCGTCGTGGTGGCGTTCATCGCCCTGGGCGCCTTCTACGTGAACCCGGCGAACTGGCACCCCTTCATCCCCGAAAGCACCGGCGAGTTCGGCCATTACGGGCTGAGCGGCATCCTGCGCGGCTCCGCCGTCGTGTTCTTCGCCTTCATCGGCTTCGACGCCGTGTCCTGCGCGGCGCAGGAGGCGCAGGCGCCGCAGCGCGACATGCCCATCGGCATCCTGGGGTCGCTCGTGATCTGCACCGTGCTCTACATCGCGGTGGCCGCGGTGCTGACCGGCCTGGTCCCGTACGGCCAACTCAACGTGTCCGACCCGATCGCCAAGGGCGTGGACGTGATCGGCCTCACCTGGTTCTCCATCCTGATCAAGATCGGCGCGCTCAGCGGGCTGACCACCGTGATCCTGGTGCTGCTCTACGGCCAGAGCCGGATCTTCCTGACCATGTCGCAGGACGGGCTGATGCCCCGCATGTTCGCCCACCTGCACCCCCGGCTCAATACCCCGTACCGCAGCCAGATCCTGATCGGCGTGATCGTGGCCGCCGTCGCCGCCCTGGTTCCGATCAACGTTTTGGGCGAGATGGTCAGCATCGGCACGCTGTTCGCCTTTGTCCTGGTGTGCGGCGCGGTGATCTACCTGCGGCGCAGCGCAGCCCGCGCCGTCCGCCCGTTCCGCGTGCCCGGCGTGCCGGTGGTGCCGATCGGCGGCATCCTGTTCTGCCTGCTGCTGATGAGCGGGCTGCCGCTGTTCACCTGGCTGCGTTTGGTCGTTTGGATGGCCGTCGGCCTGGGGCTGTACTTCGTGTACGGCCATCGCCATTCCGTGCTGAGGCATCCGGAGACGGTGCGGGAGCCGTTGGCCTGACAATTCCCGCATGTGCAACTCACGTCGCGAACGTTGAGGCGATCCCCCCGACAGTCTTGATACAGATATAAAAAGGAAACATGTTCGTCAGCATAGTTTAACACTTATCTTGGACTGATCGGTGTAGGTCTCATCTGCGGTCACAAACAGTGATAACAAGGCGAGGAGACGGCCAATGCCGACCATTCAGAGCACAAACATCTTTGCGACGGCTCCCGACGGTGCGAAATCCCCCGACTCCATTACTTCGGGAAACGGTTCCATCTGGGTAGAGTATGGCAACAGCGCCAAGAGCGACGGCTCGGCCGGCAGCAGCACCATCGTGCAGTATGACCTGCTCGGCAACACCCAGAACACCTATACCCTGCCCGGCCTCGCCGACGGCCTGAAGGTCGATCCCGTCACGGGCGATGTCTGGGCGCTGCAGAACCAGGACGGCAACTCCGCCATCACCCTGATCGACCCCGCGACCAAGCAGGTCAGCGCGCCGCTGAGCTACGCCGCACCCTACACCTATGGCGCAGGGTCCACACGCGGCTACGACGACGCCGCCTTTGTCGGCCAGAAGGTGTTCCTGAGCTACACCAATCCCGCCAATTCCGGCGACCCGGTGGTGCAGCAGCTCACCAACGGCACCGCGCCGTTCGGCTCGCTGCAGACCACCGAGGTGCTGCGCTTCGGCGACACCGGCACCAACCTGGTCACGGGCGAGACCAACCAGCCGCTGCCGGTGACGGACCCAGACTCGCTGAAGTCGATGCCCGACGGCTCGCTGATCCTCACCAGCGAGGCGGGCAAGGCGTTCACCATCATCAGCAACCCCGGCACCACGCAGCAGAGCGCGAGCTTCCTCACCCTGCCGCCCAGTTCAAGCTCGCCCGACGACGTGATCATGCCGACTGCGGCCTCGGGCACGTTCTACGTGTCCAACCAGAACGACAACAACATCCTGGCGGTCAAGGTTGACGGGCTGAACACCAATGATCTGTACGCCTCGGTTGGCACCGCTGTGGACCAGATCGACCCCTCGACCGGCACGGTGACGCCGATCATCACCGGGCTGAACGGCGCGCACGGGCTGCTGTTCATGCCTGCCTCACCGGGCGCCTCCGATGTGGCCGCCCTGTTCCAGGCTCTGTCGCAGGATTTCGCTCAGGTGTTCGCAAATCTTGGCTTGTCCACGAGTCAGGCTGGGGCGTCCGGAGCTGCAGGGACGACCCCCAATGCATCCACGCCATCGGCCGCGTCCCTCATCAGCCTCATCAACGCCGATACCTCCGGCGCGCTTGCCGGGCTGCTGCCTGTTGCGAAGGGCTAACCGGCTGCTTCACAAGAGTCTCGGCTTGCGGGCGTCAAACGCCCGCAAGCTGTAACAGGCTCAGCCCAGCTCCAACGCCGCTGGCACGGCCGGCAGGCCAGGCCCCGCGATGCCCTTGGCCGCCAACACGGCGCGCAGCACGGCCGACGCCGTGACCCGGGCCGCCAGCACGCCCAGCGTCAGCATGTTGCCCGGCAAACCGCTCTGCCCCGTGCCGAGCGCGAACAGGGTGTCGCCGTCCCACATGGTGTGCGACGGCTCGATGGTCCGGGCTAGGCCGTCATGCGCGACCTGCGCCAGCTTGCGGGCCTGCGCCTTGGTCAGCACGGCGTCGGTCGCCACCACGCCGATGGTCGTCGCCATGCCGGCCTGCAGCGCGGGCGGCAGCTCGCCGCGCAGGATCGCAGCTATGGCGCCAGGGCCGCGCCGCCCGTCCTCGGCGCGGGTGCCGGCGACGACGGCGCCGGAAGCCGGGTCGATCACGTCACCCACGGCATTCACCGCGACGATGGCGCCGACCGTCACGCGGCCGATCCGGGCCGAGGCGGTGCCGATGCCGCCCTTGGTGGCGCGTCCCATGCCGAACAGCTTGCCGACCGTGGCGCCGGCCCCGGCGCCCGTCGAGCCTTCCGCCGGCGCGTCGGCGCTCGCGGCCTCGCAGGCGGCGTAGCCCGCCGCGGCATCCGGGCGGATGCGGGGATCGCCGACGCCGAGGTCGAACAGGACCGCGGCCGGCACGATGGGCACCAGCGCCGGGCCGGCCGGGACGCCGACCCCGTGCTCCTCCAGCCCGCGCATGACGCCCGCCGCGGCC
>CAXUJE010000160.1:0-11484 GCA_964251035.1 uncultured Acetobacteraceae bacterium
TCCGTGCACAGGCCGCGCGGGGCCGGGTCGGCCATGGGGGGCGCCCAGAACGGCGGGGCGGCGGTCATGGCAGGGGCTTCACGCCGTTCTTCTCGGCATGCCCGGAGACGGCGGTCAAGCTGTCGTCGGCGCCCTGCATCGCCCGGACCGTGACGGCCGCGCCCGGCACCAGCAGGCTGCGGTCGCCCGGCAGCATGCCGACCACGCGCACGTCGGGCGCGACCTCGATCTCCTGCTCGCCGCCGGGGTAGCGCAGGTGCAGGATGCGGCTGTCGGCGGCCGTGGCGATGCCGTCCACGGTGGCGTTGGTCATGGTCTGCTCCGGCGCCTCCATCGGGCGGTGGCCTTCCCCGGTGCCGCGCATGGCTTCGGGGAAGATGTGCACCTCCAGCGCATGCAGCTTGCCGTCGCGCCCGTGCTTTGCTGCCGAGCCGACGAACTCGCCGGGCTGGATGCTGGCGAGGGCGCGCTCCTCGACGGCGCCGATGCGGACGCCGGGCGGGAGCTGGATGTCGAGCGGGTCGCCTTCGAGGGGGCGGACCAGGAGGCGGTCGCCGGCCAGGCCGATGACCGTGCCGTTGATGCGGACGGGGGTGTCCTGCGCCCAAACGGCGGACAGCGGGGCGGCGACCGGCAGCAGGGCGGCGAGGAGGGCGGCGGGCAGTCTCGGCATCGGCAGCTTTCGAATGGGATGGTGCGAGCGTTCGGTAATGGCCTTTCGGAGTCAAGCGCCACCCCCAGCCGCTGCGGGCAGGGATGGAATTGCTGAGTTGGACCTGACGCAGCCGTCAAACTCCAGCAAGGCGTCGACCGAAGAAGTCAACCGTGAGTTCCCACTCCCCATTGCGAGCTGCGGCGCGGAAGACATGGTCCTCGCCTTCGAAGAAGTGCGTCTCAGGAGGGCGCCGAGCCCAGCGCGCTTCAGGTCAGGCCTGATGCGCCCATCGAAGACCTGACGGCGGGCAGCGCGTCCAGGGCCTCGCCCGGCCTCACGACAAGACCCGCGACCGCCTCAGTGGGGCGGGCGTGTCGACGCTTGGCCTCACGGCCTGGGCCAGCATCGGCGACAGCACCGCCGCATGCTCGCGAAGGTCGCGTCTGATCGCAGCGCTTGCCGCCTCCGCGTCACGCGCCTTGAGCGCCGCGATCAAGGCGTCATGCGCATGGCCTTCAGGAGAAAGCACGCGAGGCGCGGAGAACAGCAGGCTGATGGTCGGACCGACCTGCACCCAGAGGCTTTCCACCACCCTCTGCAGCACCGGCATCGCCGCGATCCCGATGACCCCGAAATGGAAGCGCTCGTTCTCCGCGAGGACGACCTCCCGGTCCATCACGGCGCGTCCCTTCAGGAACCGCGCCTGGATCGCGGCTAGGCCAGCGATGTCCGCCGGGGTGGCAAGCACGGCTGCCCGCGCGGCCGCGCGGCCCTCAAGGTCCAGTCGCAAGTCGATGATCTCGTCATAGCGGTCAACCGCAAGGAGCGGGACCCAGGCGATGCCGCGGGCGTCAAGCTCCAGCGCCCCCTCCGAGACGAGGCGCAGCAACGCCTCCCTCACCGGCGTCGGGCTGACGCCCAGCTTGTTCGCGAGGGAGCGGTGAACGAGCCTCTGCCCCGGCACGAGCTGCCCCTGGACCAGCCCGCTGCGGAGCTGCTGGTAGACTTTGCCCGCGACGCTCTCCGCCCGGTCGATCGGTGACAAGGACGCTTCGATCTCCATCGCCATCGGTAATGCGCGCGGCGTGGTTGACACGTCAAGGCTGATGAGGTTTGCTATCGCAAATAACACAATGCTCATCCGAGGGAACGCGCGCATGCCCGATACCGGCTCACCCGTCGCCAACGCGAACGTGGCGCTCCGCCTGGCGGAGGCGTTTGCGCGCCACGGCGTGACGGTCGCCTTCGGCCAGAGCCTGCCTTCGGCGTTCCACCTCGCCGCACCCCATGTCGGCATCCAGCAGACTGTCTACCGCCAAGAGAACATGGGCGGCACGATGGCCGACGGCTATGCGCGGATCTCCCACAAGGTCGGGGTCGTCACCGCGCAGAACGGACCGGCCGCGACGCTGCTGGTGCCGCCGCTGGCGGAGGCCATGAAGGCCAGCGTGCCCGTGGTCGCGCTGGTGCAGGAGGTGGCCCGCAGCACCGTGGACAAGAACGCCTTCCAGGAGCTTGACCACGCCCGCCTGTTCGACGCGGTGGCGAAGTCCGTCCGGCGCGTGGACCGTGCCGACCGGCTGGAGGACTTCGTGGACATGGCCTTCGCCGCCGCCACCTCGGGCCGGCCCGGCCCGGCGGTGCTGCTGGTGCCGGCTGACCTGCTGAGCGAGAAGGCGGCGGGCCGCGCGTCCCCGCGCAAGTCCAACCTCGGCTCCTATCCGTTGGACCGCACCCTGGCCGACCCGGCCCGCGTCGCCGAGGCCGCCGGGCTGCTGGCCCGCGCCCAGCGCCCGCTCGTCATCGCGGGCGGCGGCGTCCACCTGTCCGACGCCGCCGCGGAACTCGCGGCGCTGCAGGGGGACGCGCATCTGCCGGTCGCGACCACTTTCATGGGCAAGGGCGGCGTTGACGAGACGCATCCGCTCTCGCTCGGCGTGGTCGGCAACACCATGGGGCTCGGCGCCCGCACGCGCGAGATGCGGTCCATGGTGGAGAACGCCGACGTGGTGCTGCTGGTCGGCAACCGCACCAACCAGAACGGCACGGACAACTGGCAGCTTTACCCGCGCGGCGCACGCTTCATCCACATCGACCCTGACCCGGTGGAGATCGGCCGCAACTACGAGGCGCTGCGCCTGCTCGGCGACGCCAAGCTGACGCTGGCCGCCCTGCGGGAGGAGATGCTGAAGCTCGACCTCGCCAAGCGGGTTGCCGCCCGGCCGGAGGTCGAGGCGCAGATCGAAGCAGCCGTCACCGGTTGGCGGACGCTGGTCGAGGGCGTCACGACCCGCGACGGCGGCCCGGTGCGTCCGGAGCGCGTGGTGGCGGAGATCGACCGGCGCCTTCCCCCCGATGGCATCGTGTGCGCCGACGCCTCCTATTCCTCGAACTGGGTCATCAACTATCTGACGGCGAAGCGGGCCGGCCAGCGGTTCCTGACGCCGCGCGGCCTCGCCGGCCTCGGCTGGGGCGTGCCGCTGGCGATCGGCGCGCAGGTCGCGGCGCCGGAGGCCCGGGTCGTCTGCCTGTGCGGCGACGGCGGCTTCGCCCATTCCTGGGCGGAGCTTGAGACGCTGCGCCGCCTCAAGGTGCCGGTCACGGTTGTCGTGCTCAACAACGGCATCCTCGGCTTCCAGAAGCACGGGGAAGACACGGTGCTGGGCGAGCACACCATCGCCTGCGACTTCGCCGACGTGGACCACGCCGCCATCGCCCGTGCCTGCGGCCTCCGGGCCGTCCGGGTGGAACGGGGCGAGGATGTCGGCCCGGCGCTCGACGCCGCCTTCGCGTCCAAGGAGCCGAACCTGATCGAGGTGCTGACCGATCCCGACGCCAAGCCTCCGCTCAGCTTCTTCCATGGCCACTACCCGGAGCCGTTCTGAGCATGCTGGCGCTCCGCAAGACGCAGGCCGGGTTCGGCCTGGAGGCGCAGGACATCCCCGAGCCTGGCGCGCCGGGCCGTGGGCAGGTGCTGGTGCGGGTCGAGGCGGTCGGCATCTGCGGCAGCGACGTGCATGCCTATGAATGGACGGACGGCTACCAGTTCATGGTGCCGCATCTGCCGCTGACGATGGGGCACGAGCTGGCCGGCACCGTCGAGGCGGCCGGCCCCGGCGCTGGGGTGGCGCCGGGCACGCGCGTGTCGGTGCATCCGCGCGTGGTCCGTGGGGAGCGCGACGTGGCATGGCCGGGCGATCCCAGGCTGGGCACGCCTATGGCCCTCGGCCTCACCGTCGATGGCGGCTTCGCGCGCTACCTGCGGGTGGAAGCGGGCAACGTCCTGCCGCTGCCCGGCGCGGTGGATGCCGAGCTGGGGGCTTTGGTCGAGCCGCTGGCCGTGGCGGCGGATGCCGTGCTGGTGGGGGAAGTAAGCCTCGGCGATACCGTGCTCGTGTTGGGGCCGGGCACGATCGGCCAGGGCCTTGCGCTGATGGCGCGCGCCGCAGGCGCCGGGCGGGTGATCGTCACCGGCCGCGCCGACGGTCCGCGCTTCGACGTTTTGCGCCAGCTCGGTTTCCCGGATTGCGTCGACGTCGCCGAGGGACCGCTGGCCGGGCAGGTCCTGGCGCTGACCGGGGGCAAGCCCGTGGACGTGGTGTTGGAGGCCACCGGACATCCGCCGTCGATCACCGACGCGCTGCCGGTGCTCAAGCGCCAGGGCGTCCTGGTGGTTGCCGGCATCCACGCGGCGCCGCTGTCGCTGCCCCTGACCGTGTTCGTGCGCAACCGTCACCAGCTCCGCGCCTCGCACAGCTCGGAGCAGCGCACCTGGGAGCGGGTCACTGCGCTGCTGGCGCGCGACCCTGAAAGCTTCCGTCCGATGATCACGCACCGGCTGCCTTTGGCGCGCGGCCTGGAAGGCTTCGAGCTTTCGCGTCAGCGTGCCGCCAGCAAGGTCATCCTGTTGCCATGAGCGATGCCGGCTGCGCCGTGTCCGTCTTGGGAGCCGCATTCGGCCAGGCGGCACGGCCGCGGATTCTAGGCTATAGTCAAGGGAACCAATGTTGAGCCGAGGAATGTCTTGATGCGGGAAGAGGTCAGGGGCGTGTGGCGGTCGGTGGGCGAGGACGCCCGATGACGGCCCGCGCCCGGGGACCGTTCCCGCTGCACGGCGGCACCGCCGTGATCACCGGGGCGGCCAGCGGCATCGGCGCCGCGCTGGCCGCCGACCTTGCCGCGCGCGGCTGCAACCTGGCGCTCGCGGACGTGAACGCGACGGGCCTGCATGCGGTCGCGGCACGCTTCCGCGCGCCGGGCGTGACGGTGAGCGAGCACACCCTGGACGTGGCAGACAAGGAGGCGGTTGCCGCCTTGCCCGATGCGGTCCTGAAGGAGCACGGGGGCGTCACCGTGCTGGTCAACAACGCCGGCGTGGCGCTTGGCGGCACGTTCGAGCAGGTGCCGCCCGAGGATTTCGAATGGATGTTCGGCATCAACTTCTGGGGCGTGGTCTACATGACGCGGGCCTTCCTGCCCGTGCTGCGGCGGGCGGAGACGGCCCAGCTCGTCAACCTGTCCAGCTTGTTCGGCATCGTGGCGCCGGCGGGCCAGGTCCCTTACGCCGCCAGCAAGTTCGCGGTCCGAGGCTTCTCGGAAGCGTTGCGGCACGAGCTTGAGGGATCGAGCGTCGGCGTCACCGTGGTGCATCCAGGCGGCGTCCGCACCTCCGTCGATGCCAGCGCCCGGCGCACCGGGGTGAGTGAGGCCGAGAGACAGCAGCAGCGTTACATCTCGACCAAGCTCCTGCAACTCGCGCCGGAGGCCGCCGCCGCGCAGATCGTGCAAGGCATCCTGCGGCGGAAGAAGCGCGTCCTGGTTGGCCGCGACGCCAAGCAGGTGGCGTTGATCCAGCGCCTGTTTCCGGTTGGCTACTGGCCGCTGATGGCCAAATTCATCGAACGCAAGGTGCGAAGCCCATCAAAGAGCGGGGCTTGAGAACCACGGGCCGCTCCTTGCCCGCCTGCCACGCGCTGGGCGGGTGGAGGCGCACCCAGTCGTCCGTGCCCGGCACGCGGCGCGGCCCACAGCAAATGAGGGATTAGAACGCATGGCCGATCAGGACACCGTTGTCGACTACGCTGTCGAGAAGGCGGCCGCAGCCGCAAGGATGGAACACCTTGACGTCCTGATCGTGGGCGCCGGGCTGTCCGGCATCGGCGCGGGCTACCATGTCCAGGCGCGCTGCCCGGGGCTGAGCTATGCGTTGTTCGAGGCGCGCAGCACGATCGGCGGCACCTGGGACCTGTTCCGCTACCCTGGCATCCGCTCGGACTCGGACATGTATACGCTTGGCTATTCCTTCCGGCCTTGGATCGGCGACAAGTCGATCGCCGACGGCCCCTCGATCCTGAGCTATGTGCGCGAAACCGCCAAGGAGTTCGGGATCGACCAGCGCATCCGCTTCAACCACCGCGTCCGGCAAGTGTCCTGGTCCTCGGCCGAGGGGCGCTGGCTGGTGGAAGCCGAGCGGACAGACACGGGCGAGCCGGTCCGGCTGACGTGCGGCTTCCTGCTGATGTGCAGCGGCTATTACAGCTACGCCGGGGGACACGCGCCCGAGTTCCCCGGGAGCGACATCTTCCACGGACAGATCGTGCATCCGCAGTTCTGGCCGGAAAACCTCAATTACGCGGGCAAGCGCGTCGTGGTGATCGGCAGCGGCGCGACCGCGGTCACGATCGTGCCGGAGATGGCCAAGACGGCGGCGCACGTCACCATGCTCCAGCGTTCCCCCACCTACATCGTCTCGCGGCCGTCCGAGGACAAGGCTGCCATCTGGCTCCGCAAGCGCCTGCCGGCGAAGCTGGCCTACCGGGCTGCGCGGGTGAAGAACATGGCGTTGGGCATGTACTTCTACCACCTCGCCCGCAAGAACCCGGAGAAGACCAAGCAGGCGATCATCGCCATGGCGCAGCACGCCCTTGGCCCGGACTACGACGTTGGAACGCATTTCACCCCATCCTACAAGCCTTGGGACCAACGGCTCTGCCTGGTGCCCGACTCTGACCTGTTCAACGCGATCCGCACCGGAAAGGCGTCGGTTGCAACCGGCCATATCGAGATCTTCACCGAAACCGGCATCCGGCTCCGCTCCGGGGAGGAGATCGAGGCCGACATCGTCGTCATGGCAACAGGCCTCAAGATCAACCTGCTCGGGGACGTGAAGCTCAGCGTCGATGGCAGCCCGGTCGATCTCTCGAAGGCGCTGGCCTACAAGGGGATGATGTTCAGCGGGGTGCCGAACCTCGCCTCGGTCATCGGCTACACGAACGCATCCTGGACGCTCAAGGCCGACATCACCTGCGAGTACGTGTGCCGGCTGCTCAACCACATGAAGCGGCGCGGCTACGTGGCCGCCACGCCGCGGCGGGACCCTTCGGTCGAGGAAGAGCCGTTCTTCAGCCTGACCTCGGGCTATGTCCAGCGCGGCATCGGCTTGATGCCGAAGCAGGGGTCGAAGCGGCCCTGGAAGCTGCACCGGAACTACGCCATGGACGCCATGGCCTTGCGTTTTGGCCGCGTGGCCGACAGCGCGATGGAGTTCACCCGGCGCTGAAAGCCAAGACGCGCATCACCGTTGGGAATGGTCCGGCAAGGCCGGGTTAGGCTTGGCTGAAGGCAAACAATCAAGGGAGGATGGGAAGCGCTATCATGTCCAGTCAAGCCGTGATCAATTCGGACCCGCCGTCTTTTGGAACCGTGTGGAGCCGCCAATTGCCACACTACCCGCGGCAAGGCGTGCGCATGGCGCTTCTGCTCCTTGTCGTGGCTATAACGGTTTCACTCTACTATCAGTTGTATGTTGGCGGCGGCGTTGCGACCTTGATGCTGACTGAGCTGCGCATACCTTTCGGGGTCTTCGTCCTCATACTGGCTGCCGGCAACCTGCTCGGCGCCTTCGGCTCGCTTCTAGCCGGGCTCGCCGACCGGTTCGGGCGGGCGAACCTGATCGTCTACGGCATGCTGATCGTCTCGCTGATGACGCTGTTCGTGCTGCCGAACGTGAAGACGCCGCTGCAGTTCGCCCTCGCGTCCTGCGCCGTCGCCTTTGTCGAGGGCATCGTCCTCGTGACCACGCCGGCGCTGATGCGCGACTTCTCGCCCCAGGTCGGCCGGGCGGCGGCGATGGGCTTCTGGACCGTGGGTCCGGTGCTGGGCAGCCTCATGGTCAGCGCCGTGAACACCTTGACGCTGCCCAGCCTGCAGACCTGGCAAAGCCAGTTCTACATCTGCGGCGCGGTCGGCCTCGTGGTCTTCGTGGTGGCCTTCTTCGGGCTGCGTGAGCTGGCGCCCGCGTTGCGCGACCAACTCATGGTCAGCGAGCGCGACCGCCTGCTGGTGGAATTGCGGGCCAAGGGCCTGGACGTGGAGAAGAGCCTGCAGCGGCCGTTGAGCCAGATCCTGCATCTCGACGTGATCGCCTCGGCCATCGGCGTGTCCACGCTGCTGATCTTCTACTACACGGCGGTGGCGTTCGGGACGATCTACCTCGTCACCGTGTTCCAGTTCACCGTGGCCCAGGCCAACGAGGTGGCGAACTGGACGTGGGCGGCCAACGCGGTTTCCCTTGTCGCCGCCGGCATGCTCTCGGACCGGTTGCGCGTGCGCAAGCCGTTCATGTTCGTGGGCGGCATCGGCGCCGCGGTCCTGATGTGGTACTGGCTCACCCTGGCCGGCCAGCACCCCCCGTTCTCCTTGGTGGTGGCCATCAGTTGCGCGCAATCGCTTCTGGTCGGTTTCGCCTACACGGCCTGGATGGCGAGCTTCACGGAGACCGTCGAGGCGCGCAACCCGGCGCTGACTGCGACCGGGTTGGCAGTCTGGGGCTGGCTGCAGCGCCTGATCGTCACGGCATGTTTCCTGGCCTTGCCCTACGTCGTCAACAGCGTGACGCCGCTGATCGAGGCGCCCGCCTATCTCGCCGCCTATCAGGAAGCGCTTGCGGCGAAAGCCGTGCCAAGTCCCGAGCTGCTCGCCCACCTTGGCGCGATCCAGAAGGCGGCGGCGGAAACGCCGGGCCAGTGGCAGATCTGGTATTGGGTGTGCATCGCCGGCGTCGCGCTGTTCGTGCTCACGATCTTCACCATGCGCGGGCGATGGAGCCCGGCGGCGGCAAAGGCTGACGTGGATGCCCACGATGCGCTGGTCGCCCAAGAACTCGCCGCGTTGCGGGCAGGACCCGAGGGGCGGGTCCATCCCCTGCAACAGGCTGGGTAGGGCGTTGCTGCCTATGTGAACATCGGGTATCGCGGTCGCGGGAGCTTGAAGCTTCCATAGTGCCGCGATCCCGGTGCGCCTGCCGGCTATTGCTTTCCTTCCTGGTCGCCATGGTGGATCACGTTTTGCGGCTGGCGCTGGCCGGTGGCCGTCCCAAGGCATCAATCACCAATTCGGCCCGCAGGTGGTTCGCCAGGGACCAGCCGACGATCTCAGACTGACGCTCCGCGTCTGGCTTGCAGCCCTATACATCGAGCGCGACGGCAAGACAGGGGACTCCTGCTGCCGTCCGAACGAACGTCAGATACTGTCGGCGATTCAGGCGGCAGGTTAGCATGGCCATGGAGGTGATCCATGAGCTTGCATCCTGAGCCGATCGGCGAGGTTCCTGCCGGGACCGCGCGCGTTGTCCGCGCGGCGTTTCCCAAGGGCACGGTGGTCACGCGGCTGCGTGACGAGTTCAGCGCCCTTTACGGGGACGAGGACTTCCGCAAGCTCTACCCGCCCGGGGTCAGCCGGGGCTTGCGCCGTGGCGGCTGGCGCTGGTCACGGTGTTCCAGTTCCTGGAGCACCTGAGCGATCGGCAGGCGGCCGACGCCGTGCGCGCCCGCATTGACTGGAAATACGCGCTTGGCCTCGAGCTGACCGACCCGGGTTTCCACTTCAGTGTGCTGACGGAGTTCCGCGCGCGCCTCGTCGCGGACGGGGCGGAGCACCTTTTGTTAAACGTGATGCTCGAGCGCTTCAAAGAGCGCGGCCTGGTCAAGGCGCGGGGCAAGCAGCGCACCGACAGCACGCACGTGCTGGCGGCCGTGCACGACCTGCACCTGCTCGAATTGGTGGCCGAAACACTCCGCGCCACCTTGGACGACCTGGCCGCTGTCGTGCCGGACTGGCTGCGCAAGGTCGCCCAGCCAGCCTGGTTCGAGCGGTATGGGCGACGCGTCGAGGATTACCGCCTGCCCAAGCGCCAGGAAGCGCGCGAGGCGCTTGCCCTTGAGGTCGGTGCGGACGGGTTCGTCTTGCTTGACGCCCTGGACGCTTCGGATGCACCAGCTGCGGCGCGCGAGGTGCCGATGGTGGAAACATTGCGCGACGTGTGGCGGATACACTGCGCCCACGAGGGAGACGGGCCGCCGCGCTGGCGGGCCGGGTCGGAACTGCCGCCCGTGGGAGAGCGGCTGCAATCGCCCTACGACCCGGAGATGCGCTACAGCACCAAGCGGCAGATGGAGTGGTCAGGCTACAAGGTGCACGTGACCGAGACCTGCGACGAGGACGTCGCACACCTGGTCACGCACGTGATGACCTGCCCGGCGATGCAGCCGGACATGGCGAGCACGGCGCAAGCCTCCGGTTTCGCCACGGCCGAGATCCACGAACGTCTGGCGGCCAAGGACCTCCTGCCCGCCGAGCACTTCGTAGACTCGGCCTACGTCGATGCGGCGCTGCTGGTGGGCAGCCGGCGCGACCACGGCGTCTCGTTGGAGGGGTCGGTCCGAGCCGCGGCGAGGCGACGGACCGAGGTGGAACAAGCCTACGAGCAGCGCCATTTCGCTATCGATTGGGAGCGCGAGCGGGTCACCTGCCCGCAGGGCAAGACGTCGGTGACCTGGCGTGCCGGCCTCGACGAGGTCGGTGCCCCACGCATCTGCGCGGTGTTCAGCCGCACCGACTGCGGCGCCTGCGCCACCCGGGCGCTTTGCACGCCGGCAAAGGACGCGCGCCGCTCCGTCTACTTCCACCCACGCCCGGAATACGAGGCGCTGAACGCGGCGCGGACACGGATGCACGACCCCGCTTGGAAAGAGCGCTGTCACGTGCGCGCCGGCATTGAGGGCACGCTGCCGCAAGGCGTGCGTGCCTTTGGCATGCGACAAAGCCGCTACATCGGCCTGGCCAAAACCGGATTGCAGCAGGCTTGCACGGCCGCAGCGATGAACGCCTCGCGTGCGGCGCAATGGCTGGCCGGAACGCCGCACGCCAGAACGCGCACAACACGCTTCACCACCCGGCCCAAGCCGCCTGAATTCGCCGACAGTATCAACGTCACATCGGCAACCCATAGCTGGTTCGGCGCTGCCGCCGCGAGGTTCCGGAGCAAAGGGTCCCGCGCCGACTGGGCCTCCTTGTCCCGCCGCGTGGTCGTCACCCCGGCCCGGCGGCGCGTAGCAGGCGTGCAATGCGCTTGCGCCCATGCCTCCTCCCGTCTGCCTGAGGCCCTGCGTGCACGCGCGCCGCGCCGCAGGTTTCGCGCGAGCTGGCGTGGATGGTCCGCACCCGCTTCAGCAGCGCTGCGTCGGCCAGAGCTTGGGAAGGCGGGCGGCGGTGTCGCCAAGCGTAGCAGCCCGCCTCCGACACGCCCAACACGCGGGCCATGGCCGCAACAGGGAAGATGGCCTGGTTCGCGCTCACGAACCCGAAGACCCGGACGGCACGGCGCCGTGGGGGGGGGGGGGGGGGGGGGGGGGGGGGGGGCGCGGGGGGGGGGGGGGGGGGGGGGGGGGGGGGGGGGGCGGGCGGGGGGGGGGGGGGGGGGGGGGGGGGGGCCCGCGCCGGTAGAGCCCGTGGCGGCCGAGACCGCCGTGGCGGCCGAGACCGCCGTGGAG
>CAXUJE010000161.1:0-2711 GCA_964251035.1 uncultured Acetobacteraceae bacterium
CCGGGCCGCCCGCCCGCGCCTGGCCCGCGCCCTGCTGGCGGCGGCGGCGCGGGAGCTGGAGGAGGAGACGGGCCTGACGCTCGGCACGCCGCCGCGGCTCCATGCGATCGACTACCTGTGCCGGGCGGTGACGCCGACGGCCAGTTCAGTGCGGTTCAACGCGCGGTTCCTGGTGGTGGATGCGGCGGCGACGCAGGGGACGCTCGGCGGGTCGGGTGAGCTGGAGGGCGTGCGGTTCTACCCGATGGCCGAAGCCCTGGCGCTCGACCTGGCCCTGGTGACCCGGCAGGTGCTGGACCGGCTGCAAGCCTGGCTGGCGCTCCCGGAGGCGCTGCGCCGGGCGCGGCCCCGCACGGATGTCTTCAAGGAGCGTCGATGGCGGGAGGAGTGAGCATCCCCGCATGGGCCTGGGACAGCCAGGCGTAGAACGGCCCGTCCGCGTCGAACGGGTCGTCGAACCGGGCACGGAGGTCGGGGCTGTCCCGATACAGCAGGCGGACCTCCCGCGGGATCGCGTCACCGTTGCTGAACGCGGCGTAATGCCAGTAGCCGTCCGGCACCGCGGCCGGCTGCCGCCGCGCGACCTGGCGGCGATACCAGCTCCAGATCTCCAGCGCCTCGATGCTGTCGCCCGCATAACGTTCGAGCATGACGTCGCCGACAGCATTGATCTTGGTGAAGTGCATGAAGCGAAGCGGGGCGTCGTTGACCCGGATGCCGCCATCGGCGCCGATGGACAGGCGCCGGGTGCTGAGGTTCCAGCTCGCGACGTTGCAGCCGGGGTCGCGCAGGATCGCCACGCCGTCGAACAGGCCGGGCACCAGGTCAACATATTTCTGGTCGGTGAACAGCCCGGCAGCGGGATCGTCGTAGCAGGCGCGCAGAAGCTGCGCCGCCCACCATTCGGCGAAGTCCCGCCCCGCACCAAAGCTGCGCACGGCGATGAAGCCCAGGTTGAAGACGCCGAACCGCAAGGAGGCCAGCTCGTTGTCCCCCATGACGCGGGCGTTGCGGTTCGGGCTGGTCTGGTGCGGGGTGAGCACGACCGCGGCGTTGTCCAGCGCCGCCACCACGATGTCGAGCGGATGGAACACGGCGATGTCGGGGTCGAGATAAACGACCGCCGCATAGCCCGCCTCCATCAGGCGCAGCATGGCGCTGCCCTTCACGGCGGTGCAGGCCTCGACGATGCCATGCTTGAACAGCCAGGCCCGCGCCCGCGGGATGCCGAGGTCATGCAGGCCCAGCACGGTGTCGAAGCCCGCCAGCAGCTCCGCCTCGGCCGTCCCAGGCGGCGGCTCGTCCACCACCACGGCGCAAACGGCCCAGTCCGGATGCGCGGCGCGCAGCGTGGACAGCAGGGTCCGCGCCCGGCCGAGGTAAGCGTAGGTGAAGCTGGTGAAGCAGCAGATCCGGCTCATGCCGCCGGGGGTGCTTCCACCCCCGGGAGCGCGTCAAAGGGCGCGTCCGGGAGGGGCAGCGTGGCCGTCATGCCGCAGGACTCCAGGCGGCCCATCTCCGACCCCTGCTCCCCGCACATGCGGACATAGGCGATGGCGGCCTCGGAGGCGAAGAACTCCACGATGGCGGCGGCATCGGGCATCACCAAACCCCGCCCCCGGGCCAGCACCATATCGGCCACGTTGCCGCTTCCGGGCAGGGTGACGACATCCGCGCCGGCGGCCATGGCCTCGTAGGCGACGAGGCAGAACGTCTCGGGCCAGGGCGACAGGACCAGCACGAGGTCGATCGACGCCGCGGCCAGCGCGTCCGTCATGGCGCCGCGGGCGTCCGCGCTGACCTTGGTCAGGACAGTCTCGACGCCGGGCAGCGGCGGGTCGGCCGCCAGGGCGGTGAAGTGGAACAGCCGGTAGCCCTCATGCGCCCCAAGCGCGCCGGCGATCTGCGCGAACGCCGGCCAGCCCTTGTTCGTCGCGGCATACCCGGCAAAGGCGACGCGGACCGGGTTGTCAGGCGTGCCGCGCGGACTGGCGCCGAGCAGGCCGTAGCGCGTGGCGCCCGGACGGACCCGGGCGTACTCATGCACCTGGACCGACGCATGCGGCAGGCGCGCGGCGGCGGTCCAGACGGCCAGCGCCGCCCCAGAGGGCGCCACGACGTGGAACGGGATGGCGGCGAACAGGCGGCCGACCTGCGCCAGGTGCTCGTCCCGGTCCTCGCCATAAACGCAGATCCGGCAGGCCATGCTGCCCGGCGGCGGGCCGCCGCAGAACGCCACGTCGTTGCGCAGCAGGTTGTAGCCGACGCACGCGGCCTCGTAATCGTTCACCCAGAACACCGCGGCGGCCGGGCCGAGCGCGGCGTGCAGGGCGACCAAGGGATCGACCTGATGGCCGAGCAGGCAATGCACCACGAAGCGGCGCACCGAGGGCATGACGGGCGCCAGCCCGGCCAAGGCCTGCGCCAGGTCGGCATAGGTGGTCAGCCCACAATAGGCGCCGTCGATCGTGAGGTGGATCAGGGCGCGCCCAGGAGGCGCCAGCATCAGCCGCGCGACCGCCGGCGCGATGTGCAGATAGGTCTCGTTCCGGGCATTGAACGCCGCCTGCTCGTCCGCGACCAGGATCTGCACGCCGCCCGTGGAGTGGGTGTAGCGGTCGTGGCTGACCGACACGGTGACGCCGGCCGCGTTGGCCAGCCGGTCGGCAAGGGCGGCGCGCAGGGCGTCCGGCGTCAGCGGCGGGTCGTCG
>CAXUJE010000161.1:2721-11383 GCA_964251035.1 uncultured Acetobacteraceae bacterium
GGTGGCGGGGGGGGCGGCCCGCCCGGGGGCGGCGGGCGGGGGGGGCCCGCGGGCCGGCCACGGCAGTGCGAAGGGCGTCAAGCGCCTGCGGCTGGCCATCGGGCGCCGTGCCGACCCATCGGGCCGTGGCGGGCAGCGCCTGGGCCAGGGCCGCGCGTTCGGCCTGCCGCCGGGGCGCGGGCTGGCGGCCCTCCGCCCTGCCGTGCGCCAGGTAGTGCCAGAACGGGTTCACCTCGGCGTCCACCACGTCGGCGTTGTTCCGCACATAGAACCCGGTGTCGAACCAGGCATTGGGGTTCCGCAGCTCGTCCGCGCCGTGCAGCAGGAAGTGCTCGAGCGGGTCCATGCCGGAGAGCCGCACGTCCTCGTTGTTGTCCAGGTAGTACGCGGCGTCGAACTCGGGGGCGATCAGGGTCCGCGGCGCGGCATCGGCGACGGCTGGCGCGGGCGTGCAGGGTCCTGCGGCGGCGTGGTCCCGCATGAGAGCAGCGAACCCCGGCCGCGTCGAACGGATGCCGCCATCCGTCAGGGTGCCAGGTGCGCTCACCGCATCGCCGCGAATCGTGCCGTGCATCGTTCCGTCTGCCTCCGATACGGTTTTTGGCACACCGTACCACGGAACTCAAACGGGCTGCGTCAGGCGGCCTTGCGGTCGGCGTCGGCGCCGAACAGGTAGTCCACGTCGTCTTGCCCGAGCGCGGACAGGTCGGCGCCCTCGGTGAAGGCGATGCTGGCCAGCTCCGCCTTGCGCTCCTGCAGCTCCAGGATGCGCTCCTCCACCGTGTCGGCGCCGATGAGCTTGTACACGAACACAGACTTGGTCTGGCCGATGCGGTGGGCGCGGTCAGAAGCCTGGTTCTCGACCGCCGGGTTCCACCAGGGGTCGTAGTGGATCACCGTGTCGGCGGCGGTGAGGTTCAGGCCGCGCCCGCCGGCCTTGAGGCTGATGAGGAACAGCGGCACCTCGCCGGCCTGGAAGGCGCGCACCGGCTCGGCGCGGTCGCGGGTGTCGCCGCGCAGCTCGACAAAGGGGATGCCTGCCTCGGCCAGACGCGGCTTGATCAGGTCAAGCATGGAGGTGAACTGCGAGAACAGCAGGATGCGGCGGCCTTCCGGGATCATCTCGGAGACCATCTCCAGCAGGTCATCGAGCTTGCTGCTGCTCTCGACCGCCCGCGCGGAGGGCAGCTTCACCAGCCGTGGGTCGCAGCAGACCTGGCGCAGCTTCAGCAGCGCGTCCAGCACCACGATGCGGCTTTGCGCCAGGCTACGCTCGGCCACCTGCTCGCGCACCCGCTCGTGCAGCGTGATGCGTATGGCCTCGTACAGCTCGCGCTGGTCGGGCGCCAAGGTGATGCGGCGCAGGATGGTGTGCTTGGGCGGCAGCTCCGTCGCCACCTCGGACTTGGTGCGGCGCAGGATGAACGGGCGGATGCGGCGGACAAGCTGCATGCGCCGCGTGTCGTCGCGCCGCTTCTCGATCGGCGTGCGGAACCGCTTGGTGAAGCCCTGGCGGTCGCCCAGCAGCCCCGGCATGAGGAACGCGAATTGGGACCACAGCTCCTCAAGGTTGTTCTCGATCGGCGTGCCGGACAGGCACAGGCGGTGGCGGCTGTCCAGCATGCAGACGGCGCGGGTCGCCTTGGCGGCCGGGCTTTTGATCGCCTGCGCCTCGTCCAGCACCACGACGTGCCAGGGCAGCGCCTTCATCTCCATCACGTCGCGGGCCAGCAGCGTGTAGGTGGTGATGACGACGTGGACGCCCTCAAGCGTTTCCCGGCGCTGGTGCCGGTCCAAGCCGTGCAGTACGGCCGTGGATAAGTGCGGCGCGAACTTGCCGAGTTCCGCCGTCCAGTTGCTGATCAAGCTGGTGGGCACGACGATCAGCGCCGGGCGGTCGAGGCGCCCGGCGGCGTGCTCGAACACCAAATGCGCGATGGTCTGCGCGGTCTTGCCCAGGCCCATGTCGTCCGCAAGGAAGCCGCCCAGCCCGTGGGCGCGCAGGTGCTGCAGCCAATCCAGGCCCTGCTTCTGGTAGGGGCGCAGGTCGCCCTTGAACGAGGCAGGCAGGACGACCGGGGGGATGTCAGCCTGGTCACGGAACTGGCTGACATAGGACTTGATGGTGGCCGCGTTCTCGAACCGGGTGGAGACGACGTCCTCCAGCTCCAGCACCGTCGCCGCTTCCGTGGCGGGCAGCAGCAGCGGGCCGTCCGCGACTCGCCCGGCGGACTCGATCAGGTCGCCCATGACGGCCAGCAGGCGGCGTATCCGGTCGGCCGGCAGCTTCACCACGCGGCCGTCGTCCAAGGTCGTGATCAGCTCGTCGCCGACGACCTGCGCAGCGTCCAGACCACCCCGCTCGATCAAACGGCTCAGGATCGGCAGCAAGGGCAGGCGCACCCCGTCGATCTCGATGCCGAAATCGAGCGAGAAGCGGCCCGGCCCGGCGTCCGCCACCTGCACGTCGTAGGTGCCCACGGACTCGACCAAACGCGGGCCGAAGTTGCCGTCGATCATGTTGCGCCAGCCGAGCGCCTGCAGCGCGGGCAGACGCAGGGCAGTGAAACGGTGCCACCGCTCGGCGGCGTCCGGGCCGACGAACACCAGCGCCCGGCGGCCCTTGGCGGACCGCCCCTCGGTGACGCGCATTTGGGTGAAGCCGTCCTGGCCCAGCAGGTCGAACGCGGCCGTCTCGGCCGCCGGGTCGCGGCGGACGAAAGACGGCCCGGCTGCCGTCATGACACGGACGAACTGCCGCTCGTCGTCGCCCTCGGTCAGCACGCCGCCGTATTCGAAATCGAGCGTGAGGGCATCAAGCAGTTGAGGGCGGCCGAAGGCATCCGGGCAATGCAGGCGGCGAAGCCGGATCACGGGCGTGATCTCCGCCTCGACGACGGCCGGCTCGCTGGTGCGCGGGGCGATGATCGCCGGCTCCGCGGCGCGCGGGCGGATGGGCGCGACCGTCGCCGCTTTCCGCCGCAAGCGCACCCGGCCCACGGCGCCAGTGGCGCCATCGACGTACCAAGGGCCGAACTCGCTTTGCAGCACCGCGGATTTCGGCGGCAGCTTGGGGCGCAAATGGGCGTCGAAGGTGCGGACCTCGCCACCGACCAGGCGCTTGCCGGTCGCCGCCCAGCGGCCCTGGCCTGAACTCACCAAGTGCTGGAGCACGTCTGGAAGCAGGCCGGCCTCGATGCCGGTCCGGGTGGAATGGCCGCCGCCGAGCAGGCGGGCCAAGGCGCGGACCTGGGCGCCGACGGACGGATCGGCCATGAGCTGCCGCGGGGTCGCCGCCTCGACCTTGTGCGTGGCCTCCCCAATGAACAGCGTGGCCACGACGGCGACGTGCGGGGCATGGCCCGGCGACAGGTCGAACACCACGCGGCGCTTCTCCGGCGCGGCCAGGCGGTCGAGCATGCTGGAGGGTGCTGCGCGGCGCAGCGCCGGGTAGCGCTCAAGCGCCGCAAGCGCCGTGCCGGCCAGATGCGCGCAGGCCGGGGCCTGGCAGGTGCAGCGGGCAACGAACGCGACCTGCTGCCCGTCTTCACGCGGCTCCAGCGTCGCGGTCTGCTGCTCGCCACGGTCATCGACGACCCCGGTGACGGCGTCGCCGTCCAGCCCGACCTCGACGGCGCCGATCAGCAGGAGGCTGCGGCCCCGGGTCAGCGTGCGCGCGTCGAACATGCGGCCGAGGTCGTCGGAGGAGAACCGCGTGGGCATCGAGGCAGGGAATCCTTGGTGGCGGACGAGATCAGCCCGGCAGTGTAACCGATCTCGCCCGGCTATGCGCGCCCTTTAAGCAAGCGCCGCGCGAACCTGCCCATGGTAGTCCTGGTCCGGCACCGGACCCACCAGCGAGATGGTCGGGTTGCTCGCGACCATCATGCGCGCGGCGGCCTTCACGTCGTCGAGCGTCACGGCCTCGACCTTGCGCATGGTCTCCTCGGGCGTGATGATCGTCCCGTGCTCGAACAGGCTGCCGGCGATGCCGCGGGCCAGGCTGAACGGGCGCTCCTTCGCCGTGGCCAGGCCGACCAGCAGCGAGTTCTTCGCCCGCGTCATGTCCGCCTCGGCCACGTGGGCCGTGGCCTTGGTGATCTCGCCGCAGGCGACGGTCAGCAGCTCGTCCACGTGCTTCGCCGTGGTGCCGGCGAACATCACCATCTCGCCATGGTCCACGCCGTGGTCGGAGTAGGCGTTGACCGAGTACACCAGGCCGCGCTTCTCCCGCACCTCCTGGAACAGCGGCGAGGACATGCCGCCGCCGAGCGCCCGGGCCATCACCTTGTGCGCCCAGACCGTGGGATCGGTTTCCGGCACCGATTGCAGGCCCAGCAGGATCGTCACCTGCTCGAAGTCCTTGTCGGTGTTGCGGACATGCCCGCCAGCGTACTGGGCGGGGGCGACCGTGACCGGCTCGGCGCGGCTGGGCAGGGCGCTGAAGTGCTCCGCCACATGCTCGACGAACGCCGCGTGGCCGAAGCCGCCGGTGCCGACGACGACCATGTTCTCGGCGAAGTAGTTCTGCCCGACGAAGTCGGTGAAGTAGTCCCGCGTCACCTTCTCGATCAGCTCGGCGCGGCCCAGGATCGGCCGGCCGATGCTCTGCCCGGGATAGGCGGTCAGGCCGTAGCCGTCATAGGCGACGTGCGACGGGTTGTCGGCGCTGCGGCGGATCTCCTGCAGGATCACGCCCTTCTCGGTCGCGATGTCGGCGTCGTTGTAGGTGGACGCCGTCAGCACGTCGCCCAGGATCGCGACCGACTGCGCGATCGTGGTCTTCAACCCCGTCACGAAGTAGCAGGTCATGTCGTGCGAGGTGAAGGCGTTGATGTTGCTGCCCAGCACCTCGATCTCGGCGCCGATCTGCAGCGCGCTGCGCGTCTTGGTGCCCTTGAACGCCATGTGCTCCAGGAAGTGCGCGATGCCGTTGTTCGCCTCGGTCTCGTTCCGCGCGCCCGCCTTGACGAAGGCGGCGACGGCGGCGCTGTCGAAGCCGGGCAGGTTGACGGACACGACCCGGAGGCCGTTCGGGAGGACGGTCTGTTCGATGTTCATGGAGGCCATGTGGGGTGGTGCTTGGAAAAAGTCAGCCGGTCCGGCGCCGGTTGGCGGACCTGGCCGCAAATTTTTCTTCACGCTCCCGGAACCCTGCCGCTGCCCGGCGCGGGTTGCCCAACGCCCGGCGATCCGCTACACCGCCCGCCGCGCGTTGGCACCCCTGGAGGCCGACGCAATACCTGCTAGGAGCACCCCATGGCCAATTACGTCACGATCGAGGCCGAGGCGCGCGAGCGGGCTGGCAAGGGGGCGGCACGCGCATCTCGCCGGGCAGGCATGGTGCCCGCCGTCATCTACGGCGCCAAGCAGCCGCCGACCTTGGTGCAGCTCGACCCGCGCCTCGTGGTGCGCGAGCTGCAGCGCGGCGGGTGGCGGTCGCGTCTTTACGAGGTGAACGTCGGGGGCAGCCCGTCGCGCGCCCTGATCCGCGAGGTGCAGTTCCACCCGGTGTCGGACAAGCCGATCCACGTCGACTTCCAGCGCCTGGCCGCGGGCGAGCGCATCCGCGTCTCGGTGGCGGTGCAGTTCCAGAACGAGGCGACCTCGCCCGGGCTGAAGCGCGGCGGCGTGCTGAACGTGGTGCGCCTCAACGTTGAGGTGCTGGCCGACCCCGACAGCGTGCCGGAAGCGTTCCAGGCCGACCTTGCGGCGCTCGACATCAACGACAACGTGCGCTGGTCCGACCTCCAGGGCACCGGCGACGTGAAGCCGGTGATCGCCGGCCGCGACTTCGTGATCGCGACGGTCGCGGCGCCCAGCAAGCTGCCCGAGGTGGCGGCCGACCCGAACGCGCCGGCCGCGGCGGCGCCGGCCAAGGGGGCGAAGGGCGCAGCGCCCGCCAAGGCCGCCGCCAAGTCGGCCGCCAAGAAGTAGCGAACCCGACGCGCCGGCCGTGCTGCTTTGGGTTGGCCTGGGCAACCCGGAGCCTGCGATGGCCCGGCAACGCCACAACATCGGTTTCATGGCCATCGACGCCATCGCGCGCCGCCACGGGTTCAGCCCGTGGCGGCAGCGGTTCAAGGGCTGGGTGTCCGAGGGCAGCGTTGGGGCCACGCGCGTGACCGCCCTCAAGCCCGGCACCTACATGAATGCCAGCGGCGAAAGCGTGCAGGCGGCCGCCGCCTTTTACAAATTGCCTCCGGACGCCATCACCGCGTTCCACGACGAGCTGGACCTCCTGCCCGGAAAGGTCCGGGTGAAGCGCGGGGGCGGTGCCGCCGGGCACAACGGGCTGCGCGGCATGGACCGCATCCTGGGCACGCCGGAGTACTGGCGGGTCCGGCTCGGCATCGGGCACCCCGGCGACAAGGCGCGGGTGCATGGCCATGTGCTGGGCGATTTCCACAAGACCGACCAAGCCTGGCTGGCCGCACTCCTGGACGCGGTGGCGGACGCGGCGCCCATGCTGGCGGTCGGGCGGCCAGAGGACTTCATGACGCGCGTGGCCCTGCTCACGCAGGCGGAGGGCCCAGCGGCCGCCTCTTTGGCGGCTGCGAAGAAGGAAACCAAGTAGATGGGCTTCAACTGCGGCATCGTCGGCCTGCCCAACGTCGGCAAGAGCACGCTGTTCAACGCGCTGACCGCGACGGCGGCGGCGCAGGCGGCGAACTACCCGTTCTGCACCATCGAGCCGAACGTCGGCCGGGTCGCGGTGCCGGACCCGCGGCTGGCCCCGCTTGCCGCCATCGGCAAGTCGAAGGCGGTGGTGCCGACCAGCCTGGAGTTCGTGGACATCGCCGGGCTGGTGCGCGGCGCGTCGCGCGGCGAGGGCTTGGGCAACCAGTTCCTGGCCAACATCCGCGAGGTGGACGCGATCATCCACGTGCTGCGCTGCTTCGAGGACGGCGACGTGACGCACGTGGAGGGCACCGTCGATCCGATCCGCGACGCCGAGACGGTCGAGACCGAGCTGATGCTGGCCGACCTCGACAGCCTGGAGCGCCGCCTGCCGGCCGCGCAGAAGAAGGCGCGCGGCGGCGACCGGGAGCAGCAGGCGCTGGTGGCGCTGATGGAGCCGATCGTCGCAGCCCTTCAGGCCGGGCAGCCCGCCCGCACCGCCATCCCGCCGGACCAGGTGGAGGCCGCGAAACGCCTGCAACTGATGACCAGCAAGCCTGTGCTCTACGTGTGCAACGTCGAGGAGGGTGCCGCCGCGGCCGGCAACGCGCACTCGGCGCGCGTCGCGGAGCGTGCCGCGGCGGAGGGCGCCGGCGTCGTGACCGCCTCCGCCGCCATCGAGGCGGAGGTGAGCCTGCTCGCGGAGGAGGACCGGCGGGAATTCTTGGATGGCCTCGGCTTGCAGGACAGCGGGCTGGACCGGGTGATCCGCGCCGGCTACGCGCTGCTGGGGCTGATCACTTATTTCACCGTGGGTCCCAAGGAAACCCGGGCCTGGACGGTCGTGCGCGGCACCAAGGCGCCGCAGGCGGCGGCAGTGATCCACAACGACTTCGAGCGCGGCTTCATCGCCTGCGAGACCATCGGCTACGAGGACTATGTCGCGCTCAAGGGCGAGGGGGGTGCGAAAGAGGCCGGCAAGATGCGGATCGAGGGCCGCGACTATGTGGTGCGCGACGGCGACGTGCTGCTGTTCCGCTTCAACGTGTAGCCCAGGAAAATACAGTTCGACATGTGGTTCAGGCGCCAAGCTCCGGCAGGTCGGCCACGACGCCGAGCAGCGTGACCGCCGCCGGCTGGCTGTCGGCGGTGCCCACCAGCAGGGCAGCGGTCCTGACGGCCAGGGCCGAAAGGCGGTTCAGCGCCGCGTCCGCGCCGATTTCGGAGCGTTCGGCGGCGCGCAGGATGCGCAGCGTCGCCAGGCCGGCCGCAGCGAAGGTTTCCTGAAGCACGGTCTCAAGCGACGCGGCCCCCACCGCTTCGGGGGCCAGCGGCACGCGGCGGATCGCGGCCTCCCCCAGTTGGTCCCGGCTGTTCCAGCCGCCGATCCGCGCAAAGCCGGGGTCGCCGCCGGCGAAGATCCTGGCCAGCCGGCGCATTTCCGCCTCACACGCCGCATGGGGCGCCGTGCCGCCGGCCCGGGCGATCAGGAGCGCGATGTAGCCGTCCACCAAGCTCCGCACCACGGCGAGGCTGCCGAGGTAGTTGGGGTGGGCGGCCCGCGCGAGGGCCGGTCCGGCGGGACCCGCCTCCGTGCGGGCGCGCCATTCCTGCCGCAGGGCGTCGCCGTAGTCGAACAGGGCCGCATGGCGCCGGCTGGTCCGCCGCCGGGCCAGCGCCACGAGGTCGCCATGCACGCGGTGCACTCGCCCGGCCTGCATCAGCCGCAGCCAGAACACCGCCCGGCGCGCCGTCCAGGCCGGGGCCAGGCGCGGCGGCAAAGGCCAGCCCTGCGGAGTCGTACGCTGCTTGCGCATCATTTATGCTTTACCTTCTGCAACTCATTCGCGTTTTGCAGCCTTTAGGCTACCACGGCGGCGCCAGCCGCGGCAGCGCAACAGATGTGGAGACGGCGAGTCATGGGCATTCTTGATGGCATCCTGGGCAGCGTGCTTGGCAGCAGCAGCAACGCGGGGCCGCTGCAATCGATCCTCGGCTCCGTGCTGGGCGGCGGGCAGGCGCAGCAGGCACAGCAACAGGG
>CAXUJE010000162.1:0-11381 GCA_964251035.1 uncultured Acetobacteraceae bacterium
TGCGGCAGCACGCGATCACTGGGCGCCCTATTTCGCCCACCTGCCGCGCCCGCTGGTCGCCGTGCTGGTCGGCGGCAGCAACGGGCGGTTCCGGCTGGACAGCGCGACCGCCGAGGCGCTGGGCGCGTCGCTCGCCGGCATGATGCGGGCGGACCGGGTCGGCCTGGCGCTCACCCCGTCCCGCCGCACGTCGGGGGACGCCCGGGCCGCGCTGCGCCGGGCCGTGGAGCCGGAGGGCGGCTGGGTTTGGGACATGGCGGGCGACAACCCATATTTCGGCCTCTTGGCGCTGGCGGACGCGATCGTGGTGACGGAGGACAGCGTGTCCATGGTGTCGGAGGCCGTGGCGACCGCAGCGCCGGTGTTGCTGGCCCCCTTGCCCGGGCGGTCGCGGCGCATCCGGCAGTTCACCCGGTTCTTGCAGGAAGACGGGCGGCTGCGCCCGTTCGCCGGGCGGCTTGACCTTTGGCCGGTGACGCCTGTTGACGACACGCAGGCGGCGGCGGACGAGATGCGGCGGCGGCTGGGTTTTTAGGAGTGTGACCATGCTGGACATCCAGACCTTCGACGCGCGGGCCGGCGGCAACGTGCTGTACAAGGCCTTCGCCCACCCGGTCGCGGCGGAGGCGATACAGCGCCTCGCGGCCAAGCTGCGCGACGCCGGGCCGCTCGCCGTATACGACCCGGACGGCGTGTCGGACGCGCTGTTCGCGCTGCACCCGGCGATGCCGGGGGCGGCGGAAAGCTTTGTGCATGACGTGCAGCAGATCGGCCAGAAGCGCGCCGGCGTGCCGGCCCGGCCGCTTACCGACCTGCCGCGCTCCGCCTGCGCCACCTTGCTGGTTGCGGCGTTCGACGCCGGGCGGGTGGTGGCGCGCATCAAGCCCATGCTGCCCGCCGGCATGGCGGTCGCGACGCTGGACGAGGCGCGGCTGCCCGAGGAGATGCTGAGCAACCCGCGGCGCTACCTCGACCGAGTGAACTTCGCAACCAACCACGCCTTTTTCCGCGACGCGGGCGGCCTGCACACGCGGCTGGTGACGGCGAACTATTGGGCGGGCTACGGCGCCGGGTCCGTGCGGCTGTGGCTGCGGCTGTTCGACGGCGTGGGCGCGGTGCTGGCCGAGTGGGAGCAACCGGTCCCGCCCACCGGCGCCGGCATCGCCATCGACAGCGCCGAAATCCGCGCCCGCTTCGGGCTGCCCGCGTTCGCCGGGCAGCTTTTCATCCATGCCATCGGCGCCGCCGGGCACGACGTGGTGAAGTACGCGCTCGACACCTACGGCGACGGCGGGGAGGCCAGCCTGTCCGTCACCCACGACGCCAACGCCTGGCCGGCCGACCGCTACGCCGGGATGCCGGCGCCTCGGGCGGACGAGCGCGTGGTGCTGTGGCTGCAAAACAGCCATGCCGCCCCCATTCCGCCCGGCGCGGTCACGCTGGACCGCATGGGGGCGGAGGCGCCGGTGCCCTTGGCGCAGGAGGTCGGCCCCTACGCCAGCCTGGCGCTCGACGTGGCGGACGTGCTGCCGGGGCTGGAATGGCCGGCGCAGATCGAGGTGCGGGCCGGGCGGCACGTCGTCCGCCCGCGCTACGAGGTGACGCGCGCCGGGCGCACCCGCAGCGCCCACCTGAACGGCGAGCGCGCCGGCCTGCCGCCCGACCCCGGCATCCCGTCGCTGCACAACCTGCTGGGCCGCGGCTACCTGCTGCCCTTCCCGATCCTGCCACGCGGCCGGTTCCGCAGCACCGTGCTGCCGACGCCCATGGCGGAGCAGCAGGCCAACCTGCCCATCCGCATCGACGTGTTCGACACGGCGGGCCGCCAGGTCGGCGAGCGGTTCCTCGGCTGCCTGCCGCGCAACCACGGCCTGGCGCTCGACCTCGCCGAGTTCGACGTGGAGGAGGGCCACGCGGACCTCGTTTACGACTTCCGCGACGGCGGGGAAGCGGACGGCTGGCTGCACGCCCTGCTGCGCTACGAAGACCGCAGGAGCGGCCATGCGGCCGAGAGCAGCTTCGGCGCACACATCTACAACACGGCGATGACCTACCGCGACGAGCCGCAAAGCTATTCCGGGCCGCCGCCGGGCCTGTCCACGCGGCTGTTCCTGAAGCTCGGCGACGGCGGGCGGCACAGCTACGCCGCGCTGATCTACCCGGCGTCTGCGGCCTGGCATCCCTGGTCCGCCACCACCCTGCTGCTGCACGACGGCGACGGCCAGGTGATCGCGGAGGAGCCGCTGCGCATCGCCTGCTCAGGCTCGGCCATGGTGTGGCCGCATCTGGTGTTCGGGGGAGCGTTGCTGCGCCGGGCGGGGCCGCGCGGCTACGTGCTGATCCGGGACGCGACGTGCCGGCTGTTTGGATATCATGGCTTGATGGATGACGCCGGCGGGTTCAGCCTGGACCACATGTTCGGCTTCTGAGGGAGGACCGCCATCACGCGCGACAAGTTCGACCTGCCGAAGGTCGCGGCCAACCACGAGGCGCTGTCGCCCTTGAGCTTCATCAAGCGCACCGCGGACGTGTTCCCGGACCGCGTCGCGGTCGTGCACGGGCCGCACAGCGCGACCTGGGCCGAGACCTACGCCCGCTGCCGCCGCATGGCCTCCGCGCTCGCGGGGCGGGGCGTCGGGCGGGGCGACACGGTGGCGGTCATGGCGCCCAACACCCCGGCGATGGTGGAGGCGCATTTCGGCATCCCCATGCTCGGCGCCGTGCTGTGCGCCATCAACGTGCGGCTGGACGCGGAAACGGTCGCCTTCATCCTTGCGCATGGGGAGGCCCGGGTCGCGCTCGTCGACCGCGAGTTCGCGCCGACGGTGGCCCGGGCGCTCGCCCTGATCCCGGCGGAGGCGCGGCCCTACGTGGTCGATATCAACGACCCGCTGGCGCCACCGGGCGAGCCGGTGGGCGACACGGATTACGAGGCGTTCCTGGCCGGCGGCGACCCGGCCTATGCCTGGACGCAGCCCCCCGACGAGTGGGATGCCATCGCGCTCAACTACACGTCAGGCACCACGGGCAACCCGAAGGGCGTCGTGTACCACCACCGCGGCGCCTACCTGAACGCGGTTGGCAACGCCGTGACCTGGGGCATGGCGCAGCACCCGGTCTATCTCTGGACGCTGCCGATGTTCCATTGCAATGGCTGGTGCTTTCCCTGGACCGTGGCGGCGATGGCGGGCACCAACGTGTGCCTGCGCCGGGTCGAGGGGGGCGCGATCCTGGAGGCGATGGACCGCAGCGGCGTGACCCACCTGTGCGGCGCGCCCATCGTCATGGGCCTGATCCTGAACCACCCCGGCGTGCAGCCGCGTCTGGCTCCAGTCCGCATGATGACCGCCGGCGCCGCCCCGCCCGCGGCGGTGCTGGAGGGCATGGAACGGCTCGGCTTCGCCATCACCCACGTGTACGGCCTGACCGAAACCTACGGCCCCGTCACCGTCTGCGCCTGGCACGACGAGTGGGACGCGGAGCCGCCCGAGGAGCGCGCCCGGCTCAAGGCCCGCCAGGGCGTGACCTACCCCGTGCAGGAGGGACTGATGGTCGCCGACCCGGCGACGCTGCAGCCGGTCCCGCGCGACGGTGCCACGATGGGCGAGGTGTTCATGCGCGGCAACATCGTCATGAAGGGCTACCTCAAGAACCCGGCCGCCACCGCCGAGGCCTTCGCCGGCGGCTGGTTCCACACCGGGGACCTCGCGGTGAGCCACCCCGACGGCTACATCGAGATCCGCGACCGCTCCAAGGACATCATCATCAGCGGCGGCGAGAACATCTCCACCATCGAGGTCGAAAGCGTGCTCTACCGCCACCCCGCCGTGCTGGAAGCCGCCGTGGTCGCCCGGCCCGACCCGACCTGGGGGGAGACGCCCTGCGCCTTCGTGACGCTCAGGCCCGGCACCGACGCGACGGAGGCGGAAATCATCGCCTTCTGCCGCGGCCGCATGGCGCACTTCAAGGCGCCGCGCACGGTGGTGTTCGGCCCGCTGCCCAAGACCAGCACCGGCAAGATGCAGAAATTTGTCCTACGTGACCAAGCCCGCACCCTCGGAGGCTAAACCATGCCGCAGCCCAGCCACGTGACGGCCCTCGAAGACGCCGACGAGGCGACGCTGCCGCAAGAGCTGCGGCCATACTTCCAGAAGTGCCGGGACAAGCTGGGCTTCGTGCCCAACGTGCTGCGCGCCTGGCTGCTGCGGCCGGAGAAGCTGCGCAACTTCGTCCGCCTGTATGACGAGTTGATGCTGGCGCCCTCGGGCCTGACAAAGCTGGAGCGCGAGATGATCGCGGTCGCGGTGTCCGCCTGGAACCGCTGCTACTACTGCCTGGTGGCGCACGGGGCGGCGGTGCGCAAGCTGTCGGAGGACCCGCAGCTTGGCGAGATGCTTGCCTTCAACTACCGGGTCGCCGAGTTGCCGGCCCGGCAGCGCACGATGCTGGACTTCGCGGTGCAACTCACCGCCACGCCGCACCTGATCGGCCAGCCCGACCGGGACGCGCTGAGCGCGCAGGGTTTTTCAGATGCGGACATCTTCGACATTGCGGAGGTCACGGGGTTCTTCAACTACACCAACCGGGTGGCGCATGCGGTCGATATGATGCCGAACGCCGAGTACCACACTCTGGGTCGGTAAGCGCGGCGTTAGAAAATGCTGCTGAACAGCCCCTGCCGCTTGCGCTGGATGATCGGGGTGTCGCCGACCTCCGGGGACTGACCCAGCGCCGCGTTCTGCCGCAGCCGGGCGCTTTCCCGCTCCGCGTCCACTTGCGTGCCGGGCGGCGGCGGGCTTCGCCAGAACAGCAGGCGGTCGGTCAAAGGCCGGCTCGGGGTGTCCAGCGCCGCCTCGTTGTCCACGCGGTTGCGGATGTCCGCCGGCGCGGGGCGCCCGGCGGCGGCAACCAACGCTTCCTGGCCCGGCGTCACGGCAGCGTCCGGACGGGCCATCACGGTATCCGGGGTCAGCGCCGCCTCTGCCTGCTCGCGCTGCGTCATCTCCTGCGGGCGGGTGGCGCCGGGCCGCGGCGGGCGCAGGGTGAAGTCGGGCGGCATTGACAAGGGCGCGCGCGTCGTGACCCGGAACTCGTCTGGGGCGTCGCGGGTCAGGCCGAAGGTGCGGGTCAACTCATCCCCGCCGCATGCGGCGAGGCTGATGCCGAGAGAAGTTAACAGAACAACATGAAACGCCTTCATGGCGCGGGTTTTACTGCCGAAGTTCCGGCGCCTGCAAGGGGGTTCGCGGGCGCAGCCCGTCCAGCACCAGCACGGCCACCCCGCACACGATGGCAGCGTCCGCGACGTTGAACACGTACCAGGACCAACCGAAGGCATGGGCGTGCAGGAAGTCCACCACGGCGCCGAAGCGCAGCCGGTCGATCACGTTGCCGACCGCGCCGCCGGCAATGGCGCCGAGGCTCGCCGCCACCAGCGCGCTCTCCGCCCGGCGCAGCCAGACCACCAGGGCGGCCACAACCGCCAGGGCGACGCCCGCCAGCAGCCAAGGCCCCCAAGCGCCGCCCTGATGGAACAGGCCGAAGGTGACGCCCTGGTTCCAAACCATCGTGAGGCTGAGCACCGGCAGCACCGGCACCTGGCCGCGCTCCGGCAGACGCAGCACCTCCAGCACCCACCACTTGCTCGCCTGATCGGCAACCAGCACCAGCAGCGCCGCGAGCAGGCCCCAACGGACGCGGCCGGTCATTCGGCGGCGGCTTGGTCGCCGGCAAACGGGCCGACGACGCCGGCGCAGCGCAGGCAGAGCGTCGAATGCCCGGGCTGCTGGCCCACCTCCGGCAGCACGCGCCAGCAGCGGGCGCACTTCTCGCCGGGCGCCCGCTGCACCGCCAGCGCCTCGCCGAACCCGGCCCCGGACACGATGGCGACCTCGGCCCAGCCATCCGCGTCCAGCAGCGTCGCGTCGGCGGCCAGCAGGGTGACGGTGGCCTGGAGCGACGCGCCGATCAGCTTCTCCAGCCGCGCCGCCTCCAACGCCGTCGTCACGGCGCCGCGCGCCTCGCGGATCTTGGCCCAGCGCGCGCCCAACTCGGCGTCGTGCCAGCCGTCCGGGATGGGCGGGAACGCCTGCAGGTGGATGCTGCCGTCCTCCGACGGGAAGCGGGCCAGCCAAGCCTCCTCCGCCGTGAAGCACAGCACGGGGGCGAGCCAGGCGGTGAGGCAGCGGTGCAGGTGGTCCAGCACCGTCCGAGCCGCCCGGCGCCGCGGGCTGTCGGCCGCGTCGCAGTACAGCGCGTCCTTGCGCACGTCGAAGTAGAACGCCGACAGGTCGGCGGAGCAGAAGGCGTGGATCTCCGGATACACCCCTGTCCAGTCGTGCGACGCGAGCGCGCCGCGCACGCGCCGGTCCAGCTCCGCCAGGCGGTGCAGCACCCAGCGCTCCAGCTCCGGCATCGCCGCCTCCGGCACGTGCTCCTCCTCGGTGAAGCCATGGAGGCTGCCCAGCAGCCAGCGCAGGGTGTTGCGCAGGCGGCGGTACAGCTCGGCCTGCTGCTTCAGGATCTCCGGCCCGATGCGCAGGTCCTCCGACACGTCGGAGTTGACGACCCAGAGCCGCAGGATGTCGGCGCCGAGCTTGTCCGTGACCTCCTGCGGCGCCGTCACGTTGCCGAGCGACTTGCTCATCTTGCGCCCGTTCTCGTCCAGCACGAAGCCGTGGGTCAGCACCGCCTTGAACGGCGCCCGCCCGCGGGTGCCGACGGCTTCCAGCAGACTGGTTTGGAACCAGCCGCGATGCTGGTCGCTGCCCTCCAGGTACAGGTCCGCCGGCCACGGTCCGCCGCGGGCCTCAAGCGCGAAAGCGTGGGTGCTGCCGCTCTCGAACCACACGTCCACGATGTCCATGACCTGCTCGTAGTCGTCGGGGTCGCGGCCGTTGCCCAGGAAGCGGCTGGACGGCGAGCTGTACCAGGCGTCGGCGCCCTCCGCCTCGAAGGCGGCGGTGATGCGGGCGACGACGGCCGGGTCGCGCAGCGGCTCGCCGGTGCGGCGCTCCACGAACACCGGGATCGGCACGCCCCAGGCGCGCTGGCGGCTGATGCACCAGTCCGGCCGCCCGGCGACCATGCTGGCGAGCCGGGTGCGCCCGGCCTCCGGCACGAAGGCGATGCGGGCGATCTCCTCCAGCGCCTTGGCGCGGATCGCCTCGGGGCCGTCCATGCGGATGAACCATTGCGGGGTCGCGCGGTAGATCACCGGCGCCTTGCTGCGCCAGGAATGCGGGTAGGAATGCAGCAGCGTGCCGCGCGCCAGCAGGCCGCCCGCCGCCTCGATGGCCGCAGCCACCGGCGCAGCCGCCTTGAACACGTGCAGCCCGGCGAACAGCGGCACCCAGGCGGCATAGGTCCCGTCCGGCCCCACCGCCTCCGGCACTTCCAGGCCGTGGGCGCGGCCGAGCAGGAAGTCCTCCTCCCCATGCGCCGGCGCGGTGTGGACGAAGCCGGTGCCCTGGTCCGTCGTGACGTACTCCGCCGGGAGCAGCGGCGCGTCGTGGTCGTAGCCCTGGCCGCGCAGCGGGTGCGCGCAGACCAGCCCGGCCAGCTCCGCCCCCTTGTAGACATGCGCCACATGGTGCGTCGCGATCCCCGCCGCCGCGCAGACCTGCGGCAACAGGGCGAGCGCCACCAGCAGCCGCTCGCCGGGCCGGGCGAGCGATCCCTTCGCCACGCTGTCCACATGGACCAGCGCATAGTCGATCTCCGGCCCATAGAGCACGGCGCGGTTGCCCGGCAGGGTCCAGACGGTGGTGGTCCAGATCACCACGGCGGCGCCGGCCAGCGGACCCGCGCCCAGGATAGGGAAGCGCACGAACACCGTGTCGCTGGTGCGGTCGTGGTACTCGATCTCCGCCTCGGCCAGCGCGGTCTTCTCCACCGGACTCCACATCACCGGGCGCAGGCCGCGGTACAGCGCGCCGTTCAGCAGGAACTTGCAGATCTCCCCGGCGATCGCCGCTTCCGACCCGAAATCCATCGTGGCATACCGCCCGGCCCAATCGCCGACCACGCCCAGCCGCTGGAACTCCTCCGTCTGCACCGCCAGCCAATGCGCGGAGTAGCGCCGGCACTCGTCGCGGAAGTCCAGCACCGGCACGGCGTCCTTGTCGCGCCCGGACTTGCGGTACTCCTCCTCGACCTTCCACTCGATGGGCAGGCCGTGGGTGTCCCAGCCGGGGATGTAGTCCACGTCCTCCCCCGCCATCCGGTGCGCGCGCATCACCACGTCCTTGAGGATGCGGTTCAGCGCGTGGCCGATGTGCAGGTGGCCGTTGGAGTAGATGGGGCCGTCATGCAGCACGAAGGCCGGGCGGCCCGCCATCGCCGCCTTCGTGCGGTCCCACAGGCCGATGCGGTCCCAGCGCGCCAGGAGGTCCGGCTCCCGCTTCGGCAGGTCGCCGCGCATGGGGAACGGGGTGGCGGGCAGGAACACGGTGGAGCGGTAGTCGGGCGGGCTGTTGGTGTCTGGCATCGGATACTGGTCCAGGTTGCGGCAGGGTCACGTCGATCATGTCCCGGCGCTGGGGCCGGCCCGGGCATAGGCGCGCGGGGACGGACCGCCAAAGGGTTATGCGGAGCGCGGCCCCGCCGGGTCAAGCGCAGCGACTAGCACGCGGGCCTGGTCCGCGTCCGTAACAATCTGCGCGCGCAGGTCGTCAAAGGAGGCGAACTTGCGCTCGGCGCGCAGGAAGCTGTGCAGCGCCACCGCGATCTCCTGGCCATACAGGTCGCCGTCGAAGTCGAACAGGTGGACCTCCAGCCGGCTTTCCGTGCCCTCGTTCACCGTGGGCCGGCGCCCGATGTTGGCGACGCCCGGCACGGCCGCGCCGTCCGGCAGGCGCACCTGCACGGCATACACGCCGCGCGCTGGCTCCAGGTGGCGGCCCAGCGGCACGTTGGCGGTGGGGAAGCCGATGGTGCGCCCGCGCTTCTCCCCGTGCGTGACCGGGCCGCGCACCGCCCAGGGCCGGCCCAGCTCCGCCGCGGCGCGCTCGGGGTAGCCGTCCTGCAGCAGGCGGCGGATACGGGTCGAGCTGATCGGCCCCTGCGCGTCGGCCAGCGGCGGCACCACCGTAAGGCCGATGCCCAGCGCCTCCGCCCGCGCGGCCAGGAAGCCGATGTCGCCGCCGCGCCGGTGCCCGAACGCGAAGTCCGGGCCGCAGGCCAGGTGCGCCGCGCCCAGGCCCCCGTGCAGCACCTCGTCCACGAACGCCTCGGCGCTCAGCAGCGAGAAGTCGCGGTCGAACGGCATCTCATAGACGGTCTGCACGCCGAGCGCCGCCAGCGCGACGGCGCGCTCATCCGAGAGCGTGAGGCGGAAGGCCGGGTCATCGGGGCGGAACAGCTCGCGCGGATGCGGCTCGAAGGTGAGCACGGCGAGCGTCTTGCCGGGCCGGGCGGCGTGGATGGCGCGCAGCACGTGGGCATGGCCCAGGTGCACGCCGTCGAAGTTGCCCAGCGCCACTGCGGCGCCGCGCAGCGCCTCCGGCAGGCCGCGCCAGTCGCGGACGATCTGCACGGCGCCGGGCGGGGAGGCCGTGGGCTGCATCATGCGCGGCTGCGGGACGTCGCCGCCCCGGCCTTCGTGCCCACTGTGCTGGCGACAGCAGCCGCCGGGCCGGTGTGCCTGTGTTTGAACGCGATGCCGTCCATGCCGGGTCCCCTTCCGTGAAATGGACAAGCCATGGGCGCGGTGCGAAGGTCAAGGCACCTTGATGCTGGACGGCCCGGCAACCGCCGCCTGCTTGGAGACCCCATGCTTGGAGACACCGTGAGATGGATCGCCATCACGACGCCGCCCGCCTGCTGCTGAGCGCGCGGCGCGACCCCACGCAGAAGCTGCACAGCCTGCCGGAAGCGGTGCGTCCCAGGACGGAGGAGCAGGCCTACCTGGTGCAGCGCGCCATCATGACGGAGTTGGGCAGGATCGGCGGCTGGAAGGTCGGCTCGCCCAACCCCACAGGCCCCTTCACCTGCGCGCCGCTGCCGGCCGCGGGCGTGCAGGCCAGCCCGGGCCACGTCTCCACCGAGCACTGCACCGATGGGGGCGTGGAGGCGGAGATCGCGGTGAAGCTGGCCCGCGACCTGCCGCCGCGCGAGGCCCCTTATGGTCCGGAGGACATCATGGCCGCCATCGCCTCCGCCCACCCGGCCATCGAGGTGCTGCAAAGCCGCTACGTCGATGCGGAGCGGGTGGACCCGCTCTCGGCCTTGGCCGACAGCCTGGCGCATTTCGGCCTGGTCGTCGGTCCCGCCATCGCCGGGTGGCGGTCGATCGACTGGGCGGCCGAGCAGGTCGCGCTCCAGGTGAACGGCCAGGAGATGAAGCGGCGCACCGGCAACCCGGGCGGCGACATGCTGCGGCTGCTGACGTGGCTCGCGAACCACGGCGCGCATTGGGCGGGCGGCCTGCGGGCCGGGCAGTACGTGACGACGGGATCGTGGACGGGCAAGGATTTCGTGGCGCCCGGCGCCGAGGTGCGGGTCGCCTTCGGCCACGCGGGCGAGGCCGCGCTGCGGTTCTCCGCATGACGGGCGCCTTGGTGGTCGGCGCCGGGCCGGGCCTGTCGGCGAGCTTCGCCCGCGGCCTGGCGCGGCAGGGCCGCACGGTGGCGCTCGCGGCGCGGCGCACCGACAAGCTCGCGGCGCTGGCCGCCGAGACCGGGGCCAGCCTGCACGCCTGCGACGCCGCCGATCCCGGAAGCGTCTCCGCCCTGTTCGCCGCCGTGGGCGCGCCCGAAATCGTGTTGTACAACCCGAGCTACCGCGTCCGCGGCCCGCTGGTCGACCTCGACCCGGCGGAGGTGGCGCGAAGCCTCGCCGTCACCGCGTTCGGCGCATTCCTGGTGGCGCAGGAGGCGGCGCGGGGCATGCTGGCGGCCGGGCGCGGCACGATCCTGCTGACCGGCGCCTCGGCCGGGGTGAAGGGCTTCGCGCAGTCCGCGCCGTTTGCCATGGGCAAGTTCGCGCTGCGTGGCTTGGCGCAGAGCATGGCGCGGGAGCTGCATCCCCAGGGCGTGCACGTGGTGCACGTCGTGGTCGATGGCGGCATCCGCGCCGCTGCCCGCGCGTCGCCGCCGGACCGGCCCGACAGCCTGCTGGACCCGGATGCCATCGCGCAGACCATGCTGGACGTGCTGGCGCAGCCGCGCTCCTGCTGGACGGACGAGATTGCGGTGCGGCCTTGGACGGAGCGGTTTTGACGAGAGCCTACTCGGGCGCCAGGAAGTAAACCCGGCGGAGGCGGAGAAGCCCTTTGTCTTCCTCCGACACCTGCTCGTAGTACGTGAGCCATTGCTTCAGGAATCTGTCTAAATCCATGAGTTCGATGTGCACTCCTCCCGTCCGTGCCTCTCGGACTGCCT
>CAXUJE010000163.1:0-11378 GCA_964251035.1 uncultured Acetobacteraceae bacterium
CCTGGATGGAGCTTCTGGACACGCTCCGTGCTGGCGTGCGCTCGGCCTGTGCGGCGTTTCCTGACGCGCGGCGCGGCGGCGTGCGCCACAGCATGGCCGACACCGGGATGCCGGCTTTCTCGCCGTTCCTCATGCAGCCGGAGTCCTTCCTGTCCTTCCAGCGCAGCCTGGAGGAAGGGCGCACGACGTCGGACTGCCGGACCCTGTCCGGCATGCAGGCGGTCCCGGCCGGCAACCGCATCCGCGCGGTGCCAGCGAAACCACGGAGCGGTTTGCGCGGGACCCCGTGCATGCTTCGCACCCGCAGCCCGTCTCCGACCAGGCCCTCGGCATGCTGCGCCGGCGGCGCGGCCTGGCGCCCTCCGGGCGGCTCGGCGGGCGCGTGCTGGTCGCCCTCGACGGCCGGAGTGTTTCTGCCCGCAACGGCTCGGCTGCCCGATCACGGCCTGCCTCGCCTTCCCAGGCCGGCATCGGCCGCGGCAATGCCACATGGACCGGCTCGACGCAGGCAGCCGTGTCGTCGCCGCCCGGTGCGGGACGTGCGTGTTCAGCCATGCCCATAGTCCAGCACAGGCCGTGGCGGACAAGGCAACGCACCCCTACGCCGTGGCTCCTGCAACCCGGGCCTGACCCGGCATCGCTGCTGTGAGCCGCCAAGACTGGCACGCGCCATGCCAAGGGCGCAGACTCCCCGCAGCAAGGACAGGAGGGCGTTGTCAGACATGCGCGTGCTGCTGGTGTATGCCCACCCGGTCGAGACGAGCTTCAACGCCGCGCTCCGGGATCAGGTCGCCGCTTCCCTGGCGCCGCGTCATGAAGTCGATCTGCTGGACCTGAACGCCGAAGGGTTCAACCCCGTCATGTCGCGCGCCGAGCGGATGGGCTACCACGACATCCCCGGCAACGTCGCGCCCGTGGCGGACCACGTCGCGCGGCTGCGGGCGGCGCAGGGGCTGGTGCTGTGCTTCCCCGCCTGGAGCTTCGGCCCGCCGGCGATCCTCAAGGGCTGGATCGACCGGGTGATGCTGCCCGGCGTGTCGCTGCACATCCAGCCGGACGGCCGGGTGCAAGGCGGCCTCACGCACCTGCAGAAGCTCGGCGGCGTCGTGACCTACGGGCAAACAAGGTGGCGGGCGCGGCTGATGGGCGACTACCCGCGCAAGCTGGTGTGCCGCTACCTGCGCCACAGCGTCGGCATGGCGAAGCCGGTCACGTTCCATGGGCACTACGCCATGAACGTCTCGACGCCGGACACCCGGGCGCGCTTCCTGGCGCGGGTCGGCCGGGCGATGGCGGCATTCTGATTGCGTTCCTGGCGGCGTTCCTGGCACGCGGACTGCATGAACGAACCTGTGACGCAAGGAGGCTGCCCGATGACAGACATCCATGGCCCGACCCGCCGGCGCGTGGTCGCCGGGCTGGGCGCCGGTGCCGGCCTGCTGGCGTCCGGACGCATGGCGCGCGCGGCGCCGAAGCCGGTCACGGTCGGCTTCATCTATGTCGGACCCAAGGACGACTACGGCTACAACCAGGCGCACGCCGAGGGCGCCGCCGCCATCAAGTCCATGCCCGGCATCACCGTGCTGGAGGAGGAGCGCGTTCCCGAGACCGACGACGTCGTGAAGACCATGCAGAGCATGATCAAGCTCGACGAGGCGTCGCTGCTGTTCCCCACGAGCTTCGGCTACTTCGACCCCTACATGCTGCGCGAGGCGGCCCAGGAACCCGGCGTGCAGTTCCGGCATTGCGGCGGCCTGTGGGACAAAGCCAAGCACCCGATGAACGCCGGGTCGTATTTCGGCTACATCGGCATGGGCCAGTACCTCAACGGCATCGTCGCGGCGCATGCCACGAAATCCAAGAAGCTCGGCTTCGTCGCGGCCAAGCCCATTCCGCAGGTGCTGATCAACGTCAACAGCTTCGCGCTCGGCGCGCGCTCGGTGGACCCGTCCATCACGGTGGCCGTGGTGTTCACCGGCGACTGGTCGATGCCCGTAAAGGAGGCAGAAGCCACCAACGCGCTGATCGACGGCGGCGCGGACGTGATCACCTGCCACGTGGACGGGCCGAAGGTGGTGGTGCAGACCACCGAGGGCCGCGGCGCCTTCACCTGCGGCTACCACGCCAACCAGTCCGCCCTGGCGCCCAAGGGATACCTCACTGGCGCCGAGTGGAACTGGGCGGAGGTGTACAAGATGTATGCGGCGAAGATGCAGGCGGGCGAGACGCTGCCGAACTTCACCCGCGGCGGGCTGGCGGAGGGCTTCATCAAGATGTCCCCCTACGGCCCGGCGGTCAGCGAGGCGGCGCGCAAGCGGGCCGACGCCACCAAAGCTGAGATCATGAAGGGTGGCTTCGCCGTGTTCAAAGGGCCGCTCCTGGACAACACGGGCAAGCAGGTGGTCGCCGCCGGGTCCGCCTACCCGGAGACCGCCATCGAGCTTGAGTCGATGAACTGGCTGGCCGAGGGCGTGAAAGGCTCGCTCGCCTGAGCGCCGCGGAGGCAGCGGTCGCCGCACCCCGGCTCAAGACTGACAGCACCTTCCGGCTGCGGCAGGCGCTGGAGGCGGGGCTGGTGCCGGTGCTCGCCATCCTGGCGGCGGCGGGCCTGTTCTGCCTGTTCCTGCTGGCGCTGGGCCGCTCGCCCCAGACCTTCTTCCAATTGGTCTGGACCGGGGCGTTCGGAAGCTGGTTCTCCTGGCGCAACACATTGAGCCGGGCCGCGCCGCTGCTGCTGACCGCACTGTGCGTGGCGGTGCCGGCGCAGCTTGGCCTCGTCATCATCGGCGGAGAGGGCGCGCTGGTGCTGGGCGGGCTGGCCGCGACCTGGGCCGGCCTGATGCTGGGCGACGCGCCGGGATTGCTGATCCAGCTTGCCATGGCGGTGGCCGGGGCCGCTGCCGGGGCGGCGTGGCTGGGCCTCGTGGGCCTGCTGCGCGCCCGGCGCGGCATCAACGAGACGGTGGCGAGCCTCGTCATGGCCTACATCGCCATCGCGCTGTTCAACCAGCTCGTCGAAGGTCCGCTGCGCGACCCGGCGAGCCTCAACAAGCCCTCCACCTACGCCATCCCCAAATCCGCGGTCCTGCCGACCCTGCCGGGGCTGGACGTGCATCCCGGCATCCCCATCGGGGCGGTGGCCTGCGTGCTGTGCTGGCTGCTGATCGCGCGCACCACGACGGGGTTCGCGGCGCGCGTGACCGGCGGCAACCTGCGCGCGGCGCAGTTGCAGGGTCTGCCGGTGGCGTGGCTCATGGTGGGCGCCTGCGCGCTGGGCGGCGCGCTGGCAGGGCTGGCGGGGACGGTCGAGGTCGCGGCGGTGCATGGCCGGGCCAATGCGTCGCTGATCGCGGGCTACGGCTATTCCGGCATCCTGATCGCCTTCCTGGCCCGGCACAACGCGCTCGCGATCATGCCGATGGCCGTGCTGCTGGGCGGCATCGGCGCCGCGGGCGGGCTGCTGCAGCGGCGCATGGGCCTGCCGGACGCGACGGTGCTGGTGCTGCAGGGCATGATCTTCGTGGCGATCCTGGCCAGCGAGACGCTGTACGGCCGCCTGCGCTGGTTCCAGCCCCGGGGGACCGCATGAGCGCCGTGGAAACCGTGCTGGTCGCCATGCTGGCCGGCGCGCTGCGCGTGTCCACGCCGTTCCTGTTCGTGAGCCTGGGCGAATGCCTGACCGAGCGCGCCGGGCGCATCAACCTGGGCAACGAGGGCGTGCTGGTGCTGGGCGCCATGGTGGCCTACGCCACGTCATACCTGACCGGCAGCCCATGGCTCGGCGTGCTGGCGGCGGCGGGCGCGGGCGCGGCGCTGGGCGGGCTGCACGGCGTGGTGTGCGCGCTCACGCGGGTGAACGACGTGGCCATGGGCATCGCAGTCCTGCTGGCCGGCGACGGGATCGCCTTTTTCTTCGGCAAGCCCTTCGTGCAGCCGAGCGCGCCGGGTTTGCCGGGCTTGCCCCTCGGCGGCTGGTCGTCCGTGCCGCAAGTGCAGAGCGCCTTGACGGTCAGCCCGCTGTTCCCGCTGGGCGTCGCGGTCGCGTTCGGCATGGCCTGGATGTTCCGCGCCACGCGGCTTGGCCTGCGGCTGCGCATCGTGGGCGACAGCGCCGACGCGGCGCGGGCGCTGGGCCTCCATATCAACCGCACCCGGCTGCTGGCGACGGTGGCCGGCAGCGCGCTGGCGGGCATCGGCGGCGCGTTCCTGAGCCTCGTCTATCCCGGAAGCTGGAACGAGAGCCTGTCGTCCGGGCAGGGGCTGATGGCGGTGGCGCTGGTGGTGTTCGCGCGCTGGAACCCGGTCGGCTGCTTGGGCGCATCGCTCCTGTTCGGCGCCGCCGGGGCGCTGGGGCCGTCGCTGCAGACGGTGGGCGTGACCAGCTACTACTACCTGTTCTACGCAGCACCCTTCGTGCTGACGCTCCTGGTGCTGGTCGCGACCGTGCGTCCGGGCCGGGCGGTGCGCGGGATGCCGGGCGAGTTGTCCATCGCACGCTAGAGTCTTTGTTTTCAGCGTGCCGACCGACCAGAAGTCCGCCGGCAAGGGCCGACGAACTTCTGATCCGGCACACAAGGGAGGAAACCAGATGAACGGATTAGGCGGCCTCAACCGATCGCCCGACGGCGTCGTGCTCGGCTTGGTGCAGTTGGCACTCCCGGCCATCGAGACCCGTGCCGACATCACGCGGCAGACGGAGCGCATCGTCACCATGGTGGCCAAGGCGCGGCGCAACATGGGGACGCTCGACTTGGTGGTGTTCCCGGAATACGCGCTGCACGGCCTGTCGATGGACGTGCGGGACGAGGTGACGTGCGACTTGGATGGGCCGGAGGTCGCGGCCATGCGGCAGGCCTGCGTGGACAACCAGGTCTGGGGATGCTTCTCCATCATGGAGCGCAATCCCGGGGCCATGCCGTGGAACAGCGGCCTGATCGTGTCCGACACGGGCGAGATCAAACTGTACTACCGCAAGATGCACCCCTGGGTGCCCGTGGAGCCCTGGGAGCCCGGCGATCTCGGCATCCCCGTCATCGAGGGGCCGCGCGGCGTCAAGCTCGCGCTCATCATCTGCCACGACGGCATGTTCCCCGAGATGGCGCGCGAAGCCGCCTACCGTGGCGCGGAGGTCATGCTGCGCACCGCCGGCTACACCGCGCCGATCCGCGACGCCTGGCGCTTCACCAACCAGAGCAACGCCTTCTGCAACCTCATGGTGACGGCGAGCGTGTGCATGTGCGGCAGCGACGGGACGTTCGACTCCATGGGGGAGGCCATGGTCTGCAACTTCGACGGCGCGATCATCGCCCACGGCGCCTCCGGCCGTGCCGACGAGATCATCACCGCCGAGGTGCGCCCGGACCTGGTGCGGGAGGCGCGGGTCCACTGGGGCGTCGAGAACAACCCCTACCAGTTCGGCCACCGCGGCTACTCGGCCGTGGCGGGCGGGGCGACCGACTGCCCCTACACCTACATGCACGACCTCGCCGCCGGGCGTTACCGCCTGCCGTGGGAGGCGGAGGTCAAGGTCACGGACGGCACCGGCAGCGGCCTGCCGCCGCCACGGCGGCTGCTGAAGGCTGCGGAGTGATCCCGGCCCACCCCTACGCCTGGCCCTACGACGGCGACCTGTCCGGCACGGCGCTGCTGGTGATCGACATGCAGGCCGACTTCTGCGCGCCCGGCGGCTACGTGGACCGCATGGGCTACGACATCAGCCTGACCCGCGCGCCCATCGGGCCGATCAGCCGCGTGCTGGCGGCCATGCGGGCGCGGGGCGATACCATTGTACACACAAGGGAAGGGCACCGGCCCGACCTGTCGGACCTGCCGGCCAACAAGCGCTGGCGCTCGCGGCAGGTGGGCGCCGGCATCGGCGATCCCGGCCCGTGCGGGCGCATCCTGGTGCGGGGCGAGCCGGGCTGGGAGATCATCCCGGAACTCGCGCCGCTGCCGGGCGAGGTGGTGATCGACAAGCCCGGCAAAGGCGCGTTCTACGCCACCGACCTGGACCTGGTGCTGCGCACCCGCGGCGTCCGCAACTTGGTGCTGACTGGGATCACCACCGACGTGTGCGTGCACACCACCATGCGCGAGGCGAACGACCGCGGCTTCGAGTGCCTGCTGCTGTCGGACGGGTGCGGCGCGACGGACGCCGGCAACCACGCCGCCGCTCTCGCGATGGTGGCGATGCAGGGCGGGGTGTTCGGCGCGGTGGCCAGCAGCGAGGCGTTCCTGGGCGCCCTGCCGTGACGGCGGCCGGGGTGGAGGCCGCGGGCATCGGCAAGCGCTTCGGCGCCTTCGCCGCGCTGACCGGCATCGACATGAAGGTACGCCCCGGCACCGTGCACGGCCTGCTCGGCGAGAACGGGGCCGGCAAGTCCACATTGGTCAAATGCCTGATGGGCTACTACCGCGCCGACGAGGGCAGCTTCCTGGTGGACGGCAAGGAAGCCTCGATTGCCCGGCCAGCAGATGCCGACGCGCTCGGCCTGGGCATGGTGTACCAGCACTTCACCCTCGTGCCTTCCATGACAGTGGCGGAGAACCTGGTGATCGCCCGCGGCGAGGTGCCGGCGGTCATCCACTGGGGGCGGGAGCGCGCGGCGCTGGACGCCTTCATGGCCCGCATGCCGTTCCCGGTCCGGCTCGACGCCGCCGTGGGCACCCTGTCCGCGGGGGAGCGGCAGAAGACCGAGATCCTGAAGCAGCTTTATCTGCAGCGCCGCCTCTTGGTGCTGGACGAGCCGACCTCCGTGCTGACGCCGCGGGAGGCGGAGGAGATGCTGGGCATCATGCAGGGCCTGGCACATGGCGGCACGGCGACGGTGGTGGTCATCACCCACAAGCTGTCCGACGTGCTGCGGTTCACCGACGAGGTGACGGTGCTGCGCCGGGGCCGGCTGGCCGGGCGCGGCGACACCGCCGGGCTGAGCCGCGGCGACCTCACCGCCATGATGATCGGCGAGCCGCACGCGCCTGCGCGCCCGGAGCGGCACGGCGGGGCGGAGGCCGCGGTGCGCCTGTCCGTCCGCAGCCTGCGCGCGGCCGGCGACGCGGGCCAGCCGGTGCTCGACATCGCCGCCCTGGACGTGCGGGCGCACGAGATCGTGGGCGTGGCCGGCGTGTCGGGCAACGGGCAGAAGGAGCTGCTGGAGGCGCTGGGCGGCCAGCGCCCGGCCGGCGGCGCCGTGCGCGTGGACGGTCACCCCTACGCCGCGACCCGGCGGCAGTCGCAGGCGCTGGGCGTCCGGGCCATCCCGGAGGAGCCGCTGCGCAACGGCTGCGTGCCGGGCATGTCGGTGGTGGACAACCTCAACCTGCGGCTGTTCGACCGAAACGAGGACGGGGGCCGGCGGCGGTGGCTGGACACGGGCGGCATGCGCCGCCGGGCGGCGCGGATGATCGCGGGCTACGGCGTGCGCGCGGCCTCGCCGGAGGCGCCGATCGGCGTGCTGTCCGGCGGCAACGTGCAGCGCAGCGTGCTGGCGCGCGAGCTGGACGGGAAGGTTTCGCTGCTGATGGTGGCCAACCCGTGCTTCGGCCTGGACGTGAAGGCGGTGGCGGAGGTGCGGGCGCGGCTGATGGCGGCGCGCAACGCCGGCTGCGCGATCCTCTTGATCAGCGAGGACCTCGACGAGATCTTGGAACTGGCCGACCGCATCGTGGTGATGCGCGGCGGCCGCATCGTGCACGAGGCGCCGGCGGCGGGCGCGGACCCCCATGCCATCGGCGCGCACATGCTGGACGCGCAGGCAGTTGGCATCAGGACCGAGCCAAGCCCGGCGCTGGCATAACGCTTGCAGAATTTCTAACGTCCGTCCAACCCCAGCAGGATCATGGAGGCCCGGATGCGAACCACCTACCGGATCACGCGGCGCGCGGCGATGGGCGGCCTGCCCGCCCTGGCGGCCGTGGGCACGGCGCGCGCGCAGGCGCCGAAGCTGGACCGCGTGTCCTACCAGACCAACTGGCGGGCGCAGGCCGAGCATGGCGGCTTCTACCAGGCGGTCGCGTCCGGCATCTACCAGAAGCACGGCATCGACTGCGACCTGCGCATGGGCGGGCCGCAGCAGAACCCGGTGCAACTGCTGCTCGCCGGCCGGGTGGACGCCGTCATGTCCAACAGCCTGGCGGCGCTGAACTACGCGCGGGACGGGCTGCCGTTCATGGTGGTCGCCGCCATGTTCCAGAAGGACCCGCAGGGCCTCATGGTCCACAAGGGCCAGGGCAACGACAGCCTGGAGGCGCTGAAGGGCAAGCCCATCCTGGTCGGCGCCGGCGGGCGGGTGGGCTTCTGGCCGTGGCTGCGCGCCCGCTACGGCTACACGGACGAGCAGATCCGGCCCTACACCTTCAACCTCGCGCCGTTCCTGACCGACAAGCACGCGGTCCAGCAGGCGTTCCTGTCCTCCGAGCCGTTCATGGCGCGGCAGGCGGGGGCGGACCCGGGCTTCCTGCTGTTCGCGGACCACGGCTTCGACAACTACCAGACCACCATCGACGTGTCCGCGAAGTTCGCCGCCGAGCGTCCGGAGGTGCTGCAACGCTTCATCGACGCCTCCATCGAAGGCTGGGCGCTCTACATGCGCGGCACGGAGCGTCCGCTGGCCCACGCGCTGATCCGGCGGGACAACCCGGACATGACGGAGGACACCATCGCCTACGCCGACCAGGCCATGGCCGACGGCGGCATCGTGCTGTCCGGCGACGCGGAAACGCTCGGGATCGGCGCCATGACCGACGCGCGGTGGGAGCGGTTCGCGGCGACGATGGTGGAGGCCGGGGTATACCCGCCGGGGCTGGACGCGAAGCGGGCGTACTCGCTGCAGTTCGTGAACCGCAAGGTCGGCATTTGATCCCGCGCCCGCTGGCGTCGCTGCGGGGGGTCGAGAAACGTTACCGCCGCGGCCCGCTGGCGGTGGAGGGCGTGGACCTCGACATCATGCCCGGCGCCTTCATGGCCCTGCTGGGCGCCAGCGGCTGCGGCAAGAGCACGCTGCTGCGGCTGATCGCCGGGCTGGAGACGCCGACCGCCGGGCGGATCGACTGGCCGATTGCGGCGCACGACGCCGCGGGGCATCCGCAACGCGACGTGTCGTTCGTGTTCCAGGAGCCGACGCTGATGCCCTGGGCGACTGCGGCGGCTAACGTCGCTCTGCCGCTGCGGCTGGCGGGCGTCGGCCGGGCGGAGGCGCGGGAGCGGGCGATGGCGGCGCTGGCGCGGGTGGACCTGGCGGCGTTCGGGGCCGCCTATCCCCGGGCGCTTTCGGGCGGCATGAGGATGCGGGTGTCCATCGCCCGCGCGCTCGTGACCGCGCCGCGCCTGCTGCTGATGGACGAGCCGTTCGCGGCGCTCGACGAGATCACCCGCTTCCGGCTCAACAACGACCTGGTGCAGCTTTGGGAGGCCGAGCGGTTCACCGTGGTGTTCGTGACGCACTCGGTGTTCGAGAGCGTGTACCTGGCGCAGCGCGTGGTGGTGATGGCGGCGCGGCCCGGCCGGGTGGCGCAGTGCTTCGACGTGCAGGCGCCGGACGGGCGAGGGGAGGGGTTTCGTACTTCCGCCGCCTATGCCGGGCAATGCCGGGCCGTGTCGGATGGGCTGGCGCGGGCGATGGCGGCGTGAGATCAAGCCTCTCCCTCCGTTTGCTGATGCCCTGCGCCATCGGCCTCGTGCTGCTGGCGGCATGGGAGGGGCTGGTGCGGGCCTACGCCGTGCCGGCCTACGTGCTGCCCGGCCCCATCCAGATCGCCCAGGCGCTGTGGGCGGACTGGCCGAGCCTGTCGGTGTCGCTCGGCATCACGCTGGAGATCACCGGGGCGGCGCTGCTGGCGGCGGCGGTATTGGGGCTGCTGATCGCCGTCGTGTTCGTGCAGTCGCGGCTGATCGAGCTGTCGCTCTTCCCCTATGCCGTGATCCTGCAAGTGACGCCCATCGTCGCCATCGCGCCGCTCATCATCATCTGGGTGGACGACATCCGGCTGGCGCTGCTGGCCTGCGCGTTCATCGTCGCCTTCTTCCCCGTGCTGTCCAACACGACGCTGGGGCTGAACTCGGTGGACCACAACCTCCTCGACCTGTTCCGGCTCTACCGCGCCAGCCGGTGGCAGGTGCTGACCCGGCTTCGCCTGCCCACCGCGCTGCCCTACTACCTCGCGGGCCTGCGCATCTCGGGCGGCCTGGCGCTGATCGGCGCCATCGTGGCCGAGTTCGTGGCCGGCACCGGCGGACGCGCCTCGGGCCTCGCCTACCGTATCTTAGAGGCCGGCTACCAGTTGCAGATCCCGCGCATGTTCGCCGCCCTCGTGCTCGTGTCGGGCACGGGGATCGCCATCTTCCTGGCGCTTTCGGCGTTGTCCCACCTGCTCCTCCGGCATTGGCATGAGAGCGCCATGGAGCGGCGGTGAGGCCCGCCCTCCCGCGTCCGCACGGCTTATGGGCATCGCTGCCTGCTTTCCGTGCAGCCCGTCACTCGCGAAAGGAACCCACGGCATGATGAGCGAACCCATCCTGGCCCGCAGCGCCGCGACGCTTCAAGGCTTCCGCATCTCGCCCGGCGACAGCAACTACTTCGCCTGCCTGTTCGACCCGCTGGCGGACGGCGTCAACTTCACCATGGTCGTCGAAATCTTCGAGCCGGGCGGGCGCACGCCGCCCAACACGCACCAGGCGGCGTTCGAATCCTTCTTCGTCCTGGCCGGCACCGGCCGGGCGCGGGCCGGGAACCGCACCCTGCCGCTCGGACCCGGCGACGCCATGGTTTTGGCGCCGGGCGTCGAGCACGTCGTCGAGAACACCGGCGCGGGCAAGCTGTACTGCCTGACGACCATGACGCCGAACGAGGGCTTCGCCGAGCTGATCCGCGCGGGCGAGCCGGTCGAGCTGACGGAGGACGACCGCCGGGTCATTCGCGGCGCGCGCTGATGCTGCATGAGCCTCTGCCGGTCGTCGGGCCGCGCCTGCGGTCGGTGCGGACGGCGGACGGGGTGCGCCTGGACGCGGACGTGTGGGCGCCGGACGCGCCGGGGCGGTTCCCGGTGCTGCTGATGCGGCAGCCCTATGGGCGGCGCATCGCCTCCACCCTCGTCTATGCCCACCCAGCCTGGTACGCGGCGCAGGGCTACATCGTGGCCATCCAGGACGTGCGCGGCACCGGCAGCAGCGAAGGCAGCTTCGCGCCGTTCGAGGCGGAAGCGGCCGATGGCGCGGAGGCCGTGGCCTGGGCCGCCGACCTGCCGGCTTCCTCCGGCCGCGTGGGGATGTACGGCTTCTCCTACCAAGGCAACACGCAGCTCCTGGCGCTGGCCGGCGGGGCGGCCCTGGGCGCGATGGCGCCGGCTATGGTGGGCTGGGACCTGCGGACGGATTGGGCCTG
>CAXUJE010000164.1:0-8920 GCA_964251035.1 uncultured Acetobacteraceae bacterium
ACCCAAAGCGGCGGCGAGGCGCATCTGCTACAGTGAACAGACTCCAGCAGTGATGACCCGCCCAAAGTGACTCAAGCATCATGACGCAAGAATTCCACCGCATCCGCCGGATGCCGCCTTACGTGTTCGCCGAGGTGAACCAGGCGAAGGCTTCCGCCCGCGCCGACGGCGAGGACATCATCGACCTCGGCATGGGCAACCCCGACACCGGCACGCCCCCGCACATTGTCGCCAAGCTGGTGGAGGCCGTGCAGGACCCGCGCACCCATCGCTACAGCGCGAGCAAGGGCATCCCCGGGCTGCGCCGGGCGTTGGCCGGCTACTACGCCCGCCGGTTCGGCGTGACGCTCGACCCGGAGACGGAGGTGGTCGCGACCCTTGGGTCCAAGGAAGGCCTGGCCAACCTCGCCGCCGCGATCACCAGCCCCGGCGACACCATCCTGGTGCCCAACCCGTCCTATCCGATCCACCAGTTCGGCTTCATCATCGCCGGCGCCAGCGTACGCAGCATCCCGGCCACGCCGGACGCCAGCATGCTGGAGGCACTGGAGCGCGCCGTGCGCCACAGCGTGCCGAAGCCCACCGCGCTGATCGTCAACTTCCCCAGCAACCCAACGGCCTACTGCGCCGACCTCGCCTTCTACCGCGAGGTCGTGGCGTTGTGCCGCAAGCATGACATCTACATTTTGTCGGACCTGGCCTATGCCGAAATCTATTTCGGCGACACGCCTCCGCCCTCCCTGCTGCAGGTGCCGGGCGCAAAGGAGATCGCGGTCGAATTCACCAGCCTGTCCAAGACCTACTCCATGCCGGGCTGGCGCATGGGCTTCGCCGCCGGCAATGCCCGGCTGATTGCGGCCTTGGCGCGGATGAAGTCTTACCTGGACTACGGCGCCTTCACCCCCATCCAGGTCGCGGCGACCGCGGCGCTGAACGGTCCGCAGGAGTGCGTGGCGGAGATGCGCGCCTTGTATCGCGAGCGGCGCGACGTGCTGGTGCGCGGCTTGGCGCAGGCCGGGTGGGACATGCCGAGTCCCGACGGGTCGATGTTCGCCTGGGCGCCCATCCCGCCGCGCTACGCCCATCTCGGCAGCGTCGAGTTCAGCAAGCTGCTGCTGGCCCGCGCCAAGGTCGCGGTGGCGCCCGGCATCGGCTTCGGCGAGCATGGCGACACGCATGTGCGGATCGCCTTGGTCGAGAACACCCAGCGCCTGCGGCAGGCGGTGCGCAACGTGCGCGGCTTCCTGGGGGGCGACAGCAACCGCGCGGAAAGCGTCGGCACGGAGGCGACGGCGGTATGACCCGTCCGTTGTCCGTCGGCGTCGCCGGGCTGGGCACGGTCGGCATGGGCGTGCTGCGCCTGCTGCGGGACAATGCGGAGCTGGTCGCGGCGCGGGCCGGGCGGCCGATCGCCGTCACCGCCGTCTCCGCCCGCGACCGCATGCGGGAGCGCGACGTGCCGACCTCCGGCCTGCGCTGGTACGATGATCCCGTGGCCCTCGCGTTTGACCCGGCGCTCGACGTGGTGGTGGAGCTGATCGGCGGTGCAGAGGGGCCGGCGCGCGACCTGGTGCAGGCGGCGCTGGCGGCAGGCAAGCCGGTGGTGACGGCGAATAAAGCGCTGCTCGCGGTGCATGGCGCGGCGCTGGCGCAGCAGGCCGGCGAGGCCGGCGCGACGCTTGCGTTTGAGGCGGCGGTGGCCGGCGGCATTCCGGCGATCAAGGCGCTTCGCGAGGGCCTGGCCGGCAACCGCATCAGCCGCATTGTCGGCATCCTGAACGGCACCTGCAACTACATCCTCTCGGCCATGCGGGAGCGCGGGCGGGAGTTCGCCGACGTGCTGGCGGAGGCCCAGCGCCTGGGCTACGCCGAGGCCGACCCGAGCTTCGACGTGGACGGCATCGACGCCGCGCACAAGCTGGCGATCCTGGCTGCGCTGGCGTTCAACCGCCCAGTCGATTTCGCGGCGGTGCATATCGAGGGCATCCGCACCGTCTCCGCCCTCGACATCGCCTTTGCCACCGAGCTTGGCTACCGCATCAAGCTGCTCGGCATCGCGCGGCGGACTGAGGCGGGGATCGAGAGCCGGGTGCATCCCTGCATGGTGCCGCAGGCGGCGCCGATCGCGCGGGTTGATGGCGTGCTCAACGCGGTGGTGGCGGAGGGTGATTTCGTCGGGCGGGTGATGCTGGAGGGCCGGGGCGCCGGCGCCGGGCCGACTGCGAGCGCGGTGGTGGCAGACCTGATCGACTTGGGCCGCAGCCGGGCCACGCCGGTCTGGGGCGCCGACGCTGCGATGCTCGCCGACCTGCCGGCCGTGCCGATGTCCGCCCATGTCGGCGCCTATTACCTGCGGCTCATGGTCGTGGACCGGCCGGGCGTGATCGCCGACGTGACGGCCGCCCTGCGCGATGCCGGCGTCAGCCTGGAAAGCATGCTGCAGCGCGGCCGGGCGCCGGGGGAGGCCGTCCCTGTGGTGCTGGTGACGCATGAGTCGAACGAGGCAGCGATGCGCCGGGCGCTGGACCAGATCGCCGCCTTCGGCACCGTGCTGGAACCGCCCGCCCTGATCCGCATCGAGCCTGCGTAAGGAACCTCCATGACCGACAATCACCCTGAGATCAGCCTCGACCGCAACCTGGCGCTGGACCTGGTGCGGGTGACGGAGGCTGCGGCCCTCGCCGCCTCCCGCTGGATGGGCCGCGGCAAGAAGAACGAGGCGGACGGCGCCGCGGTGGAGGGGATGCGCCGCGCCTTCGACAGCGTCGCCATCGCGGGCACGGTGGTGATCGGCGAGGGCGAGATGGACGAGGCGCCGATGCTCTACATCGGGGAGCGCGTCGGCGCCGGCGGCCCGGCCATGGACATCGCGGTGGACCCGCTGGAGGGCACCAGCATCACCGCGAAGGGTGGCCCCAACGCGCTGGCCGTGGTGGCATTGGCGGAGCAGGGCAACTTCCTGCACGCGCCTGACATCTACATGGACAAGATCGCGGTCGGCGCCGGGCTGCCGGAGGGGGTCGTGGATCTGGACGCGCCGGTGGCCGAGAACCTTCGCAACCTGGCCCGCGCCAAGAAACGCGAGGTCGGCGATCTCGTGGTCTGCATGTTGGAGCGTGAGCGCCATGCCGAGATGCTGGCGAAGTGCCGGGAGGCCGGGGCGCGCATCATGCTGCTGGGCGACGGCGACGTGGCCGGGGTGATCGCGGCGGGGCTGCCGGATGGCGGCGTCGATGTCTACATGGGCGCCGGCGGCGCGCCGGAGGGCGTGCTGGCCGCGGCGGCGCTGCGCTGCATCGGCGGGCAGATGCAGGGGCGGCTCATGTACGAGGACGAGGCGCAGGTCGAGCGCGCCCGCGGAATGGGCGTCACCGACCCGCGGCATAAGTACTCGGTGAACGAGATGGCCAAGGGCGACGTGATGTTCGCCGCCACCGGCGTCACCGGCGGCGCTTTGCTGCGCGGCGTGCGGCGGTTCGGCCACGGCGCCTTCACCCATTCCATCGTGATGCGCAGCAAGTCCGGCACGGTCCGCTACATCGAGGCGCACCATAACTTCGCCACCAAGACCTGGCAGCCGGAGTAGCGCGCCCGAATGGCACCCGAATGACTGGGGCTGCATGACGGGGGCCGCCTTGGGAGTGGGCGCCAGCCTGACGGGACGGCGGTGGCTGTGGCGCAGGGGTGAGGACCGGGTCGGCCTGGGCATCGCCCAGAGATTAGGCTTACCGGAGGTCGTCGGCCGCTTGCTGGCGGCGCGGGGCGTCGATCTCGACAGCGCGGCCCACTTCCTCGACCCAACCTTGCGCGCCTTGCTGCCGGACCCGTCGCTTCTTGCCGACATGGACCGTGCGGCCGACCGTCTGGCCCATGCCGTCACGACCTCCGAGACGGTCGGCGTGTTCGGCGACTACGACGTGGACGGCGCGTGCAGCGCCGCGATCATGGCCACCGTGCTGCGGACCCTGGGCTGCCGGGTGCTGACGCACGTGCCGGACCGGCTGCTGGAAGGATACGGCCCGAACGGCCCGGCGCTGCTCGACCTGGTGCAGCAGGGGGCCACGCTGATCGTCTGCGTGGATTGCGGCACGGCGGCGGCCGTGGCGCTGTCAACCGTGCAGGGCCGGGCAGACATCGTGGTGCTGGACCACCATGCGAGCGACGGGCCGCCGCCGCCCGTGCTGGCGACCGTCAACCCGAAGCGTCTGGATGATGCGTCGGGGCTGCACGGGCTGTGCGCCGCGGCGCTTGCCTTCCTTGCAGCCATCGCGACCCTGCGGGCGCTGCGCCGCGCCGGGTTCTTCGCCGGGCGGGCCGAGCCAGATCTGCGGGAGCTGCTGGACCTCGTGGCGCTGGCGACCGTGTGCGACGTGATGCCGCTGCGCGGGCTGAACCGCGCGTTGGTGACGCAGGGGCTGCGGGTCATGGCCCGGCGCGCACGCCCGGGGATCGCGGCGCTGCTGGAGGCGGCGGCGGCCCACAACGTGCCGACCGCGTTCACCTGCGGTTTCGCGCTCGGCCCCCGCATCAACGCGGCCGGGCGCATCAGCCAGGCGGATCTCGGGCTGCGCCTCCTGCTGTGCGGCGATCCCGTGGAGGCGCGGGCCTTGGCCGGAACGCTCGACGCCACCAACCGCGAGCGCCAGGCAGTGGAGGCCGGGATGCTGGAAGCGGCATTCGGCCAGGCGGCGGCGCAGTCCGACGCCGGGCACGCGGCGATGGTTGTGCATGGGGCAGGCTGGCACCCTGGGGTGGTGGGCATCGTCGCCGGGCGGATCAAGGAACGCCACAACCGCCCGGCCTGCGTGGGCGCGCTCGCGGATGACGGGCTGGTGCGGGGCAGCGGGCGGTCGGTGCCCGGCGTGGACTTGGGAACCGCCATCATGGCGGCGCGGCAGGCTGGGCTGCTTGTGACCGGCGGCGGGCACGCGATGGCGGCGGGGTTCGCGCTGCACGAACGCGACGTGCCAGCGTTCCATGCTTTCCTGAACGAGCGCCTGGCGCACGCGGCGGCGCTGCCCCGCGTCGCCGACCTTCCGGTGGAAGGCACGCTGGCAGTGTCCGGCGCCACGGTTGATCTGGCCCAGCAGCTTGCCCGGCTGTCGCCCTATGGGAACGGCAACGAGGAGCCGGTTTTCGTGCTCCCGCGCGCTCAGGTGGTCCGCGCCGACCGGATCGGCAAGGAGGGCGCGACCATCCGCGCCTACGTGCAAGGGGAGGGCGGCGGCCCACGCCTGAAAACGTTGCTGTTCCGGGCGCGGGATGGGGCGCTGGCGGACGGGCTGCTGGCCCGGGGGGCGCCGCTGCATCTGGCCGGGCACTTGCGGGCGGAGGAGTGGAACGGCAGCGTCACCGCCAGCTTCTTCATCGCTGATGCGGCGGCGGCTTAGTCGGACGTTCCGTAAGTTGGGCTGATCTCAGAGGGCGTGCGTCCCAAGGCTTCGAAGACCGCGCTCCGGAACGCGGCGCACAAGGCCGGCCGGTTCGATGAGCCGAGCATGCCGAGGTGCGTGCCGGGCATGGAGATGACCGTCAGGTCCGGGCAATGATGATCCCAGCCGAGATGGCGCGGCGCGCTCGCGCTGTGCTGCTCTGTCCGGAACAGATAGACCGGAATGGGCAGCGGCTGCAGCGTGTTGCGGCGCGCGATCCATTGGCGCAGCAGCGGTTCCATGTGTTCCGAAAGCAGGTCGCGATCGAGATAGACCATGAACTTTCCCCGGAGCCAGCGCCGTGGAACGCGCGCGTAGAAGTTGAGCAGCCGGCGCAAGCGCGGGCTTTTGAGATGCCGGGCAGACACATAGGCAAGTTTGCTTGGGGCCTCGCCGCGGCGCATCGCGGCTATGAACCCGGTGAGTTGTTGCCAACGCGTTTTCGGCGCGCGCAATGCGCCCGGTGCCGCGTCGAGCCCGGGCTGGGCCTCAACGTCGAGCAGGCCCAAGAAGCGGACGGTGTAGCCTTCCCTCCGCAAGCGCGTCGCGGCGGCGAACGCAACGACGCCGCCAAAGGAATACCCGGCAAGCAGGACCGCACAAGGCGCGCAGTGCTTCGTGATCTGCCCGACCACGTCTGTGACCAGCGTTTCAAGATCGAAATCCGGGGCTTTGCGCAGGGTCCGCCAGTTGGGATAGGCGATCTGCACTGTGCTCACCGCTTCCTGGCACGCAATCCCGACATCGACGAGCTTCGGGTCGTATCCTCCCATGCCGGAAAACAGGAACAAGGGCAGCGGTTCCGGCATGGTCGGGCTGCGCTGATCCGGGTGGATGCTTTCGCTCACAGGCACGTCTCTCTCGTCAGTTGGCCGTCCACCAAGCCACTTCCGTGACGCCGCGCCAACCAAGATGTTGGTGACCATCCGGCGCGCCGCGATCCGGACGGCTTGGCCCAGAGAAACGGTAGCAGGCGCCTTGCGTTCCATGACAGCCGCCATTTGCAGTCCGTTTCAACTTTGAAAGGAATGGAGCGGTACGGCAATGACCAAACGGGTCAGCGCGGAGAGCCAGAGGATCTATGGCGGTCGGAAGGCCGCGCCGACGTCACACGCCCTTTAGCAGCTGCTTCGTCCGTCCCGACGCTGAATGTCCACCCATGCCAGATCACCCAAGCTGGGCAGCCCCGGTCATGGCCACGCCGTCGCGATGGCTGCAGGGCCGGCGCCGATCTCAAGCGACGTGCCGGGCCAGAGCTTGGTGCCATCCCAGCGGAACACCTGGACCGTGCGTTCCACCATGTTCTGCACCAGGACGGTCCGGCCATCGCGGGAGAACGCGATGCCTTGCGACCAATGGCCGACCGGCGCCTCGGCGACCGGCGTCAATTGCTTGTCGGCCAGCGCATACATGGCCAACCGGCCCCGGTCGCGGTGGAACGGGCTTTCGTCCGGCTTGGTCGTGCCCTCCTGGGTGGCGACTGCCAGGATCTTGCCATCCGGCGACCACTTCAGGCCCTCGGGCGAGTTGCCGACCGAGATCGTCTGCACGGTGCGGAACGGTTGGACGGTCAGGTCGATCAGGCTTACTGTGTCAACATCGCCGTCGCCACGGCCCATGTTGCTCACCGCCGCCATCGTGCCGTCGGCCGTCACGTCGATCGTGTAGGGCGCCACCCCGGTGGTGATCTGCCGGGCGCCAAGCGTGACTTTCGCGCCGTCGATGTCCAGCACCTGCACCATGTTGTCACCGTTGCGTGTGACCAGCGCCGCCTTGCCGTCGGCGGTGAAGGCGATCCCGCTCGGCATCGACTTCGGGCCGGTCATCACCGTTCCGGCGAGCGTCAGGCGGCGGCCAGCAATCGTGAACACCGACACCGTGCCGGCGAACCGGTTGGCAACCAGCGCCAGGGTGCCGCCCGGCGCGATGCGGACCGTGGTGGCGCCTGCCTCTGCCTGCAAGCTTTGCACGACCTGCGGCGGCGTCGCCGTCAGGTCGATGACCGAGACCCGGTCGTCCCTGCTGATCCCGGCCGGGCCGGCGGGGTCGGCCTTGGTGGCCGAGGTCACGATGGCGAAGCTCTCGTCCGTCGCCACCGCCACCGCCATGGGCGGTCCGACGACGCTGCCGGGCACGTCGAGGGTGGCGCGGATGCTGGGCGGGGACGCCGCCAGGTCGATGACGCTTAAGGTATCGGCCGCCGCTTCGGGTGCTGCGACCTGGGCGCCGTTGTCGAGAATGGTGTGCGCGTCGTTCGATGAGAGCGCGAGGTCGGCGCGCGCCGGCAGGGCCCACGCCGTCACGGCCACCAGGCCGGCAAGCACCATTCGCATCACATTCCTCCCGCAATCCTTGGCGGAGACGTTACGGCGCGTTGCGCCGGTTGACCACACCCTCGACATGCTCGGCGATGGCCAGGGCGGAGGTGAGGCCGGGGCTTTCGATCCCGAACAGGTTCACCAGGCCGCCCAGCCCGTGCTGCGCCGGGCCGGACAGGACGAAGTCCGCGGCAGGCTCGTCGGGTCCGCTGATCTTGGGCCGTATTCCCGCATAGCCCGGCGTCAGCGCGCCGTCCGGAAGGCCGGGCCAGTAGCGGCGGATGGCCGCGTAGAACCCGTCAGCCCGGCGGATATCGACGTCGTACTCCTCGCGCCCGACCCACTGCACATCCGGGCCGAACCGCGCCTGTCCGCCCAGGTCCAGCGTCAGATGCACGCCGAGGCCCGCTGCTTCCGGCACCGGGTAGATCAGGCGCCGGAACGGAGCGCGGGCCGCCAGCGAGTAGTAGCTGCCCTTGCAGAAGTAGGCCTGCGGAATGGTCTCGGGCGGGATGCCGGCGATGCGCCGGGCGATGTCGGGCGCGTGCAGGCCGACGGCGTTCACCAGGACCTCGCAGGCCAGCTCCATCGGCTCTGCGCCGCCGATCCGCAGCGAGAAGCCGCCGCCCGGCAGCGCCGCGCCGGACAGCACGGGGGCGTGGAAGACGACGGCGCCGCCGGCATTCTCGGTGTCGCCCTGGTATCCGAGCATGAGGGCATGGCTGTCCACGATGCCGGTGGAGGGCGACAGCAGGGCGGCCGAGGCGCGCAGCGCAGGCTCCAGCCGATGCGCGTCCAGCGCATCCAGCCATTCCAGGTCATCGACGCCGTTGCGCGCGGCCTTGGCGCGGATGGTGTCGAGCACCGGGACCTCTGCCGCCTCAGTGGCGACGATCAGCTTGCCCAGGCGGCTGTGTGGGATGCCGCGCTCAGCGCAGTAGTCGTAAAGCATGTGCTTGCCCTGGACGCAGAAGCGCGCCTTGAGGCTGCCAGTGGGGTAGTAGATGCCGGCGTGCACGACCTCGGAGTTGCGCGAAGAGGTGCCGGTGCCGATCCCGTCCGCGGCTTCCAGCACCCAGACTTCGCGGCCCGAGAGCGCCAGGGCACGGGCGACGGCCAGGCCCACCACGCCGGCGCCGACCACCACGCATTCGACCCGTTCCCCCCCGC
>CAXUJE010000164.1:8930-11312 GCA_964251035.1 uncultured Acetobacteraceae bacterium
CCCCTCCCATCGCTGGAAGAGCAAGCCCCGGGCGTTTGTGAAGGTCAAGAGAGTAAGGTTAAACACGTTGTTCTTGTTCATACAATTCGACATCAATCCCGCATCATCAAGGAGCGCCTGACCATCAGAGGCTAGGCACGCGCCTTGGCATTGGCCTGACGCGTCAGGACAGCCTTCCGCGCTGCTGCGCTGCGCTTACGGGCAAGAGCAGCTTTCGAACCAGCATCCTTCATCCGTGCCTTGTGGCTAGGAATGCCCTTCTTCTCCTGCCAATGGGCTTGCAACAGCCGGATCGCCTCGACCGGATAGAAGCCTGCGTCATACATCCAGTGATGCGTCGGACACAGGCGCGCCAGGTTATCCGGCGTGTTGTTGCCGGCATCATGGTCCAAATGAGCGATCTGCAAGCAAGCCGCCATCTGCAGCCCGCAAATTGCGCAGCATGAAAACGGAAGGGCGGCATTTGCGATGCGTTGTGCTTCAGCTTGGTTGCGGCCACGCCCGATTGGGGACAACGTGACTTGGCTGTCCTCGGCGGCACTCATGGCAACGGGCTGAGCCTGGCGTGCTTGTCAAACGTTGTCGCCTTCATGGTGCCTCGTTGCCCGGATGTTCAGAGCGCGAGTGTCTCCTGAGCAACCGGGGATGTCTATCTGGATTCGAAACTAAAAAGGCGTGAGGCCAGGGCGGAGAAATCAATCCGGACGCTCGCGGTTCTCGTCCTCCCGGTCGCTGCTGACGCCCACGGTGCGGATGAGCGCGGGATGCAGCACGTAAGCCTCCAGGCGCTCCGCGCGAGGAATGCCGTGCCGCAGCCGGTCGAGCATCTGCCGGGCGAAAGCATGGCGGGGCAGGGCGGCGATGGCAGCCTCGTCCATGCCGTAGGCCAGCAGCCGCCAGTCGAGGTCGCCGGCAAAGCCGTCCTGCGCGACCCAGCCCAGCAGCTTCGCCGCACCCTGTGCGCTGAGGAGATAGCCGTCACCGCCGGGCGCGTTGTCCTCCGGCAGGAAGCTGCGCATGACATCGGCGAGAGAATGCACGCTGGGCTGCATGGCCGCATCCGGGTCTAGCCGCGGCTCCAGGCGGTCGTTCACGAAGCAGATATCGTAGCCCGGCGGCAATCCCAACGGGCCGAGCCGGGCCGGCAGATCAGCCAACGGGATCACGTCGTCCTCAATGACCATCAGATGGCGAAGGCTTCTTGCCGCCAGGCTGTCCCAGGCGGCGGCGTGGCTCAGGAAGCAGCCGAGCGTGCCGAGCATTGCTGGATCGCCCTGCAACCGGTGCACGGCGGGGGTCGGCAAGCGGCTGCCCTCAATGGCGGGGACGCGGTGCAGCGGCACGGGACCGCCGCCGAACAGCCGCTTGGTCCAGGCGTAACGCTCCGTGTTGCGGTCGAGGTTGATGGCGGCGAGCCCATAGGCGTCCCCATTCGGCGGCTGCCGCTGGAGCCAGTCGCCGACACGCCCGTGCATCAACGCGGCGCGGCGCTTGGCTGCATACTCGGCATAAGCAGGGTGAAGCCGCTCGGCGGCGGCGAAGCCTTCGGCTGCCGCGGGCCAGTCGCGCCGTTGCTGCGCCACCTCGGCGCGCAGCGCATGGAGCGGCGCATGGTCTGGCGAGGCGTCCAGCATGGCCGTTGCCCGCTGGTGCAAGGCGTCGAGGTCGTCCATGTGGTAGGCATAGAGGGCTGTGTAGTGAGCCAACCACTCTGCATCGGGCAGGTGCCGGGCGGCCCGGCGGAATTGCGGATCGGCATCCGGATAACGAAACGTCGCCTTCAGGTCGCGCTTGAGTTCGAGCGCCAAGGTCCAATCGTCCGGCTGCCGCCGCAGCGCCGCGCGCCAGGCCTCCGCCGCACGGCTGCGCTCCCCAGCAGCCCGGGCTTGCAGCGCCAAGGTCCGCAATTCAAGGAATGTCGGCATTGGCGATGGTGCCCCGTACGGGATTCGAATCCGTGTTACAGCCTTGAAAGGGTCGCTACTGCGGACAGTGACGAGCAGTGGCGGACTAGATATCGCATTGTTTTCGCTAATTTTCTGACCACCGCGAACGTCATTGAACATAGGTGAACGGTGGCGTACATTAGGCGCCTATCTAGGTGTTTTCGGAACCGTCCCATGCCCCGCACCCCCACTGATGCCGCCATCACAACCCGCGCGGCGCGCGAACGGCCGGCGGCGCAAAGTAAGGCATTAACATACTTGACTCAGCGGCGGTGTGGAGTGCATGGCCGTGTTCACTTTAGCGGTGAGCCTTCGTGGCCTCGAATTTGACCACGCCTTTCAGTTCGGGATCACGAGACGAGACCCTAAACCGCGCTGTAGCCTAAACCGCGCTGTAGCCTAAACCGCGCTGTAGGCGGACGCCGGCAGGTGTGCC
>CAXUJE010000165.1:0-6950 GCA_964251035.1 uncultured Acetobacteraceae bacterium
CCTTTTCTCCTAACGCTAGGCCAGACGTTTGGGTATGGGAAGTATAATATTGCCTTCGGCATGCCGGTCTAGGCTTGACCCGGGCGCTATTTGGAACATAAAGTGAACCTGATTTCCAGGACGGCCACCTTTAGCTGGAACTTTCAACGAACAAAAGAGGTCTATGATGCACGTCGTCAGCGCCCACTCCGCCTTCGACCTGCCGCTCCCGAATCGCTACGTTCACGTTTTGCGTTCGGCGCGGCAAAGCACGTGGCGCGGGATGAGGCTGCTCGGCATGGCAGCTCAGGGCGCAGTGTTCTTTGCCGTGCTGTGGCTCTTGGCCGCCGGGCCGGGTTTCCTGTCTGCACGGGACAGCCTCGTGCCGGCCGGGACCGGCCGCCTGGCGCCCCAGGCTTCCCGGTAAATCAGGCTTCCCGGTAAAGCAGCAGGATCGCGCCGACGAGCAGGAAGCAGGCCGGCCAGACCCAGCCCGCCATGCGCCGGACCGGGCCATCGGCCCGCAGTTCCAGCCAGCGCGCCCAGCCCGCGCCGATTCCGGCCAGCGCCAGCGGCGTGTGCGACATCTCGATCAGCAGCTGGTCCTTGACGTTGGAGATCGCATGGCTGTGGGTCAGCAACAGCGCGCCTCCCGCCGCAGTCAGCAGCGGAAACACCAGCGCCGCCCCGGGGCGCCGCAGCCGCCCGGTGCGCACGCCCCATTCGAACAGCGCGAACGCCACGATCAGCACGACGAACATACGGTGCTGCAGCACCTCCACGTCACGGAAGCTCTCGAAGAAGCCAACATCGCCCAGTGGCCAGGTTTCGGGATCGGACCGCACCAGGAGGAACCCCGCCAGGCCCAGCAGCACCAACGGCCAGTGCCGTGCCGCGCGCAGGCCGGCTTGTTGCAGCAGTCCAAGGAGGCCCACAGCGACGACGAACAGCCCGGCCCAATGGTGGTTGTACTCGCTCCAGGCGATGTCGGCGGCGTTGCGCGCCGACGGCACGCCCGACCCCGGCACGACGGCCGGCGGCGGCGCGGTGCTGGCACGGGCGGCCTCCGCGTCCAACTGCGCCTGCAATTGCGAAAGCGCCAGGCTGTCGTAGTCCGAGGACGTGAGGCGCGGCACGTGCGGCGTGTTGCGCTCGGCGATCTCGGCCCAGGTCACGCGGTCCTGCGCGAGGTCCACCGCCGGGGGGACGGAGGTCAAGGAGGCGGCGGCGAAGAAGATGCTGAAACCGATGCCCACCTCCACCTCGGCGAAGCGCCGCAGGCGCAGCACGGGGGTGGCGGGGTCGGCCCGCAGCCGCTCGACCACCAGGAAGTTCCCCAGTCCCAGCAGCAGCAGGGCCGCGAACATGGCGGCCTTGGCCCCCACCATCACGCCATAGGCGGTTCCGTACGCGGCACCCCAGGAGCCGATGTAGAACCACGTCATCGTCGCGGCCGACACCAGGATGCAGGCGACGCCGATCATGCTGATCCGGGAAAACCGCGCGCCGACCTGGCGGAACGCGGCACCGTCCCGCAGCCGGCGCAGCGCCACGATGAAGAACGGAATGCCGCCGATCCAGATCGCGGCGCCCAGGATGTGCAGCCCGGTCGCGGCCATCAGCACGGGGCCGTCGGTGAGCCGCGCGGCGGCGTGGGTCGTCATCACCGCCGCTGCCAGCACCACGGCGCACAGCCCCAGCAACGCCGGCGCCGGCGCCGGCCAGGGCGCCAGCAAGACGGCTCCCAGCACCCCGGCCGCGGCGGCCTTGACCAAGCCGGCCACCGCGAATTGCGCCGTCAGCGCCTCGGCTAGGCCGAGGTCCACGCTGCCCATCAGCACGGCAACCTGCAGCGCGACGGCCAGCAACTCGCCGGCCGTCAAGGCAAGCGCGCTCCAGCCCGCGATGACGCCGGTGCGCCTGACGAGGGCCGGGCCATCCGGCAGCGTCGCCGCGAAGGGGCGCGCCAGGCCGAGCAGGAACAGGACGCCGCCCACCGCCATGCTCTGCGCGCCGATGGTCAGGCCATGCAGGACGATGGACAGGTAGCCAAACAGGTCGATCAGCAGCGCCATGTCACGGCACCCGCACGGTCAGCGGGACTTCGCCCCGCGTGATGTGCCCGTCCACCGCCAGCACCTGCCAGCGCAGCACGCAATCGCCGGGGGCGAGGTCGGAGGTTGCTGCCATGACATCCGCCGGGCTTGCCGGGTCGAGCGTCAGCACGCGCTCCGCCTGGCCGCTGCGCAGCGCCAGGCGGGAGCGCGCATGGTCGATCCGGCTGTTGAAGCGCAGCCTGATCCCGGTCGGCCCCGGCGGCACGGTGGCGCGCGCCGCCGGCTCGCTGTCCAGGAGGATGGCATGGGCCGAGGCGCGGCCAGGGGACATCCATCCGGCAGCGGCCGGGATGATCAGCAGCAGTATGAGGCGCAGCATAAGCGGAGATCCCTGGTTTGGCGGCGCGCGGCTCTGGCGCGGCGGTGCGATGCTCGCCATGATCCCCGCCCCATGAGCAGAGCTTCGCCCGGCATGCGTGCCGACTACCGCCGCTTCCTCCCGATCACCACGCGCTGGATGGACAACGACGTATTCGGGCACGTGAACAACGCGGCGTATTACAGCTTCTTCGACACGGCGATTACGCACTTTTTAGTGCAGTGCGGCATCCTGGCCTGGCAAGGCGGCGGCCACCTGCTGATGGTCGCCGAAAGCAGTTGCCGCTATCATTCGGAAACCGCGTATCCCGACCGGCTGACCGCCGGGCTGCGGCTCGCAAGGCTTGGCAGCAGCTCGATTCGGCATGAGGTCGCCGTGTTCCGGGAAGATGCCGACATGGCCGCGGCGGAGGGATATTTCGTGCATGTCTGCGTGGACAGGGCGACACGGCGGCCCGTGCCGCTGCCGGACCAGTGGCGGCAAATCCTTGGAGCCGAGACGGCAGACGCATCTGCGAGGGAGGACTAGCGATGGACACGGGTTTGCACGGCAAGCGCGCCCTGGTTTGCGCCGCGAGCAAGGGGCTGGGACGCGCCTGCGCCATGGCCTTGGCGCGGGAGGGCGTGGCGGTGACGATCACGGCCCGGACCGCGGGCGCGCTGGAGCGCACGGCGGACGAAATCCGCGCCGCCACGGGGGCCATGGTGACGACGGCGCCCGGGGACATCGCGACGGAGGACGGACGCGCCGCCGCCCTCGCCGCCTGCCCTGACCCCGACATCCTGGTGAACAACGCCGGCGGCCCGCCGCCCGGCGATTTCCGGGACTGGGGGCGCGAGGATTGGATCAAGGCGCTCGACGCGAACATGCTGACGCCCATCGCGCTGATCCGCGCCGTGGTGGACGGCATGGCGGCGCGGCGCTTCGGCCGGATCGTCAACATCACCTCGGCCAGCGTGAAGTCGCCGATCCCGACGCTCGGCATGAGCAACGGGGCGCGGGCCGGGCTGACCGGGTTCGTGGGCGGCCTCGCCCGGCAGGTGGCGCGGCACAACGTGACGATCAACAACCTGCTGCCGGGCCCGTTCCTCACCGACCGGCTGCGCTCGAATGCCTTGATGGCGGCGGAGCAGGCCGGGCGGACGGTCGATGAGCTGCTGCACGAGCGCGCCCAGCAGTCCCCGGCCGGCCGGGTCGGCGACCCCGCCGAGTTCGGCGACGCCTGCGTGTTCCTGTGCGCCGCGTCCTCGGGCTTCATCGTGGGGCAGAACCTGCTGCTGGACGGCGGCGCGTTCAACGCCACGATGGGCTGAATGAGACGCTGCCTGACGCAATGCAGCATTGCGCCAGCGGGCAGCCGCACGTAACGTTTGATCCTGCTGGTGCCGGAGGGATGGACGATGCGGACGCGCCTGTTGCTCAGCGGTTTGTGCATCGCTGCGGCCCTCCTGGCGCACGCCCCGGCGTCGGCACAGAAGGCGCAGGACACGCTCCGGGTCGCCTGGCGGGACGCGGTGCCGAACGTCGATCCCTACTACAACTCGCTCCGCACCGGACTGGTGGTGGCGCACCAGGCCTGGGACACGCTGATCTACCGCGATCCCGAGACCTTCACGCTGAAGCCGCTGCTGGCCACCTCCTGGCGCTACGCCGACGACACGACGATCGAGTTCGAGCTGCGCGCGAACGTCAAGTTCCACGACGGCAGCCCGTTCACCGCGGAGGACGTGGTTTATACCGTCCAATCCACCCTGTCCGACAAGCAGGTGGCGGTGCCCAGCAACTTCAGCTTTATCGCGGGCGCCGAGGCGGTCGACGACATGCACGTCCGCATCAAGCTGAAGCGCGTGTTCCCGGCGGCGCTCGAATACATCGCGATGGTGCTGCCGATCTACCCGAAGGCGTACCGGGAGCGGGTGGGGGCCGAGTACTCCAAGGCGCCGGTCGGCACCGGCCCATACCGCATCACGGCGGTGGACGGCGCGAGCCAGATCGAGATGGAGCGCAACGACGACTATTTCGATAGTCCCAAGGGCAAGCCCGCGATCCGCCGCCTGGTCATCAAGGAGGTGGCGGACGCGACCGGCGAGATGTCGGCGCTCCTGGGCAACCAGGCCGACTGGATCTGGATGTTCAGCCCGGACCAGCTCGACAACTTCAACCGGATGCCGACGCTGCAAACCATGCGCCAAGAGAGCATGCGGGTCGCCTATCTGAACATGGACAGCGCCGGGCGGACCGGGGCGGACAACCCGCTGACCAACGCCCGCGTGCGCCAGGCGATCCTGTATGCCCTGGACCGGCCGACGATGGCCAAGCAGTTCATGCCCGGCGGCTCCCGCGTGCTGGACGCCCCGTGCTTCCCCACCCAGTTCGGCTGCGACCAGGCCATCGCCACCAAGTACGAATACGACCCCGCCAAGGCGCGCGCGCTGCTGGCCGAGGCCGGCTATCCCCAGGGCTTCACGACGGAGATCGTCGGCTCCCTGCTGCCGCAATGGCAGGGCGCCATCCAGAACTACCTGGCGGCCGTCGGCATCCAGGCGAAGATCAGCCAGCTCCAGGTCGGCGCCGTGGTCCAGCGCAGCATCGAGGGCAAGAACCCGATGGAGCTGGGAAGCTGGGGCAGCTACTCCATCAACGACGCCTCCGCCTTCATGCCGTTCTTCTTCACCGGCGGCGGCCAGGACTACGCCCGCGACCCCGAGCTGCAGGCCATGGTGGAGGCCGGCGGCGGCAGCAGCGACCCCGACAAGCGCCGCGCCGCCTACAGCGCCGCGATCAAGCGGATCACCGAGCGCGCCTACTTCGCGCCGCTGTTCACCTTCGTCACCAACTACGCGATGAGCCGCACGCTGAACTTCAAGGCGTTCGGCGACGAGCTGCCGCGGTTCTACCTCGCAAGCTGGAAGTAGCGGCGTCCACGCCTGGCAATCCGGCGTCAATCCGCTTCCAGCAGGCACTCCACTAGCCGACCCTTCGCCCTGGTCCCGGCCGGGTCCATCGTGCCGCACCGTGTCTGCGCGGCCGGGCAGCGCGGGTGGAAGCGGCAGCCCGGGGGCACGTTGGCCGGGTCGGGCGCGCTGTCTCCCAGCCCAGCGTCGGGAATGCCGAGGCCCGGCTCAGGCGTCAGCACGCTGGCCAGCAGGGCGCGGGTGTAAGGGTGCCGCGGGTCGGCGAACAGCGCATCGACCGGCGCATGCTCGACGATGCGGCCCAGGTACATCACTGCCACCTCCGTCGCGATGCGCTCCACCACGGCCAGGTTATGGCTGATCACCACGAGCGTCAGGCCCATCTCCCGCCGCAGCCCGGCCAGCAGGTTGAGGATCTGCGCCTGCACGGACACGTCGAGCGCGCTGGTCGGCTCGTCGCACACCACGATGCGGGGGCGCAGCACCAAGGCGCGGGCGATGGCGACGCGCTGCCGCTGTCCGCCGCTGAGCTGCGCCGGCAGCCTGGCGGCGTGCGTTGCGTCCAGGCCCACCCGGGCGAGCATGTCCAGCACGGGCGCCTTCACGTCCCGCATGTTCTGGGCGCGCAGCGGCAGCGCCACGATGTCCCGCACGCGGTGGCGCGGGTTGAGCGAGGAGTACGGGTCCTGGAACACCGGCTGGATCAGCCTGGCGCGGGCGCGGCGGTCGAGGCCTGCCAGGCGCTGCCCTTCCACCAGCACGTCGCCGCTGTCAGCCGGCAGCAGGCCCAGGACGATGCGGGCCAGCGTGCTCTTGCCGCAGCCGCTCTCGCCCACGATGCCCATGACCCCGCCGGACGGCACGCGGAGGCTGACGCCGTCCACCGCGCGCACGGGGCCGAAATGGCGGTGCACGTCACGCACCTCGATCGCGGGCGTTATGGCGGGATCTGGCACAGGTACGTGTGACCCGGCGCGCGCTCCCGCAGCGGCAAGTCGGCGGCGCAGTCCGGCATGGCGAGGGCGCAGCGGTCGCGGAAGCCGCAGCCCACGAAATTCGGCGGGATGCGCGGCACCGTGCCGGGAATGCTGCCGAGCGGCTCGTCCCGCCGTCCCTTGCCCGGCACCGGGATGCTGGCCAGCAAGCCCTGGGTGTAGGGATGGCTCGGCCGGGCGAACAGCGCCGACGCCGGGGCGCTCTCGACCACTTGGCCGGCGTACATGACGCTGACCTGGTGTGCTGTGCGGGCAACCACGCCGAGGTCGTGGGTGATCAGCAGCAGCGCCAGGCCCGTCTCCGCCTGCAGCGCCGCCAGCAGGCGCAGGATGCCGGCCTGCACGGTGACATCCAGCGCCGTGGTCGGCTCGTCGGCGATCAGCAGCTCCGGCTCGCACATCAGCGCCATGGCGATCATCACCCGCTGCCGCAGCCCGCCCGAAAGCTGGTGCGGGAACTGGCCCAGCCGCATTCCGGGCGCTGTGATGCCCACCCGGCCCAGCAGCGCCGCCGCCCGCTCGGTTGCCGCCGCGCGGCCGCCGCCTCGGTGCCGGCGATACACCTCCGTCATCTGCGAGCCGACCGTGAAGGCCGGGTTGAGGCTGGTCATCGGCTCCTGGAAGA